>JAFRLX010000054.1 GCA_017430965.1 Clostridia bacterium | reverse complement strand
GTGAGATGAAATTTGCCAATCTCTGCGCTGAGCTGTACGATGGTACCGCAAGCAGAGATTGGCAAAAACGCAAAATCGCCGTATTTACGGCGATTTCGTAATATTATGCTTTAAATTACTTATCTATAAAGAATGATTTAACACAATTTAAAAATAAAATGATATTATAAGAATGATAAATAGTCGCGTGGTTTCAGCCACTTTTTCGACAGTCTGAAGCGAGTTCGTTTTAGCGAACTCGCTTTTCATTGTGCCGCAAGCGGCACTGCTGAAAATTGAACACTGAAAACTGAAAACAAAACACAAGTTCGCTCAAGCGAACTTGTGTTTTTCTATTGACTTCACCGCTGTTTTCCTGTATGATAAAAAACAGTATATACACAATACTTAGTGTTTTTTATTGTTTAAGACACAATATCTATTGAATAGGAGAAAAAACGATGGGTGAGGATAAAGGCTACTTAACCCCCGAAGATTATGCGGAGCCGCGCTGCCTGCTGTGTGATGACCCCTACGGCGCAAAGCCGACCGTGAAGGCGGTGCCCCAGCAGCGCATTATCCAAAAAATGAATGAATACATGGCGCACCGTGACTATGAAGGCGCCGAGCGGCATTTGCTTTATTGGCTGGAGGAAGCCAAGCTCGGTGCAGACCGGGGCGGGGAGCTGATGCTGCGCAATGAACTGGTAGGGCATTTTCGCAAAACCGCTAACAGAGAAGGTGCGTTTGAGAGCGCGCAAGAAGCCCTGCGCTTAGTGGAAGCACTCGGCTTTGAAAACCACATCAGCGCCGGCACTACCTACACCAATGTTGCCACTGCCTATAATGCGTTCGGAGAAAATGAAAAAGCCATCGCTCTCTTTGAAAAAGCCAAAGCAGTATATGAAAGCACTCCCGGCACTTCACCGGAGCTGTTGGGCGGGCTGTATAACAATATGGCGCTGACCTATGTGGCGCTTGCGAACTTTGAAGAGGCGTTTGCCCTGTATGAAAAGGCGCTTGCGGTGATGGAGCAGGTGGAAGGCGGCGCGCTTGAGCAGGCAATTACCTATTTAAATATGGCAGATGCGCTCGAAGCGCAGTTAGGGCACGAAGCGGCAGAACCGCAAATCTTCGAGTGGGTGGACAAAGCCTATGATTTGCTCACCGAAAGCGATGTCAAGCACGATGGCTACTATGCCTTTGTGTGTGAAAAGTGCGCACCGAGTTTTTCTTACTACGGGTACTTTTTGGCGGCACAGGAATTAAACAAAAGAGCGGAGAGCATTTATGAAAGGGATTGAGTTATCCAAAGCGTATTATGAACAGTGCGGGAAACCGGTGCTTGAGGAGCAGTTTGCCGACCTGTTGCCGTATTTGGCAGTCGGGTGCATTGGCAGCGGTTCAGAGTGCTTCGGTTTTGATGATGACATTTCCGCCGACCACGACTTTGAACCCGGCTTTTGCATTTTTTTACCCGGTGAAGAGGTGGTAGACCGCAAGCAGGCATTTGCGCTCGAGAGAGCATATGCCAAGCTCCCGAAAGAGTTTATGGGCTATCGGCGGGCAATGCTTTCCCCGGTCGGCGGTGCACGCCACGGGGTAATGCGCCTGAGCGAATTTTTGGAAGAAAAGTTAGGCGCGGCAGACGGCGTGCTGACACCGCAACAGTATTTCACCATACCCGAGCAGAGCTTTGCGGAAATCACCAACGGCGTTTTGTTTTTTGATAACTACGGCGCATTAACACAAATCAGGAGTGAGCTGCAGACCTTTCCGGAGGAAATCCGGCTCAAAAAGATAGCGGGAAACCTGCTGCTGATGGCGCAGGCGGGGCAGTATAATTATGCGCGCTGCCTTGCCCACGGCGAGCAGGCGGCAGCGCAGCTTGCGGTATTTGAGTTTGTCAAGAGTGCGATGCATGTTATTTTTTTACTCAACAACGCTTACGAACCCTATTACAAATGGAGCTTTTGCGCGCTGCGCACTTTGCCGAAGCTGGCAATCGAAGCGGAGCTGTTTGAGTACCTGCTAACCACACCCAACGAAGGCGACACCGCCGAGCAGAAACACGATGTGATAGAAGGCATCTGTGCCGATGTGATTGATGAATTGGTTGACCAAGCGCTGACTAAAGCCATTTGCGGTGATTTGGAAAAACACGCCTACTCGGTCAATGACGGCATTGAGGATGCAGAGATAAGGAATATGCACATATTGGCAGCAGTTTGACAAATAAGGATTTGCTGCGCTCTACGAGCGCGCAAACCTTATTTGTAATGAATGATGAATAATGAATAGTGAAAAATTGAGGGAGGGACACCCTCACCCGATTAGAAAAGAATGAGTAATTCATTATTTTAATGATTTTTACTGAAACTTTGCTACTTTTCTCCCCTTAGGGGAGATGTCGGCAAAGCCGACAGAGGGGATATATAATCAAGTGCGAATGTGTCGCCCTTAATTATTCATCATTCATTATTCACTATTCATTTAATAAGGATTTGGGAGCCGCAAGGGCTCCACAAATCCTGATTTACCGAACAAAGCGAGGAAAATGATGAAATTACACGGATTACAAAAAATGACATTGCTTGATTTTCCGGGCAGGGTTGCCTGCACGGTGTTTTTGGGCGGCTGCGATTTTCGCTGCCCGTTTTGTCACAATTTTGAACTCATTGACGGCACGGCAGCGCCTGTGATGGATGAAGAAGAACTGCTGCGCTTTTTGAGAGGCCGTAAAGGGTTGCTCGAAGGCGTTGCCATTACCGGCGGGGAACCCTGCCTGCACAAAGATCTGCCGGAACTGATTCGCCATATTCGCGCCGAGGGCTATGCGGTCAAACTCGATACCAACGGCTACCATCCTGCACTGCTGGAAAACATTTTAAAAGAGGAATTGGTTGAGTATGTGGCAATGGATGTTAAAAACAGCCCTGCAAAATATGCGCTCACCTGCGGCATGGAAACGGTGGATATGGATATCATAAAAGAGAGCATTTCTCTTTTAATGCAGGGCAGCACCGATTTTGAATTTCGCACCACGGTGATTGATGAACTCCACGAGGAGGCTGACTTTGAAGCCATCGGCGCATTGATTGCCGGAGCGCCGCGCTACTTTTTGCAGCGCTTTACCGATAGGGAAAGTGTGCCCTACGGCAATCTGAGCGCGCCCTCGTTTGACAAAATGTATCGCTGCGCCGATGTGGCAAAGCAGTATGTGGATAACACACAGCTGCGCGGCGTTGAGTGACAAGCGGGTTTGCGCAGCAAACCGCGCTTGTCAGTTTTCAGTTTTCAGGGTTCAGTTTTCAGTATAAACGATGATTACCACCTTATGTAACGCGAATTTCGGGCAATAACAAGGCGTAGCCTTGACACTGAACACTAAACACTGAACACTGAAAACTAACTACTATACAGATAGCGAATGCGCTGTCTGTATAGTAGTTTTGCTTTACACCCGAGGGGGAATAAAAACACAATATCTTGTGTTTGCTGATTTTTTTAATAGAATATATTGACATTCACCACTACATATGGTAGAATTGGTCTTACAGTGCCGAAGAAGCAAAGCAACAAAAAAACAGCTTTTTTGGCAGCGGTAAGTAGGACCGCACAGGCGAAAGCGCTTTCATCTTGCACCTGTCAAGATATGAGGCGCTCTATTTTTGAGAATGAAAGAAATATAACCGACAAAAAAACGAGGAAAAGGAGAGAATATGTACCAGGTTATCAAAAGAGATGGCAGCATCAGTGAGTTTGATATAGCAAAAATCAGTAACGCCATCGCAAGGGCTTTCGAAGCCAAAGGCAGACAAACACACCCCAGCATCATTGACTTAATCGCGCTGCATGTCACAGCCGATTTTGAAGATAAGATTCAAGATGATAAAATCACGGTTGAAGCGATTCAGGATTCCGTGGAAAAGGTGCTTTCCGAGTCCGGCTATGCCGATGTGGCAAAAGCCTACATTCTTTACAGAAGACAGCGCGAAAAAATCCGCAATATCAATTCCGCATTGTTAAACTATAAGGATATTGTAGATAACTATTTGAGAATTAACGACTGGCGTGTCAAAGAGAATGCAACCGTGACCTACTCGGTGGGCGGCTTGATTCTTTCGAACTCCGGCGCGATTACCGCGAACTATTGGCTGAGCGAAGTTTATGATGATGAAATTGCGGAAGCGCACAGAAATGCCGATATTCACCTGCATGATCTCTCCATGCTTTCGGGTTACTGCGCAGGCTGGTCGCTCAAGCAGTTGATTCAGGAAGGTCTTGGCGGCGTGCCCGGTAAAATCACTTCCTCTCCGGCAAACCACCTTTCCACCCTTTGCAACCAGATGGTGAACTTCCTGGGCATCATGCAAAACGAGTGGGCAGGCGCGCAGGCATTCTCTTCGTTTGACACTTACCTTGCTCCTTTTGTTAAAATTGATAACCTCTCGCAAAAGGAAGTCAAGCAGTGTGTGCAATCCTTTGTTTACGGTGTCAACACTCCCTCTCGCTGGGGCACACAGGCGCCGTTCTCCAACATTACCCTCGACTGGGTAGTACCCAACGACTTAAAGAACCTGCCTGCCATTATCGGCGGCAAAGAGGTTGACTTTACCTACGGCGACTGTCAAAAGGAAATGGATATGGTCAACAAGGCGTTTATTGAGATTATGATTGAAGGCGATGCCAACGGCAGAGGCTTCCAGTATCCGATTCCGACCTATTCCATCACCCGCGATTTTGATTGGAATGAAACAGAGAACAATAAGCTGCTCTTTGAAATGACCGCGAAATACGGCACACCCTATTTCTCCAACTACATCAACTCCGATATGGAGCCGAGCGATGTGCGCTCCATGTGCTGCAGGCTGCGCCTTGACTTGCGTGAGCTGCGCAAGAAGTCCGGCGGTTTCTTCGGCTCCGGTGAGTCCACCGGTTCCATCGGCGTGGTGACCATCAACCTGCCGAGAATTGCCTATCAGGCAACCGATGAAGAGGATTTCTATAAGCGCCTCGACCACTTAATGGATTTGGCAGCGCGTTCCCTGAGCGTGAAGAGAAAGGTTATCACAACCCTGCTTGACCAAGGCTTGTATCCCTACACTAAGCGCTACCTCGGAACTTTTGCCAACCACTTCTCCACCATCGGCTTAATCGGTATGAATGAAGTGGGCTTAAATGCGAACTGGCTTAGAGCGGATTTGACCGATGAAAAGGTGCAGCGCTTTGCACGCGATGTGCTCAACCACATGAGAGAGCGCCTTTCCGATTACCAGGAGCAGTACGGCGACCTCTACAACTTGGAGGCTACTCCGGCAGAATCCACTACCTACCGCTTTGCGAAGCACGATAAGGAGGATTTCCCGGATATCATCACTGCCAATATGAACGGCACACCTTACTACACCAATTCCTCTCACTTGCCGGTAGGCTTCACCGAGGATATTTTCTCGGCACTGGATATTCAAGACGATTTGCAAACACTTTACACTTCCGGTACCGTTTTCCACGCTTTCTTGGGTGAGAAATTGCCGGATTGGAAAGCCGCAGCGAATTTGGTCAGAAAGATTGCCGAAAACTACAAGCTTCCCTACTATACCATGTCACCGACCTACTCGGTTTGCAGGGATCACGGTTACCTCACCGGCGAGCAGTATACCTGCCCGATTTGCGGTGCCAAGACCGAGGTCAACAGCCGCATCACCGGTTACTACAGACCGATTCAGAACTGGAACGATGGTAAAGCACAGGAATACAAAGACCGCAAGGTGTATAACATCGGCAGGAGCCATCTGACACACCAAGGGCCGAACCCGGCGCCGGTTGATGAACCGGTGAAGGTGGAAGTCAAGGGTGCTGCAGCGGCAGAAGACACAGCAGGCGAAGAGGGCGTGATTCTCTTTAAGACAGCGACCTGCCCGAACTGCAAAGCGGCAGCGGCACTGCTCGACAAAGCCGGGATTCAGTACACGGCACTCAATGCAGATGAACAGCCCGAACTTGTCGGCAAATACGGCATCAAGCAGGCACCGACCCTGGTCATTCCGAACGGCGAAGCATTTGAAAAATTCAGAGGCGTTTCCGATATTAAAGGATGGTTGATGAACAAGTAAATGGTACGAGCAGAAACCAAACGGTTTCTGCTCATCATTTACTTGTAGTGTTCAGTGTTCAGTTTTCAGTGTTCAGTGTGCCGCAAGCGGCATGTTTAGTCAGCGCATAGGTAAGTCTTTAGTGTCAGCGCATAGGTAAGTCCTGTTGAAAGTCAGAACAGTAAAATAGGTTGTAAAGATATAGTAGAAGCGGAGCGGAGAGTGCCCCGCGGGGCACTCTCCGCTCCGGGC
>JAFRLX010000053.1 GCA_017430965.1 Clostridia bacterium | reverse complement strand
GCAGCGGGCGACACGAAAGCGGCGATATGCAGCACGATGTCTGCGTCTTCCGTACAGGCAGCCACGTCCTTCCTGCTGGTCAGATCGCCCCAGACGATATGAATTCAGTTCTAAGGTAATTCTTCCTGATGACGAAATTGAAAATTTATAAAAATCCTTGTCATCGTTTAAGGCAATCTGCCCTCTGTATAAGTTGGAAAGGCTGATAGAATTTGCTGTTTGGAGCGTATTGTTTGTGCCCGTCCCTGTCTCCGAAAAGCCTTCGTTTGCTGAGGTAAAGGAGATTTTAAAACGATAAATTCCGTTATTACTTTCATTCCTTTTTGCGCTGAAATAATAAGTGCCTTGTGTCAAGTCGATATCTACAAATTTTTGACCCACACCGGAGGTTTCATCCCACTCCCAATAGGTATCGCCATCCCATATGGAAGTTCCGGAAGAATTATAAACATCATAACGGATATATTTCATATATGAATTCAGTTCTAAGGTAATTCTTCCTGATGACGGAATTGAAAAATTATAAAAATCCTGAGTATTGTCAGCTGTAATTGTACCGCTATAATTCTTTTCAAGTGAAATTGCAGTAGAATTTGAAATGCTGTTACCGGCACCGAGTGCTGATACTCTAAAACCACCTACCGAGATGATTGTGAGTATTATCATCAGCACCGACATTTGTTTTCTGATTTTTTTCATAAAAAGTCCTCCTTAAACAAAAATGGCGTACAGCCATGCCGTACGCCAAAAAAACGCAAGCCCAACTGTCGCCAAACAATGTCACATAATCGCAGACCGATGTAAGCAAATAAAGAGCATGCATTTTTATCAAAAGAGATAAAAATAGCACACATCAATGTCTGCATAATATTCATTTGTAACATTATTTGGCTTCTTTATTTTATCATTATTATATATTTTTTGTCAACCAACAAAAAACAAACACCGGACAGCGTACAGCCATCCGATGATAAGAATTAACCTATTTAATTTGAATCCTGACTTTCGCCTGCTGACCACATATAACGAAAGAAGCGTATTTCAGTATACTAATTTTGTTTATATATAATTATCAATCGTTTTTGCACAAACAGTCGAGGGGAACATCTCAGCTGTTCGTCAGGCTTCAAGAAAGCCGTATAGCATCGCAGAGCGCACGATTCTAACATCTGTTAGAATACCACCGCCCAAAAAATCTTGCAGAAATTTTCGAGTGGTGAGTAAGTGCGCCCTTGGGAGATTTGAAAGCCCTTGACTGAAGCATCCGCTTCGGGCAAGGGCAATTTACTCTATGCGTCGCTTGTGTACAGCCAAGTGCACGAACAGGCACCTACAAAAACAAAAAAAGTAACGCTTTTGCTTTTTGAAAGCCGCATGACGATGCATTTTTCGGAAATCATTTTTTGTTTGTTAAGGTGGTTGCCTTGTTTTATTCGTTTCCGAGTAAGATTTGCTCCTTTCTACAACTGCGTTTCAATTTGCCGCAAATGAGCCGCAGTCATTATGTATTAGGTAGTTAAAAACTACCCTTTACATAGTAACTCTTGGCTGACGCCAATGGACTTATTTTAACGAACTTATTGTGCGAAAGGATAGGATTATGGGGCAAACCTTCGTTATCGCTACTCTCCTTATTGAGGGCGCCCCTTGTGAGTGCTTTTTGTTGTGGTGTGGTGTGATAGGACTCGAACCCCCAAAATGGGGACCCCAAAAAGTTTTCACAAAAAGTTTTTGGGGAGAGGAGAAACAAACGCAATAACACTTAAAGGATTTGCTTGCAAATTCTTTCTGTTATGAAGTTTGTTTCGACGCAGTCCCTTGCAGCGCGCCATGAAAGAGACTCGAACCCTGAGAGGGCTTTTTGTTGTGCCGCTTTGCTCTGCGCCCTATACTTTTGAGCGCTGCTGTGCTATAATAATAACAAAAAAGAAGGGTTACTCGTTAAATGGCTATTCCGATTGAAATGATACAAACCGACAACATGTGCATGCGCTTTTTTCGCTTTGGAAGCGGCGCCAAAGCGCTGGTGATTTTACCGGGGCTGAGTGTCAAAAGTGTGATGAAAAGCGCGGTGGCGATTGCCAACCAATATGCTGTTTTTGAGGAAGAATACACAAGCTTTATTTTTGAGCGGCGCGAAGTCCTTCCTCAAGCATACTCTATAGAAGATATGGCGGAAGATACCGCTGCCGCTATCCAAGCCTTGGGGCTGCAGGAGGTCTGCCTGTTCGGCGCTTCTCAGGGCGGTATGATTGCCATGCTCCTTGCTGCCAAGCACCCGGAGCTTGTAAAAAAGATGATTCTCGGCTCCACTGCCGCCCGGGTGAGCGCAGCGGGCTTTGCCACCATTGAAGAATGGATTGCCTTTGCCGAACAAAAGGATGCCGCGGGGCTCTATGAAAGCTTTTGCAAAAAAATCTACCCTACCGCCTTTTATGAGAAATACCGTTCGCTGTTCCTTGCGACTTCCGAGACTGTCACCGAAGAGGAGCTTGCCCGCTTTATCACGCTGGCAAAGACAATCGAGGGCTTTGACTGCACAAAGGAACTTGCGGACATTCGCTGTCCCGTGCTCGTGATTGGCTCGGAGGACGATGCTGTTCTCGGCAGTGCACCGACCATTGCCATTTACAATGCCCTGCGCAGCGGGACACAAGCGCAGTACTATTTATACTCAGACAAAGGGCACGATGCCTACGACACCGCACCCGATTACCAACAGCGCATGTTCGAGTTCTTTGAAAGCTGAACACAAATTACCGAAAACGGGCTGTCTCCAAAGAGACAGCACGTTCTTCTTATTCTCTAATTCCGTATTTTTCAATCACATAATCCATATCCTTATCGCCCCTGCCGGAGAGGTTGACAAGAATGGAGCCGTGGTCCATCTGTTTGGCAAGGCGCATGGCAAAAGCGAGCGCGTGAGAGCTTTCAATCGCCGGAATAATCCCTTCCAGGCGCGAAAGCTTGTAGAAAGCTTCTAAGGTTTCTTCATCATCGACCGTGTCGTACTTGACTCTGCCGATATCTTTTAAGAAAGCATGTTCCGGACCGGAGGAGGGGTAATCCAAGCCGCTGGCAATCGAATACACCGGTGCCGGCTCTCCGTTTTCATCCTTTAGCATAATCGAATTGAAGCCGTGCATCACCCCTTCGGTGCCGTAGGTTAAGCTGGCGGCATGGTCGCCGAGCTTTTTACCCCTGCCGAGAGGCTCCACGCCGAAAATCTCCACCGGGTCATTGAGGAAGCCTGCAAACAGCCCTGCGGCATTACTGCCGCCGCCCACGCAGGCAACAATCGAATCCGGCAAATGCCCTGTCATCTGCACAAACTGCTCGCGCGCCTCAATGCCGACCACGCTTTGAAAATCCCTGACCATCATCGGGAAGGGATGCGGCCCCAACACCGAGCCGATGCAGTAAATAGCATCCTTATATTCCTTGCTGTATGCTTCAAACGCAGCATCCACCGCTTCTTTGAGTGTTTGCAAACCGTGGGTTACTTCCACCACATTGGCACCCAGCAGCTTCATCCTTGCCACATTCGGCGCCTGCTTTTTGATGTCCACGCTGCCCATATAGATGTCGCACTCCAAGCCGAAGTATGCCGCTGCGGTTGCCAGCGCCACACCATGTTGCCCGGCGCCGGTTTCGGCAATCACTTTTTTCTTGCCCATATACTTGGCAAGCAGTGCCTCACCCATGCAATGGTTGAGCTTGTGCGCACCGGAATGGTTCAAATCCTCGCGCTTGGCATACAGCTGCACCTCGCCGCCCAAGTAACCGGAAAGGCGCTCTAAATGTGAAATCGGGGTCGGTCTGCCCTGAAACTCCGCGCGAATGCGGCGCAGCTCCGCAATAAATTTCCTCGACTGACAAATCGAAAAATACGCTTTGGTGATTTCCTGCATGGCGGCTTTCAAATTCTCATCAATATACACACCGCCGTATTTGCCGAAATACCCCTGCGCATCGGGATACTGTTGAAAATAAGTATCAAAATCAATGCCGTTACAAATCATACGCTTTCTCCCTTGCTATACAATGGTGTTATTATATCACTAAGCGCCGGGGAATGCAATATTGAATTGACTTCCAAAAGAGAAAAGGAACTGTGAAAACAGTTCCTTTTCTCCGCTTCATATGGGGAGTGATGCGCCCAATTACTCCCCTATATTTGCTATCCAGCTAAAGCTGCTTGTGACAAATGCCAATAGCAGCATGACAAAATCTTGTTTTTGCGCTTTTTTCTTTTCCAATTACATAACCCTCACTTGTTTTTTACATATGCCGCGAGTGTTTGCCCGCTCTCAGTTAAAGAATAAATTCTCCATTTGCCCTCTTTTTCGCACTGCACAATACCGGCTTCGTGAAGAATGCGCAAGTGGTGCGATAAGGTGGGTTGAGAAATATGCAGTTCATCAATAAAATCGCAGGCGTTTGTGGCGCCTGTGGAAAGCATGAGCACAATTTTTACCCTGCTTTCATCTGCCAGCGCTTTAAACACCTTGGCGCAGGCGACTGCTTTTTTCACCTCTGCCGCCCGCAGGTGCTTGGTATTCCTATTCATTCAATCCCCCCGGCACACCAAGCGCTGTGATGCGTGCTCCCGAGTGCCACAATGAATCTCTATTTTTGTTACTCTACTATTATATATTGAAACATATCTATTTGTCAATACAAAATCTAAAATTATAAAAAATAAAATTTATTGAATTTAAAGTAAGTTTTATATAAATCATCATTGATAAATTTGAATATATAAATTTAATAATTATATTTTTTTCATATCTATATATTTAAATCTATATAGTAAAAAAACGCGCGCATCTTGTGATGCGCGTGTTTTCGCTTTATTGTATTTGTTTTTTACAGTAAAACTGTTATTGCGAGCTTTTTACTGTTTGATTTCCTCGTAGTTGCCCAAGTTTTTCATGTCCTCTTTGAGTATGGTCTTGCCGTCAAACGAAATGTAATACTTTCCATAGGGAGTAATAGAGACAGAGCCATCTTTATTCTCCTTTTTCTTGGCGGCAATGACCTGCACATAGGCATCCCCTTTAATAATGTAGGATTGCTGCGCCACCATAAAGCTGTAATCCTTTTTCTTTAAGCCTAATTGCTCGTCGCTCAAAGCCGTAACGGTTTCAATGGCATCTGCATCTTTTACCTCAGCGCCCTTGGTGGCTTCTTCACCGGTAACCACCTCTGCCTTCTCGCCGTGTCCATCCGCTATTCCCTGTGGGGAATCCGGTGTCGGTGAACCATCCTCCATTGTGTACTGCGCCTTGGTGTCGTGCACCTTCTTTGCCAGCACAATGCCGCCGACCACAAGCGCCACCGCCACTATTGCTACTGCGACAATAAACAACAGCTTCTTTTGCCCGGGCTTTTTTGCACTCGACTCCGCGGTTGCGGGAGCTGCCTGTGTTTCGCTTGCTGCTTCCGGTTCCTCTGCTTTCGGCTCCTCTGCTTTCGGCTCCAAGGCTACCGCTTCTTGCTGCGCGGCTTCGGTTTCCGGCTCTTCCGCTTGCGCAAGCTCGGTTTTGTTTTCTTCTTGCTCTTGTATCACTTCAGTCGCATCTTCCAAAATTTCCGTTGCCTGTTCTTCGCGGTTTTTATTATCATCCATAGTTGTCACCTCAATAAATTGATGGTATTATTATAATCTATCTTGCCGCCAAATTCAACACACTTGCAAAAAAATTCACATACTGTTATTATTTAATTACCTTATTTATATGCAAAGGATTCGCTATGGAACAGATTGCAAGCATTTTTACGGAGTTCCCCGAAAAATTCGGCATTCCCCGCCAAAGCGGCATTGTCGAAGAATTAGAGGGAAAAATTATATTCGAGCCACCCTACCGCTCTAAGGAAGCGGTCAGAGGCTTAGAAGAATTCTCCCACATCTGGCTGATTTGGGAGTTTTCTGCCAACGAGGAAAAACCGTTTTCGCCAACCGTGCGCCCGCCGCGCCTGGGCGGTAACACCCGCGTGGGCGTGTTTGCCTCGCGCTCACCCTTTCGCCCCAACCGCTTGGGGCTTTCGAGTGTAAAACTCAAGCGCGTTGATTGGGATGCGCCCGAAGCGCCGATTCTCTATGTCAGCGGTGCGGATTTGATGAACGGCACACCCATCTTTGATATCAAGCCCTATGTGGAAGCAGATGTGCACAGCGATGCCGCCTTCGGCTTTACACAAAAGGTCGACTTTGCACAGCTGGAGGTCTCTATTGAAAAGCCTTTAGCCGACAAGATGGGGCAGAAGCTGCCGGCACTGCGCAAAGTGCTTGCCAACAAACCCATTCCCGCTTACCAAAATGACCCCGCGCGTGTGTACGGCATGGCTTTTGCCGGAAAAGAAATTAAGTTTCAAATTGCCGACAATCGCTTAACGGTCATCGACATCATCCCATAAAGTCATGCCCGCTATATGCTCTCCACTCGGAGCCCAAAAAAGCACAAAAAAAGTCGTGAAGGATTCCTTCACGACTTTTGTTTGTTATGATTTATTGCCGCCGGTGTCCTTGGGCGCCTTGGGTGCCGGTGTCAGCTTCGGCGCTGCCTCTTTAGAGCTCTCCGCCTGTTTCTTGGCGCTGTCGTTCTTAATCGATACGCCGCCGTAATGGTAATCGTAAGCCTTATACCTTGACAGACCGATAGAGGAGAAGTTCGAGGAGTCGGTAATAATGGTACCTAAAATCTTACCATCCAACCTGCGAATGTCATCGATAATCTTCTGCACATCACCGTATTCGGTACGATTCTGGCGAACGATGAATACAACGCCATCGACCTTCGGTGCCAAAACGGTAGCATCCGTCACCACGCTTGCGGGCGGTGCATCGAAGAAGATGTAGTCATAAACATTCTTAAGCTCTTTGATGAGCTGCGACATATTTCGAGAAGCAATCAATTCCGAGGGGTTCGGCGGAATAACGCCGGAAGGCATCAGGTACAAGTTCTTTGCCACTTCCTTGATACAGGAACCGACAGAGTAGTGACCTGCCAACACGCCGGAAAGGCCTCTGGAGTTGTCAATCTTAAAGTATTTGTGCTGAATCGGTTTTCTCAAGTCAGAGTCCACAATAAGCACTTTTGCATTGGTTTTCGCCATGGTCATAGCCAGGTTTGCAACCGTGGTGGATTTACCCGCATCAGGCTCACAAGAGGTGATAACCACTGCTTTTGCGGAAGAATCGGTAATGGAGAATGACATACTCGTTCTCGCATTTTTGTACGCCTCTGTGATTGCAAAGGGCGTTTGTGAATTGATGATGGTACGCCGCAATGCAGCCGCATCGGAACCCTTATGGCGCTTATCCTTCGAGCTGTTGGTAAAGCTGGGGATGCTTGCCCAAACGGGAATACCGATAATTCTCTTGAATTCTTCTTCACTTTGCACGGTGTTATCAATCAGCACTCTCAAAAGCACCACGATAATCGCAGCTGCCACGCCGGCTGCCGCACCATAGAGTGTATTGTTGCGGATGTTGGGAGAAATCGGCGAACTGGAAGCCTTGGCTTTACCGATAATTTCAACAGAACCCGCTTTTACAACTCTCTGCAAAACCTCAGGTGCCACAGAACCGTAAACATTGCAGATTTCTGCGGAAAGCTCAGGGTCGGAGCTGGTTGCGCTGATTTTGATAACTTCCGTATCGTCAACCGACTCCAAGGTAACCATAGAGGAAAGCTGACCGGCAGAAACCTTTGTGTGCAGCTTGTTGGCAACCTGCTCTCTAACGGTTGCTTCCTGCAAAATGATGATATAGGTACGCGCCAATCTTGAGGAATAGTTTAAGTCCGAAGAGGAGCTCGCACCATTCATAGTGCTGGAATTGGTAACATACAAACTCAAATTAGAGGAATACTGCGGCGTAATAAAGTAAGTGGAAATTGCATATGCTGCCGCTGCACCCAAGAGCATGAAAATAACCATTAATTTCCAGCCCTTTTTAAGGAGGTTCAATATGAACATCACACTGATATTATCTTGAAGTGAACTTAGTTTTTTCTCTCCCATAATAATCTTTTTCCTTATATAAAAAATCTGTATAAATTTAAATCAATCATAGAGAGTATACCACATTCTTTCTTATTACGCAATATAAATCTTTTTTTCAATACAAATTTCATCTGTGCCGAAACGCTTCGCAGCGTTTTTACAGCGCTTATAGTCCGCGCAACACATCAGGAAGGTTTACAGGCACAAAAATAATCGGGTGTGCAACGGTTTGCACACCCGATTGGCTTTTGCCTATTTAGTTGTTGTCGCTTTTACCGCTTTTCCCGGTGCGCTCCCACGCAGTCCGTTCACCGGCGGTTGAGCGAATCCATTGGCATTTTTATCAGCCCTTGCCGTTGACATAGATGTTGAAATACAGCATTCTTGAACCGGCATAAATGCCCTTAAATGTAACCTTGACCGCATACTTGCCGGCAAGCTTTCTGCCCTTTGCATAGGTTACGGTGTAGTCCTTATTCTGTACCAACAATTTGCCTCTGGTATCCTTTACAATTACCTTCGGTGTAATCACCTTGCCGGTGTAGGCATACTTGGTTTTGGCAAGCGCACACTTCAAACTCTGAGAACAAGTGACCTTTGCCTTGCGCAGCGGTGTGTTCAACCCGCCGACCTTAATGGCTTTCCATGCTTTAACCGTGCCGGTAAACTTCACAAGCTTCAGGTTTGTACAGCCGTTGAAAGCGCCTCTGGCGATAACCTTGACGGTTGCCGGCAACACAATGGTCTTCATCAGCTTTTTGCCTGCAAATGCATTTGCGCCGATGCCGGTAACGGTGTACTTCACACCGCCGTAATTCACCACAGCGCCGATAACAACGTTGCTCGCCTTCTTGTTGGTGTACCTGATTAAGTTAACGGTCTTATCCTTTGCGGATACCTGATACTGTGCACTGTCTCTCATAAATTTAGCGCCCTTGTTCAAGGTATAATACTTCGAAGCAATCACTGTACCGCAAACACTGCACTTGGTAATCGCAGAGCCCTTTGCTTTCAAACTGATGGCTTTCTTGGTCGTTACCAAACTCTTCTTTGCGTGGTCTCTATACTTCACCGCACCCGGGAAGTGGAATGCCTTGTTGACGATGGCACGGTGCCATTGTGTGCTGCACGGAACGCTGAGCACGGCGTTTGAACCGCACTTGGCGAAAGCAGAGGTGCCTTCCGGCACTTCGGGTGCCTTGGTGCCCAGCATGGTCACTTTGATGCCCGGAATCAATCTGAATGCACCTGTACCGATATAGGAAACCTTAGCCGGAATCGTAATCTTGGTCAGCTTCGCATTGTTGGTAAATGCAGAAGTACCGATTCTCTCCAGAGTGCTCGGGAGATTGACTTCGCTGAGCACGGAATCCACACCTTGCAGCTGTTCGGGTGCCGGGTTGATAGAGATGTACGCCATATAATCGCCGATGCTGGTAACGCCTTCGCCGATGTTGTACTTTTCAATGGTAAATCTGTGGGTCTGCCACGGCACATCCTTAAAGATAGCCCAATTCTTCATTTCGCCCGAAGGATTCTTCATCATCGGGTTCACGCCGATATTGACAACATTGTTGCCGGGCTGGTAAGCATACACAAGGTTTCTGCCGTCCGCATCTGCACCGCAGTAGCCGAAGAAGACTTCGCCTGCATTTTCATCGGAGCAAGCGGTAAGCTGACCGTTTTCGAAGGTGTATTCGGTGCCGGCAATCTCAAACTTGCCATCGTAAGCAAGCCCGTCGTTATCAAACACAATCGCCTTATCCTGCACGGTTTGAATACCGGTTTGCGGTTCGCCGTCCTTCAAGAATCTCAGCTTTTCGGTCTGCTTGTCGTTGACAAGACCGGTGTAAGCGATTTCCTTGGCGTCATAGATTCTGTCACACTTCTCGCAGTGAAGCGCTTCATCCTCTGCATCATAGTAGTCATAGGAATGGGCACAGCTCTTGGATTTGCTGTACTTGGTGAACTGGTCGATAACCATTTCACCATCCATGGTCTTAACGGTGAAGGATTCATCATCCGCTTCCACAGACAAATAAATAGAATCGAAATCAATCGTTGCTTGTGAGAACAAACCGAAGTGCTCAACCTGCTTGTCAATCGGATAGGCCTTTTGACCGGTGGAGCCGGCGATGTAGTAGATTGCGCCCTCGCCGCTGTATTCGGTAACTTCCGCTTCGCCCTTATCCGCCATCTTGTAATCTTCGGCAACAGCGCCGTTAATCAGCGGATAGGTTCTCGCATAGCTGTGGTCGTGACCGGAGAAGACAAAGTCAATACCGCCCTTGTCTACTGCCGGTGCGAATAATTCTTGGATAATTTCGTTGCCGCCGTCGGAATTGGTGTAGTAAGGCGGTTGGTGCATAATGAGCACCTTCCACGGTGTGGTTGCCTTTGCAGCATCCTCTGCCAACCATGCAGCCGCTTCTTCCAACTCTGCGCGGTTCTGTGTGAAGGCTACGGTTGCGATATAAACGCCGCCGTAAACTGTGGAATAATAACGGTCATTCGGTGTGCCGAAGATAGTGTTTGCATTGGTCGCGCCCACGTCGCTGAAGGTTTCGTGGTTACCGATGGCATGCAGGAAGTCTACATCGTACACACTGAACTGTGTTAAGAAGTTATCCCAATCGGAATAGAGCTTCGGGGTTTCTACAGCATCACCGATTTGTGTACCGAGGTCGTAACCGGTCTTGGTATCGTTGATGATGTTTTTGAGGTTGTTGAGGTTTTCATCATCTGTTTGAGCATCACCGATAACAAAGAACTTCAGGCTGTTGCCGCCTTTTCTGTTATATGCTTTGTAAGTCGTAAAGCTCTTAACTTCGGACCAAATGCTGCCGTCGCCAACGCGGTAGCAGTATTCTGTCTCGGGAGTCAGCCCTGTCAGGAGTGCTTCCTTAACATAGACCGCACCGTTTTCATTGATGTTACCGCTGGCGGTAAATTCGGAAAGCGTGCACTTGCCTTCAAAAGCGGTGAATGCCGCTTCGCCTTTGGCTTCGTAGTCGCTCTTAGCAGCATATTCCATCACTGCCTTTTGCGCGGATGTGTTCGGATTGGACATCCAAACGATATTCTTTGTAGTAGAGGCATCTAAAGTTGCATTGGCAATAATGTGGTACGGTGCACCGCTCTCATCGCCTAACGCCTTCAAGCTCTGTGCCTTCTTGGCGAAGGAATAGCCGTTCTTACCCTTAGCGTAAACGGTAAATTCCTGAACCGCATCCACAAAATCGTTGGTGTTGCAAATACCGTCTTTCGCGGTTGTGCCCAACTTGGTATCGCCACTGTAAACCGCAACGCCGGATGCCGGCTTGCCGTTTTCATCTGCCACATAAATGCTGCCGTAATCACTGCCGACCACATTGGTCTGCACCTGCACGGTATATTTTGCAATCACGGGAACCTTCACCGTGCTGGTCGCAAAGGTGTTGGCAAAGGAATCATCCTTTTCTTGTGCATATTCAACCGTGCCGTTTTCAACTTTATAATTCAGGTAATAGCCTTCGGGAACGGTGTGAGGCACATCGAGGATAATGGTGGCAATGGTGCCTTCACCGGTCTGCTCTCCGGTTTTTGCGGCTTTGATATTGACCTTGTTGCCGTTTGCCTCATAGGTGCCCTCGTAACCATCCGCAAATTTGACTTCCTTAATCGGAGTTTCTTCGCTGACAACGATATTCGCTTCAACGTTTTTCACATCCTCCAACTTATTGGAATCGAGTTTGAGAGCAAAATCCTTGCCGAGCTCTGCTTGTGCAGCGCTGTCGATGTCCACGGAGGTTAAGCTTTCATCGTTCCCCTTCACCGTAAAGGTTCTGGTAACGGATGCTTCATTGTCATTACCGTCCACCGCCAAAAGGGTGACCGTATGGGTACCGTTGGCAAGTGTCATATCACTTAATGACATCTTACCGTCAGCCAAATTCTCGGCGTAATGCTCATTTTCTGTATCTTTAAACTTTTTGGTCATATTCACACCGTCAAGGTATAAATAAGCATACTCAATGCCGGTGGAAAGTTTGTTATGTACATCGGCAAACTCAGCAGAAAAACTGACTTTGTTGGACTCAACAACGCTCTTACCCTCTGCATCGATGGTATCTAAGTGCTGCATATCGGGACCGACTTTGATATCGTTAATCTTCGGGTTATCCACATCCTCTGCCGCACTACCGTAAACAAAGGACATATTGTCAATGTATAACGAGCCCTTTAAGCCGTTCGGATACTCAATTGCCTCGGAGACATTGCCCGCATCATCCTTGGTGCAGACCCAGCGACCCATTCTGCCGTAAGAATTGACAGTATCCATCACGCGGAAGGTTTCGCCTGCCAACAACACAATGGGCTTTGCCACGTCTGACAGCTTACATTCGAGGTACCTCCAGCCGGTCCAGTTGATACCGCCGTGAGTGCCGTCGGTCGCCTGGTCGGCGCGTTCGGTAAAGTCAAGGGTTTTAATCGGGTTCGAGGGGTCCGAGCCGCCGGCTCTGCAGCGCAATCTCAGCCACAGGTTCGGTGTGCCTTCGGGTGCATACACCCAAATACCGACTGCCGAGGGGCTGCCTTCAATGACGATATCATTGGAGAAACCGACACAGGCACCCTCAATACCGTTGGTATTGGAGAAGTCATAATTGAGTTTCAAGGCGTGCTGGCCTTTTCTGACCATACCGGTATCGCGGTCAACGACCTCAGCGGAAGCAATACCGCCGCGGCTGCTGCCGTCACCGTTAATGTAGTGGCAAACGATAACATCGCCATGGTCATCCGGGTGGGTTTCGTAAGCAATACCGCCGCCGTCTGCCGCAGCATGAGTATATGCAATGTTATTGTAGTTAAGCGGAGTAGCTTCCGTACCGTCGCCGCCGTCCATAACAATCACGGGCTTCATACCGACACCGACTGTAATGGAATTTGCAACGGCGTTATCCCACTTGGAGGTTGCCGTCACCTTGCCTTGAATGGAAAGGTTGCCGGCTTCATTGTTTTCGGTAGCGACAAAGATATTATCGCTTTCTACATGACCGATGGTAGCGCTCTGGTCGGAGGTTTGGATGGTTTCAAAGCTCCAATTGAAGTCGCCGTCTTTATAATTGATTTCTCTGGCTTGGTAGTAAGCGCTGAAGCCGAGCGTGCTCTGTTCACCGTAATCCAAGGTAATGGAATCGGTGGAAAATCTGAGTTCATCGGGCACTGCAATGATAATTTTGGTTTCGCCGACCTTGCGCGCACCTTGTAAAAGCTGCACATTCACGGTTTTGGCTTCGCCTGCATATGCTTCATTTGCCGTAAACACACCGGTGTTCGGGTCAATGATACCCAAATCTTTGCTGTCCTCAGCCAAAACAAAGGTGCAACCCTCCGGCAAATCTACTTTCTTGCCGGAATTGCCGATACCGATAGCGGTAAACTGCACTTCGGAACCGGGGGTGTAGATTTCGTTTTTCGGAGAAAGTTTTGCATGATCAAAAGTATCATCGCTACCGGCGTTGCTCACAAGGAGCATACCGCTGGAAACGGTTCTTTCCGTACCGTCACTCGGGCTGTTCTTAACGCTTAAGGCGTCTTCCCCTTCACGCTTGGTGGCAAAGGTTGCCGAGCCGCCGCCATCTAAGTAGAGCGCATCGACACAGCCTTCATCCTTGAGCATTTCCGCCAATTCGCATAAAGTCATGCCGACACTGGTTTCCTGGCGACCGTCTACTTCAAAGAATACCACCGTACCGTCAGCTTTTACGCCAACAGAGTTACGCGGCATTAAATCTTTGTTGTCAGGTGAAAATTGGTTCACACCATCTTTTAAAAGTAAGAACGGACCGGCGATACATTCTTGAACATCTGTTTTCGGAACGGAAGATTCGCGAACTGCACAAGTTCCGTCTTTGAGCAATGCGAAATAAGGCTCTTCATTGTTCGGGTTAATGTCCGCATTGCCTTCCATAATACAGCTGCCTAAAGGCTGGCCGTTTGCCATATTATAGTAGTCGCCGTTGGTGGCAAATACCACCTGGCCGTCAATGTCAGAAGAAGCTTCATAGGCCTTTGCCTGGTCGGTCATCTTCTGCATGCCCCACCTGCTCCAGCTTTGTGCTGCCTTGGCACGGGTATCCTTGGTCTTGCCCTTGCCGTAATAGTCCTTATAGCTGGCTCTCAGTCCGGTTGCCGTACTGGGAGTAAGGGTGAGCATGTAACCTTTTACATTCTCATTGTTTTCGTTTCTCATGTTGATTTTTTTCTCAACAGCACCGGAAACGACTGCATTTTCGGTCTCGCCGTAAACGGTGATACCGGTTTTCTCATTTCTCGTCGCAGCGCCGGAAAACACTGCAAACACAGGTACGGATGAAAATACCATCACGACACTGAGGAAAATGAGAAACGCTTTTTTGAAAACTGCTTTCGGTTTCATATAATTCTCCTATCCTTTATTTTTAACCCAATGGACATGTGCTGCGGGTTAATTTACTTCTTAATGCGAACCGCTTTTGTCGGAGAGAAGGAACTGAAATACGCAGTTCCATTCACGATTTTATAGGTTCTGACTTTGACATATAAGATTGGGTAATACCGGCTCATTTTAATCAATTTAGAGGTATTATAATACCCTTTTACATTCACTGTGACGAATTTCTTAAAATCTTTTCTGTCGGAGTAAATGATTTGGTAACCGGTTAATGAGGTTGTCGGCCTCTTATAAATTACCTTCATTTGCTTTTTCGCAGGGGAGCGCAGTGAAGAAATTGCAGTCGGCTTCGGTCCGATTTTAAAGTACCTGACCGACTTTCCGCCGTAATTTCCTTTGCCGTAAACGGTTACCTTCGCTGTGCCGATTTTGACATTATACTGATAAATCACCGTGTAATCCCTGCCGAGCTTTAAGCCCTTTGCCGCCTTAAAGCTGACCGCAGGTTTTATTGCCTTGCCCGTGTAGTTGGCACAGGTGAAGGAAAGCGCGGGATTGCACGAAGCAATCGGTACTTTGCCGATAGTAAAGTGAATGGTTTTGGCTGTGGTATATTTTGCAAAGTTGCCGAGGCCGTAAACCTTCACGATACCGGTTCTGCTGCCGGGTTTGATGTTGTTTTCATACTCTAAGCGGTAATCCTTACCTTCTTTTAAGGTCTTACCGAGATAGGTGATTTTGAGTTTCGGTTCTATCGGCTTTCCGGTGTAGAAATACGGAGCCTTTAAAAATTCATAGCCGACTGTTTTGTAGCCGATATTGACCGGCACGATACCAAAAATCAATTCCACCGTGCCGCAATAGCCGGCAGATTTGATGCCTTCTATTTTGTAAGTGCCGAAACCGACATTGATATTATTTTTATAGGAAATGGTGTAATCCTTCCCCTCTTGAAGCACTTTTTCACCATCTGCCACTGTGACAATCGGGCGAATGGCTTCGCCGGTGTAGGAATTACTGTACTTGATATTCGGGGTAATGCTGAGGTCACGCACATCGGTATACGGCGCGGTGTCCTCTTTGCTCTTGCCGCACACCGCACAAACACAGGCATCCTTAGTCACTGTAAAGCTGTGTGCCGCGCCCGCGGTGCAGGGTGTGTACACGGCGGTCAGTGCCGCATCGGCAGTCGGCGCAATGTAGCTGCCGCCGGCAAGCAAACTGCCCTCATTTTCCCACGCGCTAAAGAGTGCGGTTGCGCTGTCGGGCTTCGGCAGCCAAATGCGCTCTCCGCTCAGGAAAGCCTGTTCGGTGGTGGTGGCACCATCGCTCAAGCGCAGGGTATGCACCGCTTTATCGCTCACGGTAAGTGTGCAGAACTGATGCTCACATAAATTGCCTGCGGCATCCTTTGTCCACACCTCAAGCACATTTTTTGTGCCCTCTTTTTCTGTCAGCAGTGCCGGGTCAACCGCAATGCTCGCCTTGCCCTCGCTGAGCGGGTAAGTGCCGACATAGCGGCTGTTGATGTATAAGGCAGCCGATGTGCGCGCGGTATTGGCGGTTTCCACCTGCAAATCAAAGGGTGCCGCTGCCGTTTGCACAAAGGCCTTTTGCCCTGCATTTTTAATGGATGAGTCGCTCGGCGCAAGAGAAATGCTCTCGCTCACACTGCCGCCCAGGGAAATGAGCGCGCTGTCATCGCTTTGGAATTGCGCATCTATCCAGCTAAGGCGCGCCTGCAGATAGTCTCTGAGCTTTGCATAGTCCTCTTCAAAGGTTCTCGAGCACTTCCACTTGGCTTCATTGCGCAGCGCGGAATTCTGCACATAGGCATGCCAGATTTCGAGTAAACCGTCGGCATCCAGCACAGCGGCAAGCTCCGGCTCTTTTTCGTAGTAAAGCTCTCTTGCCTTGACTGCAAAATACGGGCTTTGCATGACGGCGTTAAACCACACCCGGTTCTTGGTTGCCCAAGTAACGGCGCTCGAGCCGCCGAAAGGCACCACGGAATCCGAAGAAAAGTCAAAATCCCAAATCGGTCCGAAAACCAGCTTTTGGTCAACATCCTTGTACATATAGGTGCTGTTGAAGCCGATTTCATTTCTCATAAATTCGCTGGCAAACCAGAAGGATACGAGGCTTTCCATATCGCAGTAATCGGCATAAGAGAGAACCTGCCCCTGCTTTTGGATGGTTTTATCCTGTGCATAAAAGCAGTCCTCAAGCTCCTGCAAATAGTTTTGCAGCTCTTGGAATACCGCCTCATTTGTGTTGAGGTATTCGGGAGATTTGACCATCAGCGGCACTTCTCTGCTTGTTCTGAAACGGCTGATTTCATCGTAATAGTTGTCCATTTCAATCAAAAATCCGCCGTTGGTGGAAGCGGGAAGCTTCTTGTAATAATCTTTTACCGCATAGGTTTTGCCGGCATAGGTGACTGTGCCGCTTGTCATCCAGCTCATATCCTGCTCGAGCAAGTCTTTGAGCGCATCCTCATCCTGCTCGGTCAGCGCCTGTTCTTTGACAATGTTTTTGGCAATGTCGCCGGCAGCATCCTCCCAGTCAAAGATATTGACACGCTCTTTGGCAATCTTCACCTGTTCGGTCAATTCATACAATCCCATATATTGCCCGTTAATGACAAGGTCTACCCAGCGGGAATCCATGGAATCGGTGCCCAACAGCTCGCCACAGTAGGAAGCGAGCTTATTGCGCATGTTGCTTTCATCCAAATAGTTGGCAATCAGTAACCAGCTTTTGTTCTTGCCCATGCCGAACAAATCGGTTTTCTTATCTAATTTTAATTTATACGCCTTTTTTTCGAAATGCGCCCAGGTGGAATTGCCGTGCCCCTTAGTGGTGCAGGCGCCGTCATACAGCGTGGTGTTGGTGCTGTTAAACCGGCTGTTGCCCGCAATGCGCACATCGGCATCGACATACTGCTCTTTGGAATCAATCGGCGCACCGGTTCGGGTGTTGAGATAGACCACCGGCAACTCACTGTAAAAAATCTCACAGGAAGAAAGCATTTTCTTTGCATCCCAAATCTCGCAGCGAATCATATTGCCCTTATCTTTCTCGGTAACGGCAAAAGTACTTGCCGTGCCTTTTGCTCTGAGAGCATTGCCGACATACCAGCGATACTCTGCTTTGACACCTGCGGGCACGGTATAGACAACTTCCAGCGCCTTAGCAGGGTCCACATATTCCGCAGAAAAATGCGCCGCCTCGTCCTCTTGTGCAAAGGCACCTAACGGTGTGCAAAAAAGAAAAGACGCCGCCAATGTAAGTATCAACAAAACGCTGAGCGTTCGTTTAAAAGCCGATTGCAGCATATTTACTCCTCCAAATTTGGATAATGTTTCATAAAGGTTACAAATAATAAAAAAAATATTACATATATCCATTATATTGTTTGGGTGGCTATTTGTCAACCGCTTCTATTATAAAAACCTTTTTTTCCAAAAGTCCTGTTTACAAGATATTTCATTTGCTATATAATTTAATTTGAAAGAGCTGACATTCGACAGGAGAGTTATATGGATACACAACTGATTTTAAGCAAAACCGACCACACCCTGTTGGCGCCTGAGAGCACTTGGGAGCAAATTCGCAGCGTGGTGGATGACGGTGTGCGCTACCGCTGTGCGAGTGTGTGCATTCCCGCCCGCTTTGTCAAAGCGGCAGCCGACTATGCCGCCGGCAAGGTGAACATCTGCACGGTTATCGGCTTCCCGACCGGCTACAGTACCACTGCAGCCAAAGTGTTTGAGACCGAGGATGCCGTCAAAAACGGTGCCGATGAAATTGACATGGTCATCGCCATCGGCGCGCTCAAACAAAAGCAGTATGATGCGGTTTTGGAGGATATCAAAGCCGTGCGCGCCGCGTGCAAAGGCAAGGTGCTGAAGGTCATTATTGAAACCTGTTTATTAACCGAAGATGAGAAAATCAAAATGTGTGAACTGGTCAGCCGCAGCGGTGCCGATTACATCAAAACCAGCACCGGCTTTTCCAAAAGCGGCGCAACGCACGAGGACATTCTCCTGTTCAAAGCGCACATTGCGCCGCCTCTCAAAATCAAAGCCGCAGGCGGCATTGCTTCTTTGGAAGATGCCGAGCGGTTTATTCGTGAAGGCGCCGACCGCCTCGGCACCAGCCGCATTGTCAAACTTGTGAAGGAGGAACATGTATAATGCCAACTGCTCATAACAGCGCCGCAAAAGGCGACTTTGCCAAAACCGTTTTAATGCCGGGCGACCCGAAGCGCGCCCGCTATATTGCCACGCATTTTTTGGAGAACGCGCGCCTTGTCAATGATGTCAGAGGCATTCAAGGCTATACCGGCAGCTACAAAGGCACCCCTGTCAGTGTGATGGCTTCCGGCATGGGCATGCCTTCGATGGCGATTTATTCTTACGAACTCTATCATTTTTATGATGTGGAAAACATCATCCGCATCGGCTCGGCAGGCGCTATCAGCGAGCGGGTGAACCTGCGCGATTTGGTTGTCGGCATGGGTGCAAGCACCACCTCGCGCTTTGCGCACCAATATGACTTGGGCGGTGATTACAGCGCCATTTGCTCTTACCCGCTGCTGGAAAGCTGCATGCGCACCGCCGCGCGCCTGTCGCTGACAGAAAAAACCTTTGCGGGCAACATTCTCTCCTCCGATGCCTTCTACGGCGAAACCCCGGAAATGATTCAAAAATGGAGCGCCATGGGCGTGCTCGCCATTGAAATGGAAGCGGCTGCGCTCTACATGAACGCTGCGGCTGCCGGCAAACACGCACTGTGCATCTGCACGGTTTCCGACCAACTTTTAAACGATGAACACCTCTCCGGTGAAGAAAGAGAACAGGGCTTTACGGACATGATGCGCTTAGCCCTCGAAACCGCCGTTGATTTAGAAAAGTAACATTTGCGCCAAGGCTCTGCCTTGCAACCGCTCATTGCGTATTCCGCATTGAAAAAAGACTATGTTTTTCCAACGCATTTTTATTATCGTTTTAGACTCCTTCGGTATCGGCAATGCGCCCGATGCCGAAGCCTTTGGCGACAGCGGCGCCAACACCCTGCTTTCGTGTGCCGCCTCGCCTTACTTTTCCCTGCCGCATTTAAAGCGGCACGGGCTGTTTAATATTGACGGTGTCACCTTGCCCGGCACGGCGGCGCCCTGCAGTGCCTATGCGCGCCTGCAAGAAGCTGGCGCCGGGAAAGACACCACCATCGGGCATTGGGAAATTGCGGGATTGGTCTCGCAAACACCCCTGCCGACCTATCCGCACGGCTTTCCGCAAGAAATTGTGCAGGCATTTGAAACCGCCACCGGCAGAAATGTGATTTGTAACAAGCCTTACAGCGGTACCGCCGTGATACAAGACTATGGCGAAGAGCAGGAGCAAAGCGGCGCTTTTATTGTGTATACCTCGGCAGATTCCGTGTTCCAAATTGCCGCAAATACGGCTGTCATTCCCTTGGAGGAACTGTATGCGGCATGCGAAAAGGCGAGAAACATACTCACCGGCAAACACGCCGTCGGCAGAGTGATTGCCCGCCCGTTTGCGACGCAAAACGGCACTTATGTGCGCACGGCGGACAGGCGAGATTTTTCACTGGCGCCGCCGCAAAACACCATGCTTGATTTGCTGATGCAACACGGTTTTGACACCATCAGCGTTGGCAAAATCTATGATATTTTTGCCCACCGGGGCATCCGTGAACACACCCTCACACACTCAAACGCCGAGGGAATGGCGGCAAGCGAAACCATGCTTGAAAAGGCGTTTACCGGTCTTTGCTTTGTAAACCTTGTGGATTTTGATATGCTTTACGGGCACCGCAACGATGTTGACGGCTATGCGAACGCCCTCACGGTGTTTGACACTTGGCTACCGCATTTTACGGCAAAAATGCACGCGGACGATTTACTGCTTATCACCGCCGACCACGGTTGTGACCCGGCAACCCCGAGCACCGACCATTCAAGAGAATGCGTGCCGCTGTTGTGCATCGGAAAACGGGTTAAGCCTCAAAACCTCGGTACACTCACCGGCTTTTCGTGCATTGCCAAAACTGTATTGGAAAACTTTGCGGTTGAAAACGATATTCCGACACACAGTTTTTTAAATAAACTATAGGAGAAATGATGAACGAAACATTATTAAAGCAGGCAAAAGCCGCTTTGCAAAACGCCTATGCGCCCTACTCTTGTTTTTATGTAGCCGCTGCACTCGAATGTGCCGACGGCAGTGTTTTTACGGGTGTGAATGTGGAAAACGCTTCTTACGGCGCCACGCTCTGCGCCGAACGCGGCGCACTTGCCGCCGCCGTGGCACAGGGGAAGCGAGATTTTGTGCGCATGCTCATCATCGGCGGAAAGGACGGCAACATCACCGATTTTTGCCCGCCCTGCGGCATCTGCCGACAAGTTTTAAGTGAATTTTGCAAACCGAATTTTGAAATTATTTTATATAACGGAAGCGACTGGCGCACATTGACACTAACACAGTTATTGCCGGAGGGATTTACACTATGAATATTATTGAAATTATTGAAAAGAAAAAGCAAAACAACGCATTAAGTGAAGCCGAAATTGCTTTTTTTATAGACGGCATTTGTGACGGCACGGTTGCCGATTACCAGGCAAGCGCACTGTTGATGGCAATTTGTTTAAACGGCATGAATGCGGCTGAAACCGCGGTTTTGACCGATAAAATGGCGCATAGCGGCGATATGTTGGATTTATCATCTCTTTCCCCCACTGCCGACAAACATTCCACCGGCGGTGTGGGCGATAAAACATCGCTCATTGTGGCGCCCGTTGCGGCGGCATGCGGGGTAAACATTGCCAAAATGAGCGGCAGAGGCTTGGGGCATACCGGCGGCACGATTGATAAATTGGAAAGCATTCCCGGTTTCAACACGGGGTTGAGTGACACGGCATTTTTTGAGCAGGTAAAGCATATCGGCATTGCCATTATCTCACAATCCAAAAACATGGTGCCTGCCGATAAGATTTTATATGCCCTGCGCGATGTCACCGCCACGGTAAATTCCATTCCCTTAATTGCCTCCAGCATTATGAGCAAAAAACTTGCCGCCGGTGCCGACATCATTGAATTAGATGTCAAAACCGGGTCGGGCGCATTTATGAAAACGCCGGAGGATGCCGCGGCGTTGGCAAAAGCGATGGTGAATATCGGCAAGGCGAACGGCAAAAAAACCGCCGCGCTTATTACCGATATGGATACCCCGCTCGGCACACATATCGGCAACAACCTTGAAATAAAAGAAGTGCTTGCCGTATTGCACGGGGATGGTCCGAAGGATTTAAAAACCCTGTGCCTTGCTTTGGCGACAAACATTATTTCCCTCTCACGGGGTTGTGCAAAAGAGGAAGCCGCACACCTTGCCGAAACTGCCCTTGCAAGCGGCGCAGCCTACGAAAAGTTCAAACAAATGGTTGCCGCACAAGGCGGTGATGTGCGCTATATTGAAAACCCCGCTCTGTTCCCCGAAACAGCGTTAGCGGTAGAGGTTTGTGCGCCGCAACCCGGCTATATTGCCAAAATGGATGCCGAAAACATCGGTAAAACCGCCGCACTGTTAGGTGCCGGCAGAGAGAAAATAGAAGATAGCATTGATATGAGCGCCGGTATTGTTTTACACGCAAAAACCGGAGATTTCGTGAAAGAGGGCGCACCGCTTGCCACCCTTTACACCAACCGCGAAACCGTAAAAAGCGTGAGTTGTGAACAGTTTCTAAACGCTGTTTCGTTTAGCGATACACCGCCGCAGAAACGCGCCTTAATCATGGGAGAAGTGACATGATATTAAACCAAAAAAACTACCGAAACAACCGTTTATATGAAAAAACCTTACCCGCAGGCATGCTCAACGGGCAAGGCATCGCACCGCTCAATCGCTACCGCTACGGATTATTTTCCTATGCATGGTGCGGGTGTGAAATCATTGCAACTTACAACTTATTAAAAATGTACGGCAAGCCGCAAAAACTGTGTGACATCGGTAAAGAGATTTACCCCTACGGGCACCTGTTATGCGGGTTTTTCGGCACGAATGTATACACTTTAAAACATTACTTTAAAGCACATAACATTCCCGTAAAAACCGTTTATAAAAAAAGTGCGTTTTTGCACCTTGCGGCGAGGGGCAGATACGGTGTTGTCAGTTTTTGGACCGGGCGCGTAATGGCAAGTTCCATTCACACGGTTGCCTATCGGGTAGAAGAAGACGGCACCGTCAGTGTATTTAACCGCTACAACAACCGCGATTTTGCCTACCGTTTTAACTCGATGCACGAGGCGTTTGGTGCGTACGCCTTTATTGTGGCAAATATGCTTTGATGATATAAAAATGTAAAATATGAAAATATGAAAAACAACAAAAAATCCGACAATAAAATATTGCGATTTTTAGGTTTTGATGCCGATTTTAAATCGGCAATCCCCTCTATGATTAACTACAACTGGGCAGTGTTTCTTGCCAACGGTTCGTTTTACATCATAGGGCTTTTTCTGATTCCTTTTTTAACAAAGGTCGAAGGGCTTACCACCGCACAGGCAGGCATTGTGGCGCTATGCGCCAAGCTGTGCGATGCGGTGACAGACCCGATTATGGGCATCATTACCGACCGCACGCGCTCGCGCCTGGGCAGGCACCGCCCGTGGCTGATTATCGGCTTAATCCCCGTCATGCTCACCTACTTCGGCATGTGGTATTCCTTCGGCATTTCCAACAGCGCCAACACCGTGAAAATGTTTTATTTTACCGGGATGTACATGCTCTTCTCGACCGCATATACAATGGTCATTGTGCCGCACACGGCAATGCTGCCGGTGCTCGCGCCCAAATACAATTTGCGCACACAGTACAACTCGGTCAAAACCATTATTGATGCCATCGGCACCGAGGGCTCTTTTATCATTGCCACACTGATTCTCAGCTACACTGCCAAAGAGGGGAAATCCTTCATTGCCAACGCCTTCTCCGCCTTCGGCAACACCCCGCAGTTTAACCCTGACTTTAAGGGCAGATTTATGCTCATGGGCTTGGTGCTGTGCCTGTTTTTCTCGTTGCCGCTGCTGGCAACCTTCTTCGGCACAAAAGAGCCGAGCAGTAAAGAGCAAAAGGTGCCGCCGTTTTCTTTAAAAGAATTTGCGGCGGAGTATAAGTCTATTTGGTCGAGCAGAGCCTTCAAGCAGTATTTTGTGCTCTCGCTGTTCAACTGCCTGTCACTCTCCTTCATTTCCAATACCTCTTACTACTTTTTAGACAATGTCGCAGGCATGGTATCGCTCTATGCGATTACCACCTTCATCGCTCAGGCGGGCGAAGCGGCGGGTTTCCCGCTCAACTATGCTATCAGCATTAATCTGAGCAAGCAGGCTCCCGCCAAAATCGAACTGCCCTTTATTGTGCTTGCGCTCGGTTTGAGCTTTTTTGTGCACAAGGGCTCCCCAACCTTCCTGCTGATTTTGGTGTACATTTTCTACAACTTCGGTCTGGCGGGGGTCAACACGGTTACCGGCAACATTTTCCCCGACATCACCGATGTGGATGAAATGATTTCCGGAGAGCGCCGCGAAGGCAAGATTGCCACTTTCTCCACCATGATTAAAAAAATTATCAGCGGTGTTTCGGCAGCGCTCACCGGCTTTATTCTGCACTTTTTCGGCTTTGACCCGAATGCTGCCGAAAACACCTCGACCGCCCTTTTCGGTGTGCGCTTTACCTACGCGATTTTGCCGATTATTTTTATCTGTTTTTCCATCGTGGCAGTCTACCGCTACAAGATGAAGAAGCAGGACCACGCGCTCATTTTGCGCGCCATTCAAGAGAAAAAAGAAACCGGCACCGTGACACTCACTCAAGAAGAAAAGCAAACCTGCGAAGAAATTGCAGGGCACGGATTTGAAGAAATGTGGATAGGAACATAACGCCGGCGCTCCGATTGCCGCAAGGCGTTTTTCGCTTTCGACACCCTCATGTAAAGCACATTAGCTTTACATGAGGTGTTTTTTTTGTAAAGAAAAAACTTTTTACACCAACATTTAGTGGTTTTGGGAAATATTTACACCAATATCTATTGCTTTTTTTATAATATACTGTTATAATTAATGAGTATACTATCATCGAAAATGAGGGGGAAGTGCGCCTGTGAACAATGAAATACTCAGCGTAGGCATTGATATCGGCACTTCCACCACACAGGTGATTTTCAGCAAAATCTCAATGGAAAACACCGCCGGGTTCTTCTCGGTACCTCACATTTCGATTGTCGATAAAGAGGTTATCTACAAAAGTGATATCTACATCACCCCTTTGATTAATTCCTATTTGATTGACGGTGACAAGGTGCGCGATATTGTGGAGGGAGAGTTTCGCAAAGCGGGCTTCACCCCCGCCGACACCCAAACCGGCGCCGTCATCATCACAGGCGAGAGCGCGCGCAAAGAAAACAGCGCGGTGGTGCTCAAAAAGCTTTCCTCCTTTGCCGGCGAATTTGTCGTTTCCACTGCCGGACCGGATTTGGAAAGTGTGATTGCCGGCAAGGGCAGCGGTGCCCAAAGCTATTCGGAGGATAACGCCTGCGTGGCGGTGAACCTCGACATCGGCGGCGGCACCACCAACATTGTGGTGTTTGACTGCGGCAAGGTGGTCGGCAAAGGCTGTTTGGACATCGGCGGCAGGCTGCTCAAATTAGACAAGAGCTACACAGTCAGCTATGTCAGCCCCACCGCCCGCAAAATATCCGATAAGCTTTCGCTCGGTTTAGAGGAAGGCAGAACCACCAACGAACAGGCGCTCGCATCCCTGTGTGCCGAAATGGTCAACCTGACCGAGCAGGCATTGGGTATCTACGAAAAAAGCCCGCTTGCCGAAAGCGTTGTCACCAAAGGCAGCACCCCGCTGGAAATCAAAAAACCGATTCGTGCGGTTTGCTTTTCAGGCGGCGTGGCAGACTGCATTTACCATTCCGACCGCGAGCCGCTTGCCTACGGCGACATCGGCGTGCATTTGGGCAAGGCGTTCCGCCAAGGCAGGCTGTACAGCGACTTTCATTTAATCAAAGCCAAAGAAACCATCCGCGCCACTGTGGTCGGCGCCGGCACCTATACCACCTCCATTTCCGGCAGCACCATTGCTTACAGCGAGCACATTTTGCCCATCAAAAATGCTCCGGTGCTGCGTTTGGAGCACAGCGAGCAGCAGAAGCTGTTTGAGGGCGATGTTGATTTTCTCAAACAAAAGCTTGCGTGGTTTATGGAGCAGAGCGATACGCGGCGCATCGTGCTCTCTTTTGAGGGCGAGCGCAACCCGTCGTATTTAGCGACCAGGCGCTGTGCGAACTGCATCGGCACCGCTTTAGATGCCATGCTCGATGCCGGTGAGCCGATGCTCATTATCACCGAGTGCGATATTGCCAAGGCGCTCGGGCAGGCAATCAAATTAGAGTTCGGCGAAAAGCGCGACATTATCTGCGTGGACTCCATCAGTGTGGAGGATGGCGACTTTGTTGACCTGGGTAAACCTTTAATGGACGGTTTGGTCATTCCCGTTGTGGTCAAGACATTAATATTCGGATAGGGTAAAAAAGGCAACAGAAACCTATTCAGGTTCGACCCCTTTTATCCAAATTCTCGGAGGAAGTATTTTGAGATTAAAAACAGTAATATTAGGAAAAACTTATGAGTTCAAGGATGTCAAGGATGTTCTTGCCAAGGCCAACGAGCAAAAGAGCGGCGACATTTTAGCCGGTGTGGCAGCCGAAAGCGACTCCGAGCGCATTGCCGCCAAAGAGGTGCTTTCCAACCTGCTGGTGAGCGATTTGCGCGAAAACCCCGTTGTGCCTTATGAAGAGGACGATGTCACCCGCATCAACCAGGATTCCATCAATGAAAAAATCTATGGTGAAATCAAGAACTGGACCATTGCGCAGCTGCGCGAATACATCCTGGATTTGCACACCACCGAAGCGGATATTCGCCGCCTCTCGCGCGCACTGACCAGCGAAACGGTTGCCGGCGTGTGCAAGCTCATGAGCAACCTCGACCTCATCTACGGTGCAAACAAAGTGCGCGTTACCGCTCACTGCAATACCACCATCGGCAAGCGCGGCTGCCTTTCCACCAGACTGCAGCCCAACCACACGACCGATAATATCGACGGCATCACCGCTTCCCTCTTTGAAGGCTTAAGCTACGGCTGCGGCGATGCGCTCTTGGGGTTAAACCCGGTGAATGATACCATTTCTTCATTAAGCGAAGTGTTAAAACGCTTTGATGAAGTCAAAAACGAATTTGAAATTCCCACACAAATTTGTGTGTTAGGGCATATTACCACACAAATCGAAGCGGTCAAGCGCGGCGCCCCCTGCGATATGATTTTCCAATCCATTGCAGGCAGCCAAAAAGGCAACGAGGCATTCGGCTTCACCTCCGACATCGTGCGCGAGGCGCGGCAGCTCATGCTCAGCGAGGGCACGGCGACCGGTCCGAATGTGATGTACTTTGAAACCGGTCAGGGTTCCGAGCTTTCGAGCGATGCGCACTTCGGTGCCGACCAGGTCACCATGGAGGCGCGCTGCTACGGCTTTGCCAGAGAGTTCCAACCCTTTATGGTCAACACGGTGGTGGGCTTTATCGGCCCCGAATACCTCTACGATTCGCGCCAGGTTATCCGCGCGGGCTTAGAGGACCACTTTATGGGTAAGCTGTCCGGCGTACCGATGGGCTGTGACTGCTGCTATACCAACCACATGATGGCTGACCAAAATGATATTGAAAACCTGTCGCTGCTGTTGGCTTCCTGCGGTATCAACTATATCTTAGGCGTGCCGACAAGCGATGATGTTATGCTCAACTACCAAACCAATGCTTACCACGACACGGCGGCGCTCAGAGAAATCCTCAACCTGCGCCCGATTAAGGAATTTGAGCAATGGTTGGAGAAAATGGGTCTGTATGAAAACGGCAGGCTGACCGACCGCGCCGGAGACCCGACAGTTTTCTTAAAATGAGGTAAATGATGAATAACGAACAAATTGAAAGTATTGTAAAAGCCGTTATGGCGCAGCTTGCCGCAAGCGGTGAAAGCGCCGACCCGGCACAAGTGGTGCAGGCGGTTCAAACCACCGCCGCAGCCGACACCTCCTCCTTTGCGGAGATTGAGGACATTGCCGACCCGCAGGTAAAGCACCGCCCGCTGCTGGAGAACCCTGCCGACCCTGACGGCCTGCAGAGAATGCTCTCCAAAACACCGGCAAGAATCGGTGTGGGCAAAGCCGGCGCAAGGCTCAAAACCAAAACCCAGCTTGCTCTCAGGGCAGACCACGCCGCAGCGCGGGACTCTGTGTTTGCGGATGTGGATGAAGCACTGCTGCAGGAGATGAACCTCTTTGCCGTGCAGACCTGCTGCCACGACCGCAACGAGCACTTAACCCGCCCCGACCTCGGCAGAAAATTTGATGACAAAACCGCTGCCGAAATCAAGGCGCACTGCACTGCCAATCCCGATGTGCAGTTCATCGTGTCCGACGGTTTGAGTTCCAAAGCCATTGAAGCCAACATCAAAAATGTGCTTCCCGCGGTGATGGACGGTGTCAAAGCCCTCGGCTACAGTGTGGGCACACCCTTCTTTGTGAAGTTCGGCAGAGTCGGCTCCATGGACCATGCCGGCGAGCTGCTCGGTTCCAAAGTGACCTGTATTTTAATCGGTGAGCGCCCGGGCCTGGGCACTGCCGAAAGCATGAGTGCATACATTACCTACGGTTCCAAGGTCGGCATGAGTGAAAGCTTGAGAACCGTGGTTTCCAACATCCACTCCGGCGGTATCACCCCGGTGGAAGCAGGCGCCTACCTTGCCGAGGTGATTGATTTGATTATGAAGAACAAGGCGAGCGGCGTGAATTTAAAGAAATAAGGAAAGCATATGCGTGGCGATAAAATAAAAACATCTATACTCAGCGTGCAGATCATTCCGAATGCCGATGCGGCACTGCTGCAGGCACTCGGCGCCCCCGCAGGCATTCACTCGCTCGGGATTATCACCACCGATTGTGATGATGTTTCCTATGCAGCGCTCGATGAAGCCACCAAAAAAGCGCAGTGCTTAGTGGTCTATGCCCGGAGCATGTATGCCGGCAGCGGCAATGCTTCCACTGCCTATGCAGGCGAATTTATCGGCATCTTAGGCTCGCCCGACCCGGCAGAGGTCAAAGCCGGTGTCGCCGCGGCGGTCAGCTATATCGAAAACGATGCCTGCTTCTACAGCGCCAATGCGGATGACTCGGTGGTCTACTTTGCGCAGTGCATTTCCCGCACGGGTTCCTACCTCTCGGCACAGGCAGAGGTTCCGGAGGGCACGGCAATGGCATATTTGATTGCCCCGCCCAGCGAAGCAATTTGCGGGATGGATGCGGCGCTCAAAGCCGCCGATGTGGAGCTGAAAGTCACCTATGCGCCGCCGAGCGAAACCAACTTCGCAGGCGGGCTGCTCACCGGAGACCAGGCAGCCTGCAAAGCAGCGTGCGAAGCCTTTGCGCAGCGCATCTGCAAGCTGTGCGACAACCCGATTGATTACTGATGTTGCCGCAAGCAGCCAATACCAATGAAAAAAGATAAATCATTGCAGATAACAGAGGGTACAGGCTCCCGCCGAGAGGGACACCCGCACCCGATGCATCTATACAATAAGTAAATGAAACCAAATTCAATATAACAGGAGATACGAACCATGGCTTTAGACAGAGACTTACAATCCATTCAAGAAGTAAGAGATTTAATTGCGAATGCCAAAAAGGCGCAGCAGGTGCTTGCCACCTATTCTCAGGAAAAGGTGGATAAGCTGATTTGCGCCATTGCGCAGGCGTGCGCTGCCGAGGCGGAACGGCTCGCCAAAATGGCAGTGGAAGAAACCGGCTTCGGTGTGTGGCAGGATAAAGTGCTCAAAAACCTGCTGGGCAGCACCATCACCTACGATTATTGTAAGGATATGAAAACTGTCGGTATCATCAAGGAGTGTGAAGATTGCGGGCTGATGGAAGTCGGCGTGCCGATGGGCATTGTTGCCGCTCTCATTCCCTCTACCAATCCCACTTCCACCACGATGTATAAATCCATTATTTCCATTAAAGCGGGCAACGCTATTGTCATCAGCCCCCATCCGAATGCAAAGAACTGCATTTTGGAAACGGTGAAGATTATCCGCGACACCATCACCAAGATGGGCGCGCCCGCCGACATTGTCCAGTCTATCTCCCTTACCACGATTGATGCCACCAACACGCTCTTAAAGAGCCGCGACATCGGCGTGATTCTTGCCACCGGCGGTGAGGCAATGGTCAGAGCCGCCTACTCCTCGGGCAATCCCGCCATCGGCGTCGGCCCCGGCAACGGTCCCGCTTATATCGAAAGAACCGCAGATATTCCGCTGGCAGTCAAGCGCATCTTCGATTCCAAGACCTTTGATAACGGCACCATTTGCGCATCCGAGCAAAGCATTGTGACCGAAAAGTGCATCAAAGACCAGGTGGTTGAAGAAGTCAAAAAACAGGGCGGCTATTTCTTAAATGCCGAGGAAACCAAAAAACTCTCCGGCTTTATTCTGCGCGCCAACGGCACCATGAACCCGAAGATTGTCGGCAAGAGCGCTAAGGTCATTGCCGATATGGCAGGCTTCTCGATTCCGGAAGGCACCAGAGTGCTCGTGTCCGAGCAGACCACGGTTGCAAAGGACAATCCCTACTCCAGAGAAAAACTCTGCCCCATTCTCGCTTTCTACACCGAGCCCTCTTGGGAAGCGGCATGCGAGAGATGTATGCAGATTTTATATAACGAGGGTGTCGGTCACACCATGACCATTCACTCGAGAGATAAAAATGTCATCAAGGAATTTGCGCTCAAAAAGCCGGTTTCCAGACTGCTTGTCAACACACCGGGTGCACTCGGCGGCACCGGCGCCACCACGGCGCTTGCGCCCGCACTCACCCTCGGCTGCGGCGCAGTCGGCGGCAGCGCAACGAGCGACAACATTACACCGCTCAATCTCATTAACATCCGCCGCGTGGCATACGGTATCAAAGAGTTGGAAGAAGTGCGCGGTTCCAATCCCGCTCCGGCAAAAACCTCCGGTTACACGCCGGCGCCTTCCGCACAACCTGTGATTCCGGCGCGCGAAGGGGTCTACGGTTCTCACTTTAATGAGCAAATCAATGCAGGCTATGATGAAATCATCAAACAATCCCGCATGCATTCCAAAAAGCCCTGTGCGGTTCCCGCACCGGCTCCCAGCGCTTTTGTGAGCACTGCCGGCGCACCCGCCGCAGCAGCGCCCTCAAATGTCAGCTCCTCGGATGTGGAAGCGATTACAAAAGAAATCTTAAAGAGATTAGGAAAATAACTTAATGCGGAATGCGGAGTTCGGAATGCGGAATTAATGGTGGTGCCGCTTGCGGCACATTAAAATGCAGCGCTATGCGCTGCCACCACAACCCAACTCTTCCCTCTCCACTCTCCACACTTAATAAAACTTCGGTTGTCAAAGTCTTTTAGACTTTTTGAAAATAAAAAACATTTTTAGGAGGAAAATCTCATGGCAACATTACAAGCACTTGGAATGGTAGAAACAAAAGGTTTGGTTGGTTCTATTGAAGCAGCCGATGCTATGGTCAAAGCAGCAAACGTTAACCTCATTGGTAAGGTTCACGTTGGCGGCGGTCTTGTGACCGTTATGGTAAGAGGCGATGTCGGTGCCGTTAAGGCAGCTACCGATGCAGGCGCAGCAGCCGCTTCTAAAGTTGGCGAGCTCGTCTCCGTTCACGTTATTCCGCGCCCCCACGGCGAAGTGGAATACATCCTTCCGTCGCTTGACAACTGCGATAAGAACTAAACTGTTTTTATCAAAAAAACGAGCATTCATTGCTCAAAAGGCTGAGTTCTGACAAGAATTACAGTCTATTAGTGCCTACCTAAAATAAGAATATAGTCGTTTTGTACACTGTACTTTCGGCAGAAAGGAGTCGCAATGGGTCACAATATCTTAACCGAAGCCGAGCTGCGTTCAGGCACTGTCAGGCGAGAGGGCAAGCGCATTTTTGTCGCTCCCGATACCTACATTACCGAATTGGCAAAGGAATACATTTCCACGCATGCGCTGGAGCTTGTGCAAACCAACACCATTCCCGCAAGTTCCTCCGGCGGCAGTTTCGGCAAAGGTGTAATGAGTTATACACCCATTGCCTCCGCAGGCACTGACCGATTTATCGACTATCGCTCCGGAAAAGGCTACTCCGAAAAGCCCGAGCACATGACCCATTTGAGGGGCAACCTCTTGGTTCCCAAAAATGATGCGCGCATTCTTTTCAGAGGTAAGCTCGATTCCCTGGAGGCACTGATTATGCAAACACAGATTGTAGCCGAAGAATGCCGATACACACAGATTGCAGAGGAACTCGATGAGGTGATGGGCTTTGTACAAAAGCTCCTTGCCTGCGAAGTGAAGGATGAACCCTTGCCCGAAATTGAACTGTTCGGGATGGATTCTGCCGCTTTGCGCTATGCCTCCCACCACTTAAAAGAGGTGTTCGGCATCGAACATTCCGTTCCGCATTACTCTATGGGGAAAATGTGCGTGGCGCTCAACAGCCTGCGCACCTACATCCGCGAAACAGAGTTGGCGGCAGCAGCGGCATTCACACAAGGCTCTCAGGTAAGCCGCCCCGATATCATCGAGGCTCTCAACAGGCTTTCAAGCTGTGTGTACATCATTTTTTGTAAAAAAGTTGCAGGAAAGTACGATTAATTATGAATGAACAGGAAATCAGAAGCATCGTCGAAAAAGTGCTTTCTCAAGTAGGAGAAAGCAAAAACCCGATTCCGATGGAAGCTTCGGCAAGGCATGTGCACTTGAGCACCGAGGCAGTTGAGCTGCTGTTCGGCAAAGGTGCACGCCTGACCAAGAAAAGAGATTTATCACAACCCGGAGAGTTTTTAAGTGAACAGCGCTTAAAGCTTGTGACCGCAAAGGGCGAATTGGTGAATGTCGCCGTTTTAGGCCCCGAAAGAAAAGCGGTGCAGGTTGAGCTCTCCATGACCGATTGCAGAACGCTCGGCATCAACGCCCCCGTGAACCTCTCGGGCGACTTGTCGGGTGCGGGTGATGTGTTACTTGTCAGCCCCCAGGCATGCTTAGATGCAAAGGGCTCTGTCATTGTCGCCCAAAACCATATTCACATGACTCCCGCCGATGCTGCCTACTACGGTGTCAGCGACGGTCAATGTGTCAAGGTAACGGCAAATACCTCCCGCCCCGTGACATTTGACCATGTCATTATTCGGGTAAGTGAAAAATTTGCCCTCGCCATGCATATTGATTTTGATGAAGCCAACGCCTGTTGCCTCGGCAAGGCGGATACGGGCACCATCCTTTCATAATCAATATGGTATAAAACTTTTATTTAGGATACGCTATGGAAAACAATTCTTACGAAGCCTTAGTCGAATTGATTACCAAAGAGGTACTCAAGCGCTTGGCAGCTCAAAACGGCACCGCTCCCTGTGCAGCCGCTGCGAAACCCGTTGCGCTGCTCAGTGGTGAGCAAACAGCAGTTCCCGCATTTGCGAAGGAGCGCTTTCACTTTGCGGATATCGGCAGCTATGAGGGCGATATTGCACCTTTTGAAGCTGTTTTTATTGCCAAGCTTTCCTTCACCGAGCTTGCGGATTGTGCGCTCGGCAAGGATGCCTGCAAGCTCTCCTGTGCCGTAACCAATGCCATTTTAAGCGGCAAAGAGGTGTACCTGCTCGAAGCAGGTCTGCCCTACAAAAGCTACAAGCGCACGGTTACCAACCGCAATTTTTACAACATGCTCGAGGGCTATGTGAATACCCTGCGCGGCTTTGGAGTCAAGATTGTCAAGGAGCAGTGGCAAGGCAATAATTTGGAGCGGCGGGCGATTGAAGATAACACTGCCGATAAAGTCATCACCGAGCGAACGGCGAAAGAGCTGTGCGAGAACTGCACCGGCGGTGTGGTGCGCTTGCGCTGCGGCACGGTGATTACGCCCTCTGCCAAAGATGTATTCAATCATTCCCAAATAAAAGTGGAATTTGTGGATTAGGAGAAACCCTATGATAATTTGTAAAGTAAAAGGCCATGTTTGGGCAACAAAGAAAGAGGACACTCTCACAGGCTTAAAGCTCATGGTCGTGCAGGAATTGAAGGACGGCAGAGCCGTCGGCGGCGACTTCGTTGCTGCGGATGTTGTCAGCGCCGGTGTCGGCGACAGAGTGTTGGTCGTCAACGGGTCTACGGCGCGGCGTGCGCTCGGCAGAGATGAAATTGCGATTGACAGCACGATTGTCGGCGTTATCGACTCTTTGGAAGTTGACAGAGAAAAAGCACAGAGTAAATAAAATCGACCCCCGGCACTTTGTGCCGCAACGAGGTCTTGTATTAAGCAGGTGAAAAAATGAGTTTAACCGATAAAATATTCAGCGCAGGTATTGTAGGCTGCGGCGGTGCCGGTTTTCCGACCCATGTAAAGTACAACGCAAAGCCGGAGCACTTAATCATCAACGCTGCCGAATGTGAACCGCTGTTGAGAACAGACCGCTATGTGATGTGCAACTATGCACCGGAAATCATCGCCGGCTGTGAAGCGGCTTTAAAACACTTGGGCGCCAAGGATTGCACAATTGCGCTTAAAGAACCGTATAAAGAAGAAATTGCGGCGCTTGAAAAGGCGATTGCACAAAACAAAAGCAAGGTGAAGCTGCATACCTTCCCCTCCTTCTACCCTGCCGGCGATGAGCAGGTTATGGTGTATGAGGTGACAGGCAAGGTCGTGCCGCCCGCTGCCATCCCGCTTGAGGTCGGCTGCGTGGTGTCCAATGTTGCCACCATTCTTGCCATTCACGACGCCGCATCGGATAAACCGTTTACCCATAAATTTTTAACCATGACCGGTGAGGTGGCAAACCCGACTGTATTGCGCGTGCCGCTGGGCACCTCCTTTGCCGATTGCCTGGCACAGGCTGGCGGCGCCAATATAGACGATTACTTTGTCATCAACGGCGGACCGATGATGGGCAAGCCTCTCACCAAGGAGCAGGCACTTGCCACCACGGTCACCAAAACCACCTCCGGCTACATCTTGCTGCCGAAGGACTCCAGGCTGCCGAGCCTGCACCAAACTCCGGTGGAGCATACCATCAACAGAGCCAAGGCGGCTTGCATCCAGTGCACCTACTGCACGGAGCTCTGCCCCCGCCATATGTTAGGGCACCCGATTGAGCCGCACAAAATGATGCGCAAAATCGCCTGCGGTTCGGTAGAAGCCGTGGCGGAAGATGCCGAAGCGCTCAATGCACTGCTGTGCTGTGAATGCGGCGTGTGCGAGCTGTTTGCCTGCCCCATGGGCTTGCAGCCGAGAAAGGTGAATGCGCTCATTAAGCAGGAGCTTGGCAAGCGCGGTATCCGCTACCCGAAGCAGGAAAAAGAATATGCGGCGGATGCCAACAGAGAGTACAGAAAAATCCCCACCAAGCGCGCAGCCAACCGCGCCGGTGTCGGAAAATACTACGATTACCAAATCAAACACTGCAAAGAATTTGAACCGAACGGCGTGTGCATTTCCCTCAGGCAGCATATCGGTGCCCCGAGTGAAGCGGTTGTCAGTGTCGGCGACAGTGTCAGCTGCGGTCAGCTGATTGCCAAATGCCCCGACGGCAGCCTCGGCGCCAATATCCACGCTTCCATTTCCGGAACGGTAAAAGCAGTCGAAAGCGGTTCAATCAGAATAGAAAAATAAAACAGCAAATTGCATGAGGCGCCATGTCGAGCGCAATTTGTTATCAAGGTGAATGCTATGTATGAAACAATAGGATTTTTAGAGTTAAACAGTATTGCAAAGGGTGTTGAAGCGGCAGATGCCATTTTAAAGGCCGCTGAAACCGATTTGTTATTTGCGCGCGCAGGCTGCCCCGGTAAGTATTACATTCTCTTTACCGGCGAGGTTGCCGCCGTGAAGGCTTCTTTGGAGGCAGGCGCTGCCATCGGTGCCGAGCACACCATTGATTCCTGTGTCATTCCGCGCGTACACCCGCAGGTGATTGCCGCCATCAATGCGGCAGTGACTCCCCTGCCCACCAACGCCGTGGGTGTGATGGAGTTTTTCAGTGTTACCGCCGCAGTCTACGCTTCGGATGCTGCCGTGAAGGCTGCCGATGTTGACTTAATGGATGTACGCTTAGGCACCGGTATCGGCGGAAAGAGCTTCGTGGTGCTCACCGGCGAAGTTGCCGCGGTCAAAGCTTCCATTGATGCGGGCGTTCACTGCAAGAATGCCGATGGCATGGTGGTTTCGCAAGTGGTGATTCCGAACCCGAGACCGGAAATTTTTGATGCGTTGATGTAAGAAAAACATTAAAATAATAAAGAATGGAAATTTAAGGGCGGAATACCCGCACCCGAATAGAACAATGCAAGAGAGTACTTTCCAAGAAAAACAAAGAATTATACAGGAATTTGTACCGGGCAAACAGGTCACCATGGCGCACCTGATTGCAAACCCGGAGGATGACCTATACAAAAAATTGGGCGTGGTCAGCAAAAAGCGCGGGGCGCTGGGCATAATGACCATTACCCCGAGTGAGGCTGCCATTATCGGTGCCGATGTGGCAACCAAAGCTGCCGAGGTCGATATCGTGTTTGTTGACCGCTTTTCCGGCTCACTGGTTATCTGCGGCGATGTGGCGAGTGTCGAATCCGCGCTCAGAGCGGTGCTGGATACCCTCAAAAACATCCTCAAATTCACTTCCACGGAGATTACAAGAACCTGATGAAACGCCATGTTATCTTAATCGGCTCGAGTACCTGCGGCAAAACAACGCTTTGCCAGCGCCTCAACGGGCTGACCATTAAATACCACAAAACCCAAACCATCGGGGTCATCAACAATATGATTGATACCCCCGGGGAATACCTGGAAAACCGCAATATGTATAAGGGCATCATTGTTGCGGCAACCGACAGCGAGCTGGTGCTGTTTTTGCAGGATGCTACCGATGAGCGCTTCCGCTTCTCACCGGGGCAGGCAGCCTTCTTTATGATGCCGGTGATTGGTGTGGTTTCCAAAATTGATATTGCCACCGAAGAACAAATTGCCGATGCGGTGGAAATGCTGGAGCTTGCCGGTTGCCAAAAAATCTTTTTAACCAGCGCCGTAACCGGTGAGGGAACGGATGAACTCTTAGACTTTATCGAAAACGGCGATTTAGAAGAATTGATGTAAGAAACAGTGAAAGAGAGCATCTCTTTCACTATTTTTTTCGCCCTAATATTGACAAATAACCACCTCGGGTATAAAATTTTTGAGGAAAGAAATCAACACCCTTTTAAAAGGATGCTTCAAAAGGAGTCAGAAACAATGCGTGAACAAGTAATGCTCGATATCCGCCATTATTCAAAATCCTACGGCAAAAACAATAAAGCGGTAGACGATATCTCCCTGCAAGTCATGAGCGGGGATATTTACGGTTTTATCGGTCACAACGGTGCCGGAAAATCCACCACCATTCGCGCGGTGGTCGGCGTGCTGGATTTTAGTGAAGGCGAAATTCTGATTGACTCTCACTCTGTAAAAGATGAACCGATTGCGTGCAAACAAGTGACCGCATATATCCCGGACAACCCGGATTTGTACGAAAACCTGACCGGTCTGCAATACCTCAATTTTATTGCGGATGTCTTTGGGATTGATACAGCTCTGCGCAAGGAGCGCATCACGGAATATGCCGCACTTTTTGAAATTACGGATGCTTTGGGTGACCCCATCGGTTCCTATTCCCACGGCATGAAACAAAAGGTGGCAATTATCTCCGCCTTAATTCACAAGCCCAAGCTGTTAGTGCTCGATGAACCCTTTGTGGGGCTCGACCCGAAAGCGACCTTCACCCTCAAACAAATCATGCACTCAATGTGTCAGGAGGGTACCGCCATCTTCTTTTCCACCCATGTGCTCGATGTGGCGGAAAAACTGTGCAATAAAATCGCCATTATAAAGCACGGCAAAATCATTGCTGCCGGCAGCATGGAGGAGCTCACACAGGGTCACTCCTTGGAAGAAACATTTTTGGAGGCGGACCAATGAAGCATAAGAGTTTCCTTCTTCTCAAGGTGCTGCTGCTGTCGACCGGCAGGCGCAACCAATTAAAGCACTGTGCAGACAAGAAGAAGCGCCGCAGAATCATCGGCGGCATCGTCGGCAGTGTGTTCCTGTACCTGTTTTTGATGGTATACAGCATTTCGGTTTGCATCGGCTACGGCTATTACGGGCTGATTGAGAATGCCCCGACTATGTGTGCGCTGATTATCAGCATTTTGAGCTTTGTGCTCACCTTCTTAAAAACCAACGGCTATCTGTTTAACTTTAAGGAATATGATATGCTGATGTCGCTGCCGTTTCGGGCAAGAACGATAGCCGCCTGCAAGTTTTTATATATGTATCTCAAAAGCCTGCCCTGGTACCTGAGTATTTCGGTCGCCATGCTGGCGGGCTACGGCTTCTTTGCCCGCCCGGGCATTGCCGTGTACCTGCTATGGCTGGTCTTATCCTTTTTCCTGCCGCTTATCCCGATGCTTGCCGCCACCTTTTTCGGCTTTTTGATTGCCAAAATCAGCGCGGGTTTTCGCAAAACCAACATCATCCAAACCGTGCTTTCCGTTGCATTTGTGCTCGCGTGCCTTTCTTTGCGCTTTGTGTTTGAGGATATGCTGCGCGAGAATAAAGTGCAGCAAACGCTGCAAAGCGTTTCGCAAGCTACCGACAGCACCGCGCGGTTTTATCCCCCGGTCGGCTGGTTCACGGCTGCCGTAACAAAACTTTCCGTGCCGGATATGCTGCTCCTGGCAGGGGTGAGCGCTCTGTTGTTTGCCGCCGTCTTTGCCATTGTCGGCAGTGCCTACAGAAAACTCAATTCCGCTATCAGAGCCAATGCGGCAGCGAAGAAAAACCGCAGCAGCACTCAAAAGCAGAGAAGTGCCGTCAACGCTGTTGCCTTTAAGGAATTTAAGCGTTTTACCGGCTCCACCACCTATATGGTCAACAGCGGAATCGGCGTGATTTTAGCGAGCTTGTTTGCACTCATTTGCTGCATTTTCGGCTTTGAGCGCATCATCAGGCTGTTCATCCATGATGCACCGCTCACGGTGGATATGCTGCAGCCTGCCATTCCCTTTATCCTCTACTTTTTAATCGGCATGCTGGCAACCACTGCCTGCTCTCCCTCCCTGGAAGGCAAAAACTACTGGATTATTCAAAGCCTGCCGTTGGCGAAGAAAACCGTCTATCAGGGCAAAATGCTGTTTAATCTGTACCTGACTGTTCCGTTTATGCTTTTTTCCGGCATTTGCTTGTGTGTGAGCACCAAAACCCCGCTGCCGGATACCCTGCTGTATCTCGTGCTGGGGGTTGTGCTGTGCGCCTTTTCCACCGCGTGGGGATGTGTGTGCGGCATCCGGCATATGCGCCTGGATTGGGAAAACGAAGTGGAAGTCATCAAGCAGGGTGCGGCGGTTACCATTTATCTGCTGCCGAATATGCTTGTTGCCATGGGGCTTACCGTGGTCTCCGTTATCCTCGGCATGCACATGGACCACAAGCTGGTCGCAGGTATCTTTATTCTCATTGCCGGCATCCTGGCGCTGCTCAGCTACCGCAGAGTCATGGTCCTTGCCCGGCGCAGCGATATGTAAAAAAAGCCGCCTCGCGGCGACCATAAAAAAAGAAAACGGTGCTCCAAGGGGAATTGCCCCTTGGAGCGCATTTTTTCTGTTTAACTTTACCTTTTCCATGACAAAGGGGGTCGGAAACACCTCTTTGCTGCTCACTCCGTTAATGACATAATCGGTCACTTTCATCGTGGTGTCGGAGCTCATTTCATACAGCGCATACACCTCTTCATCCACCCGCTTATCCTTTGCTGCGGAAATGTAGAAGCGGTCCTTATCGGCTTTGAAATTCCCTTCTAAACGAGATTCCTCTATCATTTTTTGAATATCGAAGCCCTCCATCGCCGCATCGACATAGGCATCAAAATCCTTGCCTGTCAGTTTTTCATAGTAGTCTTTAAACTCTTTTAAGCTGTACTCGCCGACTTGCGGATAAAGCTCTTTAAACGCATGAAACAGAGCGTTTTCCAAGCTGCCGCGAAAGCTGTTTTTTGCGCCTTCCAAAGCGCTTTCATCTATGGAAATGCTGTAAGTATTATCCCTGTTGAAAACGAAATTCATCTTTACGGTGAATTTGAAATCACTGTCAAATTTGTCTTTTAAACTGCCCATGGCATTTTTGACTTCTTGGGTATAATCGAGCGTGGCTGTCCACTCCCCGTAAAACTTCTTTTCCGGTTTATTTACAAATATGAAGACCGCTACCACTATCGCCAGCAGCGCTAACACACCGCCGACAATGCCGATAACCAAGCCGACCTTGCTTTGCTTGGCAACTGCCGCCTGCATTGCCTGCCCCTGCTGCGCAAACGCGGTTGCCGCGCCCGCAAAGGGTTGTTGCGGAGCACTATAGGGCTGCTGCGCCGGCTGCTGCACTGCCTGCTGTATGGGGCGCGGTACCCCGTAGCCCTGTTGTGCCGGTTGCCGCAGCGGCGGTTGTGCCGGCGGTTGTTGCGGCGCTGCGCTGTGCACCGCTGTGCCGCAAAACGGGCAAGTGCTTGCCCCTTGCGGTATCTGCTTTGAACAGTTTTTACAAACCATGGTTTCCTCCTTGTTTCACCCGCTTTCACCGCTTCTTGGCGACTTGTCGCGCGGTTATAGAAATAAAAGAGGGTTCGCGCACCCTCTTTTCACTCTTATGTCAAATCATGAAATTGCCAATAGCGCTTGAGCTGCTGTTGCACTTTTTTCATGTTGATATCCGGCTGATGGTCGGTGATTTCAAAACGAATGTTTTGCTTGTCGACACAGTCCAGCTGAGCGATTTCCTGCTCACTGTAAACTTTTCCGTTGTTTTTACCATCCACCACCAACAGCAGGTATGTTTGCTGACTGTCCTTCTCAACCTGAATGATGGCGTATTGAAAAGCATCTCCCTGTGCGGTGCTGCTTTCAAAAAACTGTGAACTGTCCTGCAGCGAGTAGGTAGCGGGGTTTTCCACCTCGCGGTAATACTTGACATAGGAATTGAACAAATAGCGTTCACTCTGGTTTAAATTCATCGCAACGGAATAAATGGTCCACCCGACCACAAGCACAGCCGCGACAATCGCAACAATCTTGGCAATTTTTTCTTTTCTTTTGCTTTTTTGCGCATCCTGTTCGATTGAGTTTGACATGGAAATTCTCTCCGTAAAAGTATCAATAGATTTATTTCATTATAGCTCAAAACGCGCAAAAGGTCAAGCATCCTGCGCGCCTGTAAGCTTGTCTGTGCCGGACTGCAAGCCTGCTGTTTTCCTGCATTGCACGCACTCTGCGTGTCCGCGTATATTGGGCTTAATGCATCAACTGCTCGATGACTCTCTTGCAGTTGTATTTATCCAAATAATCAAAATTAAAGCGGCGAAAAGCTTCGATTTTCTCCTCGTGAAATGCGCCGCTGCGAAACAGCTCTATGAGCGCTTCACCGGTCTTGACCACCACACCGGGCACATAGCTTTCATAGTCGAAATAAAAGCCCCTGCCGTGTTCGGTAAATTCCTCCAAATCAAAAGCGAAAAAGACCATCGGTTTATTCTGCACGGTGAAGTCCATAATAATGGAAGAATAGTCGGAAATGAGAATGTCTGCCGCGAGCGCAATTTCATTGACCGAAGGATAGTCGCTCACATCTTGAAAGCCCTCTTTGGCGCCAATGACACCGCCGATTTGCGGGTGCAGGCGCACGATGAGGCTGTATGACTCCAGCGCGGCAAAGTCCGCAAAGGGGAAGTGCTCCATCAGGTGAGCGTTTTGGTTTTCGTCATCACGAAAAGTCGGCGCATAGAGCACAATCTTTTTGCTCTCATCCAAACCATAGGCTTCGCACACCTTGCGGCGCACCGCCGCCTTGTCCTGTATTGAAAAAAAGTAATCCGTGCGCGGCGCCCCCAGCGGCAGTATTTTTTCCTCGGGCATTCCGAAGGTCTCTTCATACACCGGTATCACTGCCTTTGAGGAAACCACGGTAGCGGTCATCTTCTCGTTTGCCTTTTGTAAGCGCTTGGCTTCTTTGGGCGGCAGCTCCATTGCTAAGCAGGAGCGCTTCATCGCACCCTCGCCGTGCCAGAGCTGAATGAGAACGGCTTTTTTGGAAAAATGCAGCTTGGAAAGCGGCATAAAATTGTCATTAAATAAAATGTAATTGGCTGTCGCCATATCGAAGGGGACTTTGAACATAAAGCGCAGTTTTCCGCCAAGGCTTGCAAAGAGCAGCTCGCGGCGAAACCACACCACTTCATACTCTCCAAAATCATGCAGCGCACTTTCCATCAAAGAGAGTGCGCCGTTTTCGCCTTCGTTATGAATGCACATCATCAATACCTTTCGGCGCTTGAGCGGAGCCAAGCGGCACAGGTGAAAGACAATGCAAAACACTAAGTATAAGATATCTTTCATTTTCTCATAATGGATTTGGCAATCTCCAAATCAATCGGATAGGTGATTTTGATATTGTTTCTGTCGCCCTCTACAATCTTCACCTTTTCCCCGCACAGGTGGAAAATCTTGCCCGCATCGGTCAAGCCGGCTTTTTGCTCATCGCTCAGCGAAAGGAAGAGCTGTTTGAGCTTTGCCGCTTTAAAGGTCTGCGGGGTCTGGCAATAGTACATCTTTTCTCTGTCGGGCATCGCGGTCGCAAAGCCGCCCTCACCCTCAATGACCGTGTCCACCGCGGCAATGCAGGTGTCGCAGGCATCCGCCTGCTGCATGGCTTCGATATTCTCGCGAATCATTCTTTCGCTCACAAAGGGTCTTGCCGCATCGTGGGTGAGCACAATGGTGTCTTCATCCAAGCCGAACTGCTCTTCGATAAACTCCACACCGCGCATCAGCGAATCATAGCGGTGCCTGCCGCCCGTGCACACCAAAACATCACTGTTAAAATACTTTTGAGAAATCTCCACACCGTAATCAAAGTAATTGTTACTGGTCACAAAAATCACTTTGTCAATTTTATCATAAGAATAAAATGCGTTGATTGCGTAGTAGGCAACCGGTTTGCGGTAAAGCTTCAGGTACTGCTTGGGTAACTCGCTGAGCATTCTTGCGCCGGTACCTCCGCCCAATACAATGGCAAAAATCATGTGTCCCCCTCCTCTGCGGCGGGTGCCGCTTTGCCGATTTCTCGGTTGATATCATCGACTTTGACTTGCACATCCTTAACTACCTTTGCCGAGACGGCTTCTCCCGTTTCGGCAGCGGTTTTATTAATCTTGGCAATCTTGTTTTTGACCTTATTTAAATCTTTAACCGCATCCTTCATCTGCGCTTCCAGGCTCTTAGAGGTCTTTTCTTCATAGATAGCGCAGACTTCGTCTGTGGTGCCCTGTGCAATAATCTTGCCGTGCTCGAGCAAAATCGCCTTGTTACAAATAGACTTGACTTGGTCAACCGAGTGCGATACAAAAAGCACTGTCACGCCCTTGGAAAACATGGAGCGCACCTTTTTTTCACTCTTTGCCCGAAACTTGGCATCACCCACGGAGAGCACTTCATCCAGAATCAGCACTTCCGGCTCCACTGCCGTGGCAATCGCAAAGCCGAGCCTTGCTTTCATACCGGAAGAATAGTTTTTGAGCGGCACATCAATAAACTTTTGCAGCTCGGAAAACTTCACGATTTCATCATACTTCGAAGCAATAAACTCTCTGGAGTAGCCCATGACCGAGCCGTAAAGGAAGATGTTTTCTTTGCCGGTATACTGCCCGTCAAACCCTGCGCCGAGTTCCAACAGCGGCGCGATAACTCCCTTTACGGTGACCGAGCCCTTGTAAGGTTTGAGCACGCCTGCAATCGTTTTGAGCAGTGTGGATTTACCCGCACCGTTTAAGCCTAAAATGCCGAGCCTCTCACCCTTTTTAAGTTCAAACGATACATCAGTCAACGCCCAGAACTCATCGTAATGCAGCTGGCGTTTGAGCAGTTTAATCATGTATTCTTTAAAGGAATCGACACCCTCTTTATTCAAGTTAAACAGGATGCTCACATCATCCACCTTGACAGCGATTTCATCACTGACCAGGAGGACATCCTCCGTATCATTCTCTTCGATTTTTGCTAATTCTTCTTTACTCATAATTCCTCAAATAGTCACTCATTCGCCTTGCTCACACATACAGCACTTAGCGAAAAGTGATGCCGCTTGCGGCATATTCATAAGCAATATGGTTGCTTTTTAACATGTTAAATCTGTAATCTTTTTCTTTTCAAGCGAAGTTTTGAGGCTTTAAGAAGTAGAAAGTATGAGCTGATTTGAGATAAATGACAGTCAAACACGAACGATGCTTTACTTTGTGTAAGGCGAGAGAGCGTTTTGCTGCCATTCGCTCAAAGCAGCCATCATTTCACTTCGTACAAGTCTTAAAACTTTGCTATATATGCAAAATGAATTTGTCTTGCTTCTTCTTAAACACCAAAATACCGATGCCCAGTGCCACAAAGGCAAAGATGGTTGCATACACAAATGTCCATGAGGTCATGGTGTTGACAGCTAAGTGGAACATCTTGGTTAAATGACCGGGTCCGTAGGTTGCTTCTAAGCCCTTTTGCCCGGCAAGACCGGTTTGCCCGGTCACGCAGGCTCTGAAGGCGGTGATAATGCCGTAGAGCGGGTTTGCTTTGAGCACAATCGCAGCCGAACCGAGTTTGAGCTTGTCCACCGTGTAGACAATCGGTGTCATGTAGAATAAGAGCAAGCAGAACACATCGTAGAGATATTCCACGTCTCTGAAAAAGACCTGCAAGGTGGCAAGGATAAAGCCGACACCGGTGGAGAGCACTGCCAACACAATAATCGGGATAATGGCGAGCAGCACACAGGGGGTGATATAAATCGCCTTGCCCGGAATGAAGATGTTAAAGAAGGCAATGACTACAACCAAGTCAATTAAGCTGATAGCAAAGGTAATAAAGGTCGAAACGATGTTGGAAAACGGGTAAGCATACTTCGGCACATATACCTTTTTGATAATCGAAGCATTCCCGCGAATAGAACGCATCGCCTTTTTGGTGGAGCCGGAATAGAAATCAAAGAGCAGGCGCCCTGTCAACAAATACACCGGGTAGTTTGCCACACTGTTTTTACCGAAAATCATGGAAAAAACAAAAGAGAGCACCACCATTGTCAACAGCGGCTGCAAACAGGTCCAAAACAGGCCTAAAATAGAGCCTCTGTACTGCAGCTTGATGTTTTTTCTGACAAGCTCTACTAAAAGATTCTTGTATTTTTTCAAGTTTTTGATGCTTCCCTTGCCTTTTTCGGTAAAGGAAACTTTATCCATAGTGTCCATAGGTTCTCCTGTTGAAAAATGATGCCTGAGGTTAAAATCCCCACTTCAAAAAATACTTCATGGTTGACTGAATATGTACAAGCATTAATTTTATATCGCGCTTGCTGTCTCTGCCCCATTCGTGGTAGACCACGGCATCGGGCACATACCAGATTTCGCTGCAGTGATTGACTGTTCTTGCCAAATCATAATCCTCAAAGTACATAAAATACCGGTCATCAAAACCGCCGATTTCTTTAAACAGTTTCGTGCGAATGCCGAAAAAGCAGCCGGAGGCGTTTTCAATTTGCAAAGGCTTGGTTAAGTCTTCATCCAGCATCGCATATTCGCGCAAATACTTGTTGTTTTCTCTATCGCTTGCCAAGCGCGAAGCCGCCAGGTATTTCAACTTCGGGTTGCGCTTTGCAAGCACCTGCACTCTGCCGTCCGGAAAACGGATATCGGGGCTGACCATGCCGCAGTTCTCGTGCGCTTCCATGTAGGCACAAAGCGTGCCGATGACATCGTCCTTGACAATGATATCGGGATTGATAATAAAATGATAGTCGCTGTCAATGAGATTGATGATTTGGTTGTGCGCTTTGCCGAAGCCTCGATTTTTGCTGTTGTGAACCACCTTAACCGCCTTATTGGCGCTAAAATAATCCTCCACTTCATCCGCCGTACCGTCGGGCGAAGCATTGTCTACCACATACAGGGTGAAATCGATATCGCGGCAAAAACCTGTTATATTTTCAATTGCCTCAAACAGCAGTCTCTTTTTCTTTTCGCTTGAAACCGCGTTATAGGTCACAATACATCCGCTTGCTTTCACTGTGTTTCTCCTTTTTAGGGGCGCTGTCGTTATCTTTGCTTTAACGCTTGCATCAGCTTGATTCTCCACTGAAGCATCTTCGCCAAAGAGGCATGCTTGGTGTCGGAAGCGTTGCCGCCGTGCCTGCGGTAGAGTAAAAGCGGCTTTTGTTCAAACACAATCACAGCTGAGCACCTCTGCGCAATCAAGCCAATCCACTGGTCATGCATGGGAATCTCTTGCGGAAACGGCATAAACTCCCGCACCAGTTCTTTGCGAAATGCCATACAGCAGCCCATGTAGGAATTTTTGATAAGATTTTTCCAATAGCCTTTTTGAGAACCGCGAAGGGCAAAGAAGTCCTCGGAACCGGCAATCGGTTTTAAGAAGCTGTCTGTCACGGTGCAGTTGTGCAATACCAAGTCTGCCTGCTGTTCGGTAAAACAGCGCATAACCGTTTGCACCTTGTCCTCCAGCCAATAATCATCTTGGTCGGAAAGAAAGATAATATCACCCGTGCAGTGCTCAATCGCATTTTCAAAGTTGCGAACCAGCCCCTTTCCTTCCCCTTCCAGAGGCTTGACGCGGCTATCCAATTCGCTGAGCGCTTTGATAACATTGAGCGTGTTATCCTCACTCGGATCCACGCTGACAATCACCTCATCCCCTTCTCCCAACTGGTTGAGAATGGAACTGAGCTGCTCTAAAATATAGCCCTCGCCGTTATATGCTGCCATCGCAACTGAAATCTTCATGAATGCAACTCCTAAAAATAAAGATAGTTATCCATAATACTCCATGATATGCTATTATACTATATATTATATATTATTTCAAGATTATAAATTTTAAAAGAATAATAAATATCCACCCGCATAGCGGGTGGTATTTCATTTTCGGGCATAGCCCTAATATTACTGGCGGCGCACAAGTGCGCTTTTTATTGGCCTGCCAGCCATGCATTGATTACCTGCTACCCATAAATGGGTTGTTCTATTG
>JAFRLX010000012.1 GCA_017430965.1 Clostridia bacterium | reverse complement strand
GCAGTTTTTGCTAAGTAGTTTTATTCGAATAAGGGAGAAAATTTTTCTTGCATACTTGCCGTATTCAAGGGAAATTTTATCACTTAGGCGGATGAAAATACAACGCAAAAACCAAACTTCGTTACGGGGACTCACCTAAACAGGCGGACATCTTTTCAATGATTGATTGTTTCTATTTTAAAATACATTCCATTTTGGTTTCTTTGGGTTGCATTCCCATCGCTTCGTAAAAGGCCTTGGCGCCGGTATTTCCCTCCCACACATTGAGGGTAATATCCAAACACCCCATCGCCTTTGCCTGCTCCTTGACATAGGCAAAAAGCGCCTTGCCGATGCCTTTGCCGCGAGCGCTGCTGTCTACACACAAATCATCAATGTAAAGCTCTGTGTGCGGCACAATGTGGTTGAGGTTCCGATACTCAATGAGCTGACAAAACGCATAGCCGACTACCTGCCCGCTTTCATCCTCCGCCACATAGGTGCGCCGGCTGCTGTCAGCAAAAATAGCAGCCAATTCCGCCTCGGTATACTTGGTTGTGCCGGAAATAAACAGCTCCGGTTTGAGTGCCGCGTGAATTTCAAGCACTTGGCTTAACAAATGCAGTATACTTGCCGTATCCTTTTTCTGTGCTGTCCTGATGTTCATAACCCTTTTCCTTTACCCTTCCGTTACCGCTTTTTCGGGATGTATTCCGAAAGCAGTTCCGAGCACTGCCAGGTTTCGAGTCAACGCTCTTTTTCATGCTGCAAATATGCTTCATTCTCCCCAAATTGCGTTAAACTCTCGGTAATACCGCTGCTTTGCTCTGCAAAAAATGATTTATGGATATGCACACACGCAGCCGATTCATCACTTCTTTTTCTTCGGCGCCGGAAGCTCGGCGCCAATCGCTTCCACAAGGGTTTTGAGAAAAGCGGGGTCCTCTTCTTCCACCAGCAGCATGGCTTTACCGCCCTCATAGGGCAACTCACTTGCCGCCTCCGGCATAAGCGCGCAAGCGGATTTGGTGGGTTTGACCAAAAAGCGGTTGTCATAAATGCCGCCAAACACTTTGCCCTGATAGTAGAGAATGTACTCCCCCATCATTGCGCGGGAAGTAATCCCTTCAACAGAGGAAAGCAATTCCAAAACATAATCCAAATACTCTTTACTCGAAGCCATGGAATCCCCCATTTTGTTTAGACAAATAAGGATTTGCCAACAAGTTTCCTTTTAAAGTTATAAATAAACCCGAACATTGAGAACACATACACCACGCTCAGTGCAGCATTCAAGTACATATTCTCGCGCATCACAATCATCAGCGCGATAAAAGCAGCAGTAATCCCCAGCGCGGCTGCCACAAGCTTTTTGTCCGGCTTCAGGTGTTTCTTCGCATAAAGCCCCGCCAAGAACAGTGAAATATAGTAAGAGGAAAAAGAGAATGCCAGCAGCACCATTTTCTGCAGCAAATCTACTTCCTGCTTGCGCATAAATTCCAGCGCATTTGTAATGTTATTGAGTGAAAAAATCAAGAAAATGTGTACCATCATGTATCCGATAGCGTTGGTTTGCTTTTGCTTATCAATCAAATGGTCATAAAACACGCCGTAGGAAAGGAACAGCCCTACAACAACGAGAAACGCCATCAGGGCAAAATAGAGCGTGGAAAAGGATAATTCATCCTCAAAAAAGCCGGCAATCGCAATAATCATTTCGCCGAAAGTAAACACCACATAGAGCATAGCGCGCTCGGAAATATGGTTGAAATCCACCAATGACTTACAGCTGCTGCGGCTGAAAGCCATCACCATCACAATACCGCACAGCACCGCGGCAAACGAGCTGTAAGTTGTGCCGAAAAAATGAAACTCCGCAATCGAGACAAGCGCCAATGCCGCTTCAGAGAGCAGTATCACAATCATCCCTTGAATGCGCCGCAGATACTCAGCCTGCGTTTGCCCGCGCCACTCTATGGCATATTGCACTGCAATGTTCACGAGAATGAGTGCCCACGCAATGTGGAACTGCAGGTGCGTGGCTTGCCAATCGGCACCGATACCCTGTGCCATAAAATACAGCAAAAACATGTTGACAAACAGGAAAATGTGCTCGCGCACACTCTTTTTGCCGTAAATATTAATATAGTAGGTCGTAAAGGTCCAAATCTGAATAATCGCCAGCGTACAAAAGATGTAGGAAATGAACATCGAACGGCTCACGAAGCCATCGACTGTGTGGTGCAGCAACAGATTATTGCGCCCGATAATGTACACAAAAATCAGGTCATAAATCAGCTCGATGTATTCCACCTTTTTTTCTTTTTTCTCAATAAACTGTTTTACCACTCGTTTTCTCCAACATTAACTGCGCAGCTTATCACTTTCATCATCTCGCCTTATTCTACCACAAACTGATGACATTTACAAATCCTTTCCGCATAAGGGCAGAAGAACTGCTTTACCCGAGCAGCGGTTTTGTTCGGAGCCCTTTCAAGTCTGCCGTAATGCCGTTTAAAAGCCCTGTTGCAAAACAGGGCTTGATACTACCGCGCCTCAATCGCGCTTTTAATAAATGCTGCTGTGCCTTCCCCGTGCTTATCGATGTTTTTCTCAAAGCGCTTGTCAGCCACATACATTTTGCCGAGGTTCTCCAAAATTTGGTCTGTGCAGCAGTAGTAATGCTCGGTGATGTAATCCTGCAGCTTGTTCACCAGCGCCTGCGCCTGTGGTGACTGCGGTTGCTCCCCGCTTTGCTTGCAGGCGGCAAACTCTCCCATAATGGCATCCAACCCGGCATCTATATCTCCGGCATTGTGGTTGCCTTTGGCGGCATACTCGGCATACGCCTGCGTTCTGCCCCACCGCTTTTTCACCTCTTGGTAATACTCTTTACCGTTAATATGTTTCAAACCCATACTGTTTCCTCTTTTTCTTATTTTGCATTGATTTCGGCGACATCCTTGAGGGCAATGCCATGCTCCTTGAGCAGCGCGGCAAACACGCCGTCTCCCTCTATCAACTTGCCGGAAAATGTGCCGTCATAAATCGTGCCGACACCGCAAGAGGGACTGCGCGACTGTAAAATCACCAGCTCCGCCCCCGCTTCCTGCACTTTTTTAAGCGCCAAAGCGGCTCCGCGACGAAAGGCGGCATCTGCCGAGCTGCCATCGCGGTGGCGCACCACGCCGCCGACAATCTCTGCCGGCTCTCGCGGCACGGGCTCACCGCCCAGCACTTCCGGACACAGCGCAATGACCTCATGCCCCTCCAAAAACGCAGCTAACGCCGCGCTCTCATTATTCCCGCCGTTGTACTTGCAATTCTCCCCCAACAGGCAGGCACTGACTGCAATTTTCATTTACTCCCCTCTATCCTATGCAAAAACAGTTTGCACCTCTATGCAGAAAAAGCAGGTTGTCGCCAACCTGCTTTAAAAGCTCTGTTTGATTAATCATCGCTTGCTGCTTCCACAGCTTCTTCCAGCCATGCTTCATCATCTGCCGAAACTTCGCCGTGCTTGACGGGGATAAAGAGCAGTAAGCCGATTAAGAACGCTACGGAGCAGAACAGGAACATGGCGTTGTAGTTATTGTTGAACAAACCGATTAAGCCGCCGCAAAGGATGGGACCGGTGATGGCTGCCGCAAAGGTAGCGGTGTAATAGTAACCGGTGAAGGTACCGACCAAATCTCTGCCGCCCATGGCAAGCACAATCGGAAGGGTGTTGATGTTGACCATTGCGATAGCAGCACCGCCGCAAACAAGGGCAATCCACAGCATCACCCAGGTAGCGGTTTCCACCCAAGTGGCATCCTTAAAGATAGCGGGCATTACCATTGCAACGGCAATGTAAATCATGAACATAATCACTACGACTACCAAGCCTAAGGAAATGGTCTTTTTTCTGCCCCATTTTCTGCCGAGAATGCCGGCGGGAACTGCAAAAGCAGCCAGGGAAAGGGCGAATACCAGCATCATAATGGTGGAAATCATCGGGTTATCCACATGCAGTGCTTTTTCCGCAAACACAGTGAAATTCGGTACCAACGCTTCGGATGCATTGCAAATAAAGAACAAGCCGAACAGGCAGAACAGCAGGGAACGCTTTTCGCCCTTGGTCATATCCAAATTTTTAATTTTAATTTTCTTTTCGGGTGCGCCGTCGGAAGCTTTATCTTCCATCGCCTGCTCCTTAGCGGATAAGTCCTTATCCACATTCTTTTTGACAAACATATACAGAATGCCCATAAACACAAGAGCAAGAATCGCACCGGAGGCAAACAGCGAAATGTAGTTGCCCTGCTTGATGGCTTCTTTGAAGCCGAGGAAGCCGAGAATGGTCGCCAGCAGGAAACCGAGCGCTTGGCCTACGCCGCCCATGATGTTGATGACAGCGTTGCCGTCGCTCTGCAGCTCGGAGGGAGTGTAGTCGGGCATCATTGCCACAACAGGGCTTCTCCACGTGCTCATGGTAAAGTTGAAACCGATAATCACAAGCATCATCAAAGCAATTTCCCAACCGCCGAAGTTGAGCCCTGCCAGAATCGGAATTAGGGTAAAGCAAACGGCACAAATCGGGAGACCCTTTAAAATGAACGGCATTCTCTTGCCGAGCTTGGAATGGGTGCGGTCACTGATTTTACCGAACATCGGTTGGAAAACAACACCGAAAATGTTATCGATTGTCATAATCGCGTTAACAATCAGCGGCACGGTAATGAAACCGAGAATGGTTTTGCCCGCCATTCCCATTTCTTCAAACTTATGGGTTAAAATAAGGGGTACATAAGAATTGTAAATACTCCAAAACAGCATACAGGCTAAGAAGCCGAAGCCGATGAGAAAGGTCTGCTTATAATCTAAGCCGGAACCTTTTTTCTTTTCTTTAGACATTTCACTTTTCTCCTTAGTATTAAAAATAATTTAACATTATAATTATAGCATAAATGAAATTATTTACAATCTGTTATTGGGCAATTTAGCCGAAAAAGATAAATATTGAATAATTGCACAAACTTTGCTATAATAATTTAGCAAAAAATACAATAATATAGAAAGAAGATTCGCTATGTTAACGAAAAACTTAATGGAATTTCACTCCTATGTTAAAGATTTATCTTTAAGCGATACCGTGATGCAAATGGACAATTTTATGCAGCATGGCGATATTACCACGCTGGAGCATGTCATTGCCGTTTCCTACACTTCGTACATCCTCGCCAAGCGCTGGAATGCCGATGTCAGAACAGCAGTCAGAGGCGCTATGCTTCACGATTTATACTTGTATGACTGGCATATCAAAACAGAGGAAAGAACGCCGCTGACACACACGTTCAACCACCCGAAAACATCGGTAGCAAACGCCAAAAAGTATTTTAAGCCGACAGAGAAAGAGCTCAAAATTGTGCGCTCGCATATGTGGCCGCTCACCCTCTTTCACTGCCCGACTTCCAAAGAAGCGTTTATTTTAACATTGGCAGATAAGTACTGTGCATGGAATGAATCTTTCGGCATATACGACAACAGCGCGTACAGAAAGAAGATAAAATCATATTTGGTGTTTGTCAAAAAAACGCGCGCCTCTCAAAATTTAAAGAACCGGTAAGCAGTAATGCGTATTTCAGGAGTTACTATGCACAAAAACTTATTAGAATTTCACAAACATATAGAAGACTTATCTGCAAGTGATGTGGTGATGCAGATGGATAATTATATCCAGCACGGCGATATTACCACGCTCGAGCATGTGATTGCCGTTTCCTACACTGCCTTTATCCTTGCCAAGCGCTGGAATGCCGATGTGCGCACCACCGTGCGCGCCGCAATGCTGCACGATTTGTATCTGTACGATTGGCACATTAAGGACCCGGCGACCAGACCGCCGCTCACCCACGGCTTTACCCACCCTGCCAAAGCAGCGGAAAACGCCGCAAAGTATTTTGAACCGAGCGCCAAGGAGCTCAAAATCATCCGCTCGCATATGTGGCCGCTCACCCTCTTTCACTGCCCGACTTCCAAGGAAGCGCTGATTGTCACATTGGCGGATAAATACTGCGCAATGAATGAAACGCTGGGCATTTATGATGATAGCGCCTACCGCAAAAAAATAAAAACCTACCTGGTTTTCATCAAAAAAGCCAGAGCTAAGCGCAACAAAAACAGCAGATAAAAAATGTGCTCACCGAACACTAAAACCAAACAAGGAACTTGGCATAAGCAAAAAAGAGAACGGATGCAATCATCCGTTCTCTTTTTGGTTATGTATCGGTTTGAGCGAATTGGTGGTCGCCATGGAAGCGCCAATCGCTTTAATCTTTTTGAGCGTTGCTTCGCTGTCCACAGTCCACATATTCAGCGGGATTTGCTTTTGCCTTACCTCGGCACAAAGCTTGTTGTTGCGCTGCAAATTGTGCATGCCGTCAATCCCGCAGTTGCCGATTTGCTCCACGGTATCGATAATGCTGCGCTTAATAAAGTGGCACAGCAGCTGCATTTTCAGTTCGGGGCACAGCTTGCGGATGGTTTTAAGGTGTTCGGCATCATAGTCCAAAATCACGGCTTTGTCGGTAATGCCGTATTCTTTGAGCAAATAGACGACATCCTTGAAATCATACGTGCCCTTTGCCTTAATCTCAATCACGGGGTAGGAGCCACCCTCGGTAACCACTTGGACATATTCATTTAGAGTGGGGATTTTTTCTTGCGCATAGCTTTCGATACCGGAGCCGCGCGTGATGGTAAACTCTTTAATCTGCTCTAAGGTTAAATCCGCAATGGCGCCGCTGCCGTTGGTCATGCGGTCCACTGTCGGGTCGTGCATCACAACCCAGTGCCCGTCCTTCGTGCGGTGAATGTCGCACTCCACATAGCGAAACCCCGCTTCTGTGGCAAGGCGGAATGCCGCCAGTGTGTTTTCCGGCGCAACGGCGGAAAGCCCGCGGTGCGCAATCATCAGCATTTCATCGGTAAGCGCCACGCCCTCTTTAATGTGCGCATATTCGCTCGCATTTTCAAAATACGCAATGATTTTGCGCGCGGCAATGGCAGCCACAATCGCAAATGAAGCCAGTATCAACAACACAATAATCAATACTCTCGGCATATCTCACAACCCTCTTCCTACAAACAGTACACGCCTGTATGATAGTTTTACTTCTCTGAACTCTTTTCTTCTTCTAAATCTTGTGCTTTCTTTTTCTTGGTGGCGGAAATATTGGATAAGATAATGTCTATCAATAACACCGAGTATGCCACAAGAATAATGACAAACCCGACTTTTTTGGGAAGCGCATCGGAAATGTTTTTACCAATCAGCGGGTGAATATAATGCACTGCCGCAACGCTCAGCGCGCCCCAACAAAAGGTGATGGAAAAACACACTCTTCCCTTTGTATTGTATCTGTAGGGCGTGTAATCCCACCAGCGCTGATTGAAAAGCTTTTCCATAGAGAAAGAGACCACATATTCAAGAACACTGGAGATAATCATGCCGCCAATCATAATCAAATAATACTTATAGTCGATTTCAATGATTTGGTGCCCTGCGGGTAAAAAGCTCAAGCGCATTTTCAGCGGTTCCAAGGTATACAGCGGGTTTAACAAAAAAACAAAGCCGGTGACACCAAAGGCATAAATCGGAATAAAAGGACCGAATAAAAAACCGCGGTTGACAAACTTTTTATCTGCTATACTTCTCAGCGAGCTTTCAAAAATCCACCCGATGACACCGTAAATCAAAAACCATATTAAGATTTCATAGATTTCAATGCCGAAAATCTTTGTATTGGTTAAAAATGTAAACATAAATTCTCCTGTCACTGTTTAATCATTAAACTTAGTTAAATATTATAACACAAAACAGATATAAAAGAAAGATATTTTCTAAAAACAACTCATATTTTTTCTTTTTGCTCCGCTTCTTTTTTGGAAAATGCGCAGCCGCAATAGTTTTGTCTGTAAATGTTATAGACTTTACAAAGCTCGATTGAGCGCTGATAACCGCCTTTTTTCTTGAAGTCGGCGGGCAGATATTTTGCTCCGATTTCGGCTTGTATGCGCGCTCCGAGCTCATTAATCCACTCTGCGTGCTTATAAGGGCTGATAGAAAGCGTGGTTGTAAAGTAGTCATACTTTACTGCAAGCTCTGCCGCTTTTTTCATGCGAAAGGCATAGCAGTGGTAGCAGCGCTCGGAATTTTCGCCCAAATGCTCAAAACCCTCTACCGCTCGGTAGTATTCTTCGGGGCAATAGCCGAGGGTGAGCAGCTTCACGGAGGGGAAAACCTCCGCCAACAGGCGCTTTTCTTCTTGCAAGCGCTTTTCATATTCTGCTTCGGGGTAAATATTCGGGTTATAAAAAAGAACGGTAATATCGAAATACCGACTTAAATACTCTAAGACATAGCTCGAACAGGGCGCACAGCAGCTGTGCAGCAGCAGGCTTTTGCGCTCTCCCCCGAAGGAAGCAATGATATTTTCCATTTCTTTTTGGTAGTTCCTTTTTTCCATATCTCTATTGTAGCACATTTCTTCATACTTACAAGAGAAAAAACATATATTTTAAAGGGCGTGCATCATACGGAGAGTGACGATAAGGAAGTTTTGGTTCATTTTGACCGCTTTCACCCATCTTGACAATGAAAAAATAAGACAATACGACAAGTATTCCCTCATTTTTGTCATTGCCAATTTGAGCCAAATCAATCAAAATGAACTGC
>JAFRLX010000052.1 GCA_017430965.1 Clostridia bacterium | reverse complement strand
CAGTAGTTACAAAAAGAAATCAGCCAAACCACATTATCCTTGATTATTTTTATTCCCTGCCTCAGCGCAGAGATTGGCAAATTTCATCTCACTCTTTCAACATCTGTCAGCGTGTAGAAAAACAAGTTTTTCTACACGCTGCGAGAACCGTGAAATCTTTTCACGGTTCTCTTTTTATCGGTTGTCCCGACCGGCGGGGTATGTTATAATAGCGAGAGAAAGGCGGTTATTATGGATAAGATTATTATTGATAAAGAAAAATGCATCGGCTGCGGCAGGTGCGTGAAAGACTGTGTGGATGCGGCGCTGTACCTGGAGGGCGGCAAAGCCAAGCGGCGCAAGAGCTGTATTGAATGCGGGCATTGCTTTGCCATTTGCCCGGTCGGCGCGGTGGATATGCCGGGCTATGATACCCGGGACTGCGGTGAAGTGGTGCCGCTGAGCGAAATTGACAGCGCGCGCTTTTTGCAGGGCATTAAGAGCCGCCGCTCGATGCGACAATTCAAGAAACGACCGGTAGAACCGGCAAAAATCAAAATGATTTTGGAGGCAGGACAGTACGCACCCACCGCCAAAAACGCACAAAATGTTGCCTTTACCGTTCTCACCTCCCGCCGCGCGGAGATTGAGCGCGCATGCGTAAAGTTCTTTCGCGCCGGTGTTAATGCCGGCTCCAAGGTGATTCCCTCTTTGCGCGACAGCAAAATTGATGATAACTTCTTTTTTAAAGGCGCACCGCTGGTGATTGTTGTTTCGGGTTACGACAGTGTTGACCCGAGCCTGGCAAGCGCCTACATGGAACTAATGGCAAACTCTTTAGGTTTAGGTGTGCTTTATAGCGGATTTTTCCGCGCCTGCACCATCCTTAACCCCCGCATCAAAGCGCGCTTAAAACTCCCCTTCGGGCACAAGGTAGTTACCTGCATGATTTTCGGTTACCCTGCAGTGGAATACAAGCGCATTGCACCGCGCAAACCGCGGCAGGCAAGAAAGGTGTAAGCAGCAAACAGGTTCCGTTTTGAATGGAATAAAAGCATTGCAAGGATAACTTCAGTATGTCAACTTCCGTTTTTTTGAGCGGCCTGCGCAGCCAGGCAGATTATGTGTTTCACCCCGCGAAATACAACGCACTCAAACTCCATACCGCTGCGGACACATTACCCGCACCGCAAGCGCCGGTGCGGGATAAGTTTGTGCAGCTCTCCGAAGTCAACATGCACTACCTTGTTTACGGTTGCGGCGCACAGCCGCTGGTATTGGTGCACGGCAATGCCTGCGATGCCTCCGCGCTGGCAGAGGTTGCCGCCTACCTTGCCAATGACTACACGGTCTATGTGCCCGAAAGCCGCTGCCACGGCAAGAGCAGCAAAACCGACCGCATCACCTACCACTTGATGGCGCGTGACCTCAAAGAGTTTATCGAGGCGCTGGGTCTTGAAAGCCCGATTGTAATCGGGCATAGTGACGGCGCCATTAACGCGATTACCCTCGCGGCGGATTACCCTGCGCTGCCCAAAGCCATCATTGCCTGCGGCGCGAACTCGTCACCCGCGCAGTTTAAGCCTTACTTTACGCTGTTTGTTAAAATCGGCGGTATCTCTAAAAATAAGAAGCTCAATGAGCTGATGATGACCCTGCCCGATTTCACGCCGGAGTACCTTGCGCGCATAACCTGCCCCGCCTACATTGTGAGCGGTCAGTTCGACATTATGTGGAATGCGGACACCGCGTTTATCGCCGCCAATATTCGCGGCAGCGACATGGCGATTCTCAAAGGCGAGGACCACAGCTCCTACATTATGCGAAACGGCAAAAAAATGTATCATTTAGCCCGCAAGTGGTTGGAAGGATTGGAATAGAAAATGCCTTTTATGTTTGCAGGATGTTTGAGAGCTTTTTATCCAAGAGCATACAGAGCGGCAGGCTCATTCCCAGCACAAAGATATCCGCAACAAAAGCAAAGAGGTTTTTCCCTATTCTGACTGCCGGCGGCTGTGCATACAAAATGCATTCCGTTAAAGACTTTAAAAGGAGGATTCCGACTGCCGTCGCAGCGGCGATGGCGAGGAAATTGAGCAGCGCTTTGAGCCACAGCTTTTGAAGCTTCTTTGTTTTTTGAAAGGTGACGCCCAGCACAATTCCTATCACCAGATTGCCTGCCACCCAACCGGGCATGCCCCGCATTCCGCTGATGAGAAGGCAGTAGAAAAATGTGCCGCAACAGCCGACAATTGTGCCGCTGACAGCTCCGAGTGAGTAGCAGTAGACTGCCATGACAATATACCCTAAACACAGATAATAGTTTTCAAAAACCGGCACTTGCAAACAAAGCGTTACTGCCACAAACAGCGCGGTGCCGATTCCGGTCAGAGCGATGGCTCTGACTTTCTTTTTTCTTTTTTCCGCTTTCATAAAATCACCCTTTTTTTGTGTGAGCGTTGAGGAAAAGCTTTCGTTTCCTCTCACAAAAAGTATAGCAGCGCTTGTTTTGGAAAGTCAATTCAGCGAGGGTGAATCTCGGTAGAGATTTGCCGCAGAAGGGGAGGGGGTTGCCCGCAAGAGGTGAGAAAAATAAAAGCAGACACTTTTTGTGTCTGCTTATTTGTTCCGGTTTCATCGGCGGCGTTAGCTTTACAGCGGCAGAATGCTTTCAAGAAGATATTTTGTATACCCGCTGCTGGTGTATGCCGCAAATTTTTGATATTGGTCGGATTTTTCGCTGTCTGCAAAGTCGCAAATGCTCTTGACAACAATCGCCTGCGGCTTCGGCGCGGCACTGTTTTGGCAGGAGAATGCCACGCTGTAGGATTCCATATCGAGCCCGACTGTTTTCGGGAAGAGTGAAAGCACCTGCTTTTCCACAACGGCGCGATTTGCCACTACCGAGCTGCCGCAGGCAAGCGGACCGATGTGCACGTGAAATTCGTTGTCGTCTCTGCCGATTGTGCTTTTGACAAGCTCAATCATTTTTTCATCAATATATACCGAGCGGGGGCGCGGAAGAAAGCCCAAGTCGCCAAAACGGATTTCGGTTTCATCGGGGCCGACAAATTTGCCTGTTGAGTAGTCCCAAATGACATCGGGCACAATCACATCGCCGTAAATCTGCCTTGCTTCATCACCCGTGCCGGCGGCGATACCGCTCATAATCACATATCGCGGCTTGAATTGCGCAATCGCTTTCATCGTCAACACCGTTGCGGCGGTCATCCCCATCACCGACTGCTGGGCGGTGATAATCCTGTGGCGCTCACCGTCTTTTTCAAACCAGGTTTCGTAGTATGCCTGGCTGTCCCCGTTAATGCTCAGCCGCTTCCAGGAGGGGTAAAGCCTTTTAATGCTTTCGGTTTCTATGACTACCGCGGTAATAATGAAGGCGGCACATTGATAATTTTCTTCCATAGTGATTCGTGAGTTCCTTTTTCTGCAATTTTTTATAAATAATATATTTATTATACACTTTTTTCACAGAATAGCAAACGAAAAGCAGTTTCAACCTTGCATATTTTAATTGATGGGGTTGATAAAAACAATCAACAGCCTGCGCATAATGCTCATTTGACTGTTAATTCCTTTCCCTTTTTCAATTAAAAAAGCCCCTCTCGAAGAAGGGCAGGATTGAGTCATTTGTTTTTCGATTATTTTTGAATTGATTGAATGGAATTGACGAAGTCATCCATTTCATTGAAAATGACATCAACAATAATAGTCCGATTAATGCCTTCATAATCATGAAACAATCGATGCCTCAACCCGGATACCACAGTCCGGGGAATATCCGGATAGGCGGATTTCATTTCCGAACTAATATGGTAAACCTGCTCACCGATATTGTATAACGGCGTAGTGACAGCCCATTGAAAGAATTCGTCATCCATCAGGTTTTCTGCAGTGATGCGGTGTTCTTTAATCTGTTGTTGAAGGGCTTCCCCATGTGGAAATGATTTTTTTTGATTGTATCATGCGATTTTTATGCCCTCCTCCATAACGCTGTTGTAAAAAGGAGTCCCCGTGTTGACTTCACAAATTTCAAATGCATCAACCTCTTTGCCTGTCATTTGCCGCAAATCTTCGGCAAAAGCAAAAATATTTGCCTTCTTGAAATTCGCACCGCCAAAAACAATCACATCCACATCCGAACCGGGTGTTTGGTCACCACGCGCATAAGAGCCAAATAACACTGCGTATTCCGCATGATATTTAGCAAGCAAAAAACGAATGGCATTTTCTATTTCATTTCTTGTCGGCATGACTTGCGCTCCTTTCCTCGTATTTCATTAATTATTATAACTAAAAAAGCAAAGAAATTTAAGCAGGTTGTTTTTGATGGAAAACCCGTGCCCAAAACTGCCAAAACCATTCGATTTTCCAATGGATGGATGCGTTTTCCAATGGGGGGCGGCTATCAATGAAGTAGCTGCCGGTGGGAGATGCAGTTATTCGCTTTGCTCATTATGAAGCGCTGCAGTTTCGCTGCAATATGCAGTATGAAAAAACGAAATAAACGGTGTTTTTTTCTTGCCCTCGCGGGCTTATTTTTCGCACTTTATTCATGCGATTGGTTTTGGCTCATGCGCTATCCCGCTGTCGGGTTTGCTCGCTGCGGTTTGCCGTGAGTCAAAGTGATTTGTTCGCTGCTGTCAGTATCTTTTAACGATAGGTATTGTTTTGATAAGGGTTTTGCTGATAGGGTCTGTTCTGATAGGGTCTGTTTTGATAAGGTCTGTTTTGATAAGGTCTGTTTTGATAAGGGTTGTGTTGAAATTTGTCTGCAAGATTTTCCTGCCTGGGCGGATTCCTTTTTTCTTGTTTTTCAACAATACTGTTTCTGATACTATCCGTACCCATTCTGACCAGTTTGTGTATTCCAAAAGAAATCAGTGTCAAAACAACAACGGTGATAACCGCAACGATGATAATAATAATATTCTCTGCCATGTCTTCCTCCTAAAACTTTGATTTAAATTGTAATCTGTGGTTTTCTACTCTGGTCCTCGGGTCAATTGCCAAGAATGTTTTTTCAACTGCCGTTTCCATAACATTCATCGTATCCGGGCGGTAGGGAACGCCGTTTCTCGTACGATAGGCAGGAAAAGAGAATTCATAATAATGGATACCGTTATTGCTCCCTTTGTATTCGAGTGCCGCATTCCAAGCGTGAGACGATCTGAACACGACATAGCGGCTGCCGGAGCTGTGCTCCGCTGTGACTTTGCAGTCTCTCAAATCTGTTCTGCTGAGTGAGCGCAGAACCTGGTCAAATGCGGCTTGCGTAATGAATAACTCCGCACTTTCCCAAAAAGAGCCTTGCCTTTTGATGATTTTTCCTTCCTGTACCAGCTTTCTGTTTCTTAGCACACCGACGATGATTGCAACCGCAAACAGAACAACGGATACAGCTATAATGATATAAGTCGTAAAATGCATAATGTTTTTCCTTTCTTGTGTAAATATATTAAAATGTGATTGATTTTAAGTTTTGAATTTGGTCTGCGCTTTTAGCGCTCTTTTTTGCAAACGCTCAAAGGGAATGCCGGAGAAGCAGTGCAAAAAACAAAGGATATTACGCTTTCATTTTTTCTTCCTCCTCAACCGATTTGTTGATGTTGATGGATGGTCTTTGCTCATCACAGCTACAACATTAGCACACATCTCACTTGCTGTGTGAAAAATGTAAAAAAATGTGCTTTTTTTGTCAAAATCGGTAAAACGTTATGGTTGAAATCGGGCATCAAAAGAGCCGATTTTTACTGTAAACAAGCCAAAATCGACCTCTTTTTTTGCGAGTGGTGAAAAAAGGGACAGAAAAAAGCACGCGCCGAAAGGAGCATGCGACATCACTACCGCAGGTAACATCACTTGCCGTTAGGCAAACATCATTTATACCTCTGCCAAAGCAAAAGAGTGCGAATATAACCATACCTCTGCCAAAGCAAAAGGGGCTGTGAAAAAACGCAATAATTTTTAATTGCGTAAATGTTCGGCTTTTGCTCGCTATGGGAAGCATCAAGAGTAATGCGCCTATGAGTATCAAAGCGGCAAAGCCGAGAATAATGCTTTGAAATGAGGACAAATGCCTCTTTTTTTGTATTAAATCCGCCATTTTTCCTTTCTCACTTTCATTTTTCAAGCAAATTGTACCACTTTTTGTTTTAAGGCGGTATTAGAGAATGCGTTTTAATATTAAAATTGCATAAAGAAATTACATAGTGACTCCATGTGCCTTCTATCGCTAAAAAGAATACGCGGGAGAAACGAAGCGCTGAGGTCTTAAACCCGTTAGCCGTAACGAATTCTCGGGCATCACCGAATCAGATGCATTCAAAACCGGGTTTCGATTAGGTGTACGATTACTTATAACAGCGATAGCGGATTAACACAAGAAAACAGGCAGTAAAGTAAAACCACTTTACTGCCTGTTTTCGATTATTATACTTTAAAGTATAATCATTTCGGGTATCATTATTCCATGTTTATTATGAATTAGACTTTTACTGCTTTCCCTGCCCTTAAGAAGATATGGGTTTAAGGATTCGAACCTTATTGTCTCTCACTTGCTCTTTTTGGCTAATTTACTCGATTTTTCTTTGCTTGGCGTCAGCCAAGCGGCATCAATATCAAGCAAATTATCTCAAAAAACTGCTAACCGAGAGATGCTACGCAGTTTCTATCTGCCCATTTTTTACAAAGGCAAGGTAAAAATGCGAAGGAATGCTGGCGCATTGCGAGGATTTTTAACGCGGATTTTGTGAAAAAGAGGCGATAGAAACCAAAATGGTTCGAATCCTTAAACCCATAGCATATGAAATGCTTTTTCGCTTTTTATTGACTTGACTTTAATGCAAAAATGCCAAATAATATTAATGTAAATGTAAAAATAAAGGGGAGTGACAGGCAATGGATAATAAACAAATTCACACAATAGCAACCGCTCACCTCGATACGGTCTGGAACTGGGATTTTGAAACAACGGTGAGCAAGTATATTCCCCGCACGCTCAACCGGAATTTCAAGT
>JAFRLX010000051.1 GCA_017430965.1 Clostridia bacterium | reverse complement strand
TTTTGGAAATGCCGTCTTTCAAAACTAATTCGCATGCTTTAACCTTAAACTCTTTGTTGTACCTTCTTGCCATTTTTAACACCTCTTTCATTAATTATATCATTCACTGTTCGAGGTGTCCAATTTTATGGTACAACTTTCCATTATTCATCATTCACTATTCATTTAATAAGGATTTAGGAGCTGCAAGGGCTCCACAAATCCTTATTTGTTGTTGTCTTTCCTTCTCATTTATGCTAAGATAAATTATATAAGAATAAGATATTAGGGAGATAGAATCATGAAACGCATCCTTTCTTTTGTATTAGTGCTTGTGCTGCTTTTAAGCATGTTTGCCGGGTTGCAGGTAACGGCTGCGGCGGCAGGCGGTAAGCAGGCAAGCGCACTCAAACAGGGCGAGACCTTCTACATGGGGCGCTGGCCGCAGAGCCGGGTAACCAACGCTTCCCTGCTTGCTAATTTGAACAAACTTTCGGTTTCGCTTTATTCCTACAATTTTAAACACAACACAAATCAAACGGTTGATATGTCCTTCGGCGATGTCGCTTATGGCGGCGAGGTCTACCGCAAAGTGGTGCTTAATCAATACAGACCGTATGGGGCAAGTTATTCTTCTTCAAGTTACAATTCATATCAAGATGACAACGGCTACACTGCCGGTAAAACCTATTGGTTCCGCTGGGACCCTATCAAGTGGAGAACCTTAAAGGCGGAGAGCGACGGTACCTATGTGATGAGCGATTTGCTGCTCGACTCTCAGCCGTATAATGACATTTATAAATCCATCACCTGGGCGGAAAGCACGATTCGTGCGTGGCTGGCAAAGAACTTTTACCAATCCGCGTTTTCTGCGGGTGAAAAGGCGAAAATCGTCAACCACTACCACCAAAATGAAAATTCACCGTGGAACAGCTCTGTCAGCGGCGGCGCCGCGACAACCGACAAGGTCTGGCTGCTCTCGTATTCGGACACTATCAATCCTGCTTACGGCTTCTCTTCCTTCTATTCAGCTTATGATAATGATACCGCGCGCCAAGCACAGGGCAGCGCCTATGCCAAGGCGCAGGGGCTTTGTGTGAGCTCCGGCTCATATCCCGGCAATTCCTGTTGGTGGCTGCGCTCTCCCGGTAATTATTCCGATAGTGCTGCAAGTGTAGATTGTGGCGGGAGCGCGTACAGCAACGATTATGTCAGCTATACCGACGAAGGGGTTCGGCCGGCTTTTAAAATCAATCCATCTTCCATCCTCTCCGGCAGTGCAGACCCGGCAGAGGTGGGGAGAATATACCGGGGTTTTACACCCCCTGTTTTAACAGCCAAAATCAGCGGCTTGAAGTGTACGGCAAGAACCGCCGCCGCCGAAAAGGTGGTTTGGAACAAAATGCAGGGCGCGACCGGCTACCAGGTGCAGGTCTCCAATGCCGCAGGCAACAAGTGGGCAAAGTACTACACCCTTGCGGCAAAATATAACTACTGTGTTTTCCAAAAGCTTGCGGGCGGCAGCAACTACAAGTTTAGAGTGCGCTATTTTGTGAAAGCGGAAAACGGAAAAAACTACTTCGGTCCCTGGAGCAAAACGCTTGCTTCGCCCACCCTGCCGGCAAGCAGCTATTTCACCGCAGTTAAAACGCCGGAGAAAAAAGCATTTGGCGTGGCGTGGAAAGCGGTCAAAAACATTTCCGGCTACCAAATCCAAACAGCGACCAATGCAAAGTTTTTTGGCACCGGCACCATTTCCTACAACATTAAAGCAAGCTCAAGGAGCGCGATTTTTAAGTCCGGTATCAAGTCCGGCAAGGTCTACTACGCCAGAATTCGAACCTATAAAGTAGTCGGCGGCAAGCTGTATTTCTCCCCCTGGAGCAAAGCAGTGTCCGTAAAAACGAAGTGAGCAAAGCGGGATGCACGGCATCCCGCTTTGCTTGACAAATAAGGATTTGTCGCGCTCTTTGAGCGCGCAAATCCTTATTTGAGTGTTCAGTGTTCAGTGTTTAGTGTTCAGTCGCAAGGCTACGCCTTGCATTTTATGAAACCGCCCTATCAAGGGCGGTG
>JAFRLX010000050.1 GCA_017430965.1 Clostridia bacterium | reverse complement strand
GCCGTAGATACGGCGATTTTGCGTTTTTGCCAATCTCTGCTTGTCGTATCACATACGACTCAGCGCAGAGATTGGCAAATTTCATCTCACTCTTTCAACATCTGTCAGCGTGTAGAAAAACAAGTTTTTCTACACGCTGAAGAGCGAAGCATGTTGCTTCGCTCTTGACTATGATGGATTATTTTCCTTTTGCTGCTTTTTTCGCTGCCTTAGCTGCCTTCTTATCTATCTTAGCTTGTTTCTTGGCTGCTTTGGCATCCCTCTTGGCTTGCTTTCTGGCTGCCTTGGCTTGCGCTTTGTCTGCTTTTATAGCGGCTTTTCTTTCCGCTCTGGGCATTGCTTTAAGCTCAGCCTTGCGCGCCTTTGCGCGTGCCTTTTGCTCCTTCTTCCACTCTTTGATGCGGGCTTTGTTCTGCTTCTTGGCAGCTTTTCGCTCGCTCTTGGGCAGTGCTTTGATTTCCTCTTTGGTCAGCACACCTTCAATGTGCTGCTTATTCTTGCGCTTCTTGGCAATGAGCACAATGAGAAGAACGACAATCGCAATAATTAGCGCCCAACCCAATGCAGTGATTTGGTAGTAGGAGTAAACGGTCACGGCACTCGAGATGTATTCGCCGTTGGCACCGCCTTTTTCTTCCGGATTTTCAATGACAACCTTTTTGACGGGCTTCAAGACATTGATTTCATCACCATTTTCATCCTTCTCGGTAGCAAACTCCATAAACTGCGGGTAGGTTTCGGGGTCACTTTCAATAGTGACATCTTTTGTCAGTACCAGCCAGCAAATGAACTTTGTTTGCGGGGCGCCGTCCTGGAAGCTGACATGCAGCAGGTTTTTGATAAACCAAGTCGTTTCCGGTGAATAGCAGGTAGAAGCATCAATCACGCCGTCTTCGGAAAGGTGGTTGTGACCGTCATCATTTTTCTGCGTATAGTTATCGCCCAGTGTTTTGCCGAGGTCGGCAACTGTGGCGCCATTGGAGGTGTGGTAAGTGTCAATCAAATAGTCTGTATTTACAATATGTGCTCTGGGAGTAGCGGGAACACCTGTGAGGTTGTAGTTAGAGGTATAGCAAATCTCCACGCCTTTTTCTTTCAAAGAGTCAAGGGTATTTTTGAGATTATCCTGATAACCGTAGTATGTCATGACCTTATTCTGGAACACTTCATTTTTGGTGCTCTTCAACAGTGCTTCCATTTGGTCGGTGTGACCGGCAAGCTCCCACATGGAAGGCCAGCACAATAAGTCTTGTTCGACAAATTCTGTCCATAGCTTTTCATACTGAGAGTCCATTAGCTTTTGTGCAATGTCACAGATATACCTGCTCACCGCGGAAATGCCGAGTGCGCCGCCCATTCCCAAAACGATTTTGAAATAGGGAGCCATCGCTTTTCTGTTCACACAAACGGGATTGGTTAAATAGATATCCTGAACAAACTGCACACCTTGACCGGCACCGGAGATGAAAATGACTTTTTTTACATCGTCTCGGTTGCCGTATTTGGAAAGGTAAGTGTTGGTAATCGCGCTACCCATGGAAGCGGCACAAATGGTCACTTTATCGGAACCGGTTTCTTTTTTCACTCTTTCAATGAGCGGTGCCAAAGAGTTATCGACAATGCCGACAACATCCATACGCCAGTCATAAGTGAAAATATACACATTTCTGTTACCGATTTTTTTACCGAGCAAGCGTGCAATGGCGCTTTCATCCGAATAATGTGCGCTATCCGGGTCCTGTGCAATAGAGCCGTTGGGGAAAGCATAGTGAGACTTGACAACGGATTCACCGTTTTCATCACACCTTGCATCATCAAACAGACCCTTAGCAACAGAGATTAATTTATCAATAGCCTGGTCATATGCACCGGTATCTTGAAGGTGTAATACATCCTTAAGTGCATCAATGGTGCCTTCAACATCAATTTGGTTTGCGATATCGGGCATCAAAATCTGTTTTCCCGACTCATCATAGACGGGAACGTTTAAAACGCCCGGTACCAATACGACCGGTGTTTGATCCTCAGCGAATGCCGGGATGATACCGCAGGCAATCATTGCAACTGCGAGCAGTACGCACAGACCTTTTTTGATTAACTTTTTCATCTCAATTTCCTCCATTGATATTTGAGAATTATTTGAAGCCTATAAAGGCTTTGTATCCATATTGATAAATTCGGCTTTGAGCTTGGAATAAATGATTTTTTGGCTGGTATATAGCCCGTAGTAGCCCGAAAGCAGGTAACTGACAGCGCACACGATGGCAAAGAACAGCAGACCGCCCGCGCCGAACACCTCAATGCTTAAAATGATGGAAGCAATCGGGCAATTCATCACGGCGCAGAACATGGCGATAAAACCGAGTGCTGCGGCAAAAGCGGGGTTGATACCTAAAATGCCGCCTAAGGTGCAGCCGAGTGTGGCACCGATAAAGAAGGTGGGAACCATTTCACCGCCGCGGAAGCCGACACCGATGGTAATTGCCGTGAAAATGATTTTGAGAACAAAATCATACGGCAGAGCTTCTCCCTGTTCAATCGCTGCGCGAATAACATTCATGCCGGTGCCGTTGTAGCGCCTGTCGCTGAACACCAAAGTCAGCAGAATAATGGCAGCAGCACCGATAGCAATGCGCAAAAATTCATTTTTGATATATTTCTTGAAAAGCTTATGCGAACCGTGCATGGCGGCGCAAAAGAGAATGCTGATGCCTGCACAGATAGCGGCAAGGATAATCGTTTTGGCACACATAAGTGCGGAAAAATCGGGGATTTCCGGTATCTTAAAAGCAACGCCATCCACATGCAGGAATTTTGTAATGCTATAAGCCACTAAGGATGCGGACAGGCAGGGAATCAGTGCCGAATAGTAAACCACACCGATGCTGATGACTTCGATGGCAAAAATCGTTGCGGTCAGCGGTGTGCCGAACAGACCGGCAAACAGCCCGCTCATGCCGCACAAGGTCATCAGGTGCATATCTTTTTCATCTAATTTAAGCAGCCTTCCGATTTGCTGGCCGATGCCGCCGCCGATTTGCAGCGCCGCGCCTTCTCTACCGGCAGAACCGCCGCAAAGGTGTGTCAAAACCGTTCCGACAAACACCAGAGGCACTAAAAGCACGGGTACTTTTTCGCTTGTGCGAATGGAACTGATAATATCGTTGGTGCCCACATGCGGCTTCACCTTAAAAAGCTCATACAGCCCGATGATGGCAAGCCCGGCAGGGAGCAATAAGTAAATCAGCCACGAATGAGCGGCAAACGCTTCGGTTGCCTTGTCAACGCTGATATCGAAGGCTGCGCCTACCAGTCCGCAAATCAAGCCGGTAACGCCTGCGATAAAGACCCATTTCAAAAAGACGACTATATAATGAAATGAAGAAACGATTTTATGTTTTAGAAATTCTTTAGCATTATCCATTTTGATTGTCGGCTGTTTCCTCGCGACCAAAAACGCCTTTCTTATACATAATGTGTGTTGCGATGAGAGCGACTGCCACGCTAATCGGAATCAGCACGCCGACTTGTGTGCCGCCGTTGAAAGCAAGCACGCACAGCACAACCACCAGGGGTGCAATCGTAATTTTCCAGTGTTTATAGAAATAGGTTGCCCCAATTGCACCGAATAAGCAGGGAAGTATTTGCTGAAATGCCGGGTAAATAGGAGAGTCGGGACTGGTGATTTCCCGAATAAAGCCGGTGACCGACATAAGCAGTACGCCGATGGCAATAATGATAGTTGTCACAATAGAGGAAACGGCAACGGCAATGGTGGAAATCACTTCGCCTTCTTCACTGGAGACAGAGTAGCCGGAGGTTTCCAGGGCACTCATGGTGCAGGGGAGCTTTAAGTTGGCAATATTGCCGGTAACAAAGCTCAGGTAAGTTCCCGCAGCGCCCAAAAGCGGCGCATAGGAAATGACTTCAATAATGCCGGTGGGGTAGAAGATAATGGCAACGGAAGCAAGCCCCTTGAAAAAGTAACCCGCCTGCGGCCAAGCGTCCAGATGTATACTGAACGCAACCGGCATCATTAGAAATATGATGAGCGCCGCAACAGTCCATATTCTGCCCCAGGTATGTGTTTTGTCAAAATAAGATTTCATGCGTGTTATATTCGTTCGTTTCGTCGAGATTTATTGTGAATTCAGTATCGCCACTCAATTAAATATTGAGCAGGGAATACATAGTTGACAAGCAGCACCATGCCCATGCCTAAAAACATACTCAGCGGCATCGCGAAGCTCTCTATTTTTTTCAGCTTCGGGAATTTTTTGACCAAAAAGCTGAACAGAAGCATAAACCCCACGGAACTCAACAGTCCGGTAACGGAAAGAACACCTGCGCCATCACCGATAGTCGAAAGCGATTTGTCACCGGTACCGAGTATGGCTCTGCCGACAAAGGCAATAATAATACCGATAAAGGCGGCGGCACTCATAATGTCTGCCCACACTTTGTTTTTGCCCATCGCTTTACCGATGCCCTTTTGAAGCTTCTTTAAAACAAAGGGGAGGATGACAAGCGGCATCACGGAACCGACTGTCATGACCCATGCAACTGTGGTGAACTGCTCGGGGTCGGTAATGGCAGCGGAGATGCCGGCGGCATTTCCCATCGCATTTAATGCGGATTGTGCGGAAGAGGTTTCATATTGAATCGCTCCGATAACAGTTAAGCGAATCCAGGGAAGCACCACGCCCAATGCGCCGGAAAGGACAATGACGGTTGCGACAATGGAAAGTGCCGGTGCAATGGAGAACAGGGCGGACTGTAAAGCGGTATTTTTCATTTTTTCGCTGCTGATGCCGAGCTCTTTGCCGCGCTTGACGGCTCTGACTAAAAAGAACACGGATTGTGCGAGCACAAACAGCACTATAATGATTCCCACCGCATACATAAACGGTGAAGATTTAAAGTCCATGAATACCCCCTGAGCTGCATGAAAAGTGCAGAAAACTCCAATATATAAAATATATTATATATTATGAGAGCGATAAAATCAATGTTAATAAGACAAAAAAATAATTTTATATATTTTTACTAAAATTTTATAGATTTTTTTGGTTGATTTGCAGTATTCCATTATTGCATTAGCGCTGTGTTTATGGTAGTATGAAAAATAATATAATACCGTTTTGCTGGAGGGAATCAGACATTGGAAAAAATTGAACAGATTTCTCTTTTTGAAGGGGCAAGGTTATTGCACGCAAAAACAAATCGATTTAAAAGCAGCAGAATCACGGTGCGTTTTGCACTTGAGGCAGATGCCCGGACCGCGAGCGCCTTTGCCGCTGTTCCCGGTTTGTTGCGCTACACCAGTAAGGCGTTTCCGACAACCATGCAAATGGAGCGCAAATTAGCCTCCCTGTACGGGGCGGGCTTTTCCGGCATTTCCACGATGGTGGGGGATGCGCAGGTTATCTCGTTTACAATCAGCACCGTGGCAGACCGCTTTGCACTTGCCGGTGAGAGCATCAGCGAAGCGTGTATGGCGTTTTTGCTTTCATGCATATTTGAACCGGATTTAGATGAAAACGGACTGTTTAAACAAGAAAACCTGCAGCGAGAGCAGCGCTTGCTTTTGGAAGATATCAAGGCTATACAAGGCGATAAAATGGCATATAGTATTCAGCGCTTTCAAGCGCTGTTTTATGAAGGCGAGGGGGCGGCAATCCCCTCAAACGGCACGCAGCAACAGGTAAAAGCACTGACCTGCGAGAGCGTGACACAGGCTTGGAAACACTTGCTCGAAAGGGCGGAAATCTTTGTTCTCGCTGTCGGTGATATTGATACCGAAGCAATGGCAAAAACGCTGCGCGAAGCCTTTAAAAAGGTGAACAGAAACTATCAAAAACCGATGATATGCGCCCATAAGAAATCCGTTGCAGTCAAAGAAAAGCAGGAAACGGAACCACTGGAACAATGTAAGTTAAATCTCGGCTTCAGTGTGGGCTGCGGGGAGGAAAACACCCTCAAAGTAATGAATATGATTTTTGGCAGAAGCGAGATGTCAAAGCTCTCAAAAGTGGTAAGAGAAAAGATGAGTTTATGCTACTATTGTTCCTCTGCCTGCTTCTTTAAAAAACGCACGATAATTGTCTTTAGCGGCATTGAGAGTGAACATCGCGCGCAAACCGTTGAGGCGATTTTAGACCAGCTGAAAGCGATGCAGCGCGGCGAAATCACCGATGAAGAAATGGCGATTGCCAAGCGCAAGCTGAAGGATGCCTACCTTTCGAGTTGCGACACGCCTGTCGACATTGCGCAGTGGTATTTAGCGCAAATGTTTGATGCGCACATCCGCTCGGTTGCCGAAAGTATAGAGGAAATTGAAAAAGTCACAAAAGAGCAGGTTATCGCCTGTGCCGAAAGCGTGGCGTTAGATACGGTGTATTCCCTCGGAAAATAAAGTTGAATGAAAGAGTTGAATATGGATATTAAAGAAATTTCAAATGACTTATTAGGTGAAACATATTATGAAATCCGGCATGCTTCCGGCTTGAAGATTTTGGTGCTTCCAAAAGAGGACTATAAAACAACATATGCGCTCTTCGGCACCAAATTCGGCTCGGCGGATAATTGCTTTGTGCTGCCCGACGGAAGGCAGTTTCGGCTTCCCGACGGCACAGCCCATTTTTTGGAGCACAAGCTCTTTGAAAGTGAAGAAAAGGATGCATTTGAAAAGTTCGCGCAAACGGGAGCAAGGGCAAATGCTTACACTTCCTTTGACCGCACCTGTTATCTGTTTTCCTGTTCGGAGAATGTGTATGAAAACTTAGAGTCACTGCTGGATTTTGTGAGTGAACCGTATTTTACGGAGGCGACCGTGCAAAAAGAGCAGGGCATTATCGGGCAGGAGATAAAAATGTATTGCGATAATCCCGGCTGGCAGGCGATGATGGGGTTATTTGAGGCTCTGTACCACCGCTGTGCAGTCAATACCGACATTGCCGGCAGTGTGGAATCCATTGCGACAATTACGCCGGAGCTGCTGTATGCCGCATATGAAGGCTTTTATGTGCCTTCGAATATGGTGCTGTGCGTATGCGGTCATGTGGAGGTGGAAAAAATCGCTGCGATTTGCGATGCGCATATCCGCTTTGCCGACCGCCTGCCTGCAACATTGCAGCTGCCGGAAGAACCGCTTCAGGTAAAGGAAAAGCGCGTGGTGTGCACCATGCCTGTGACAATGCCGATGTTTGCCTTCGGTTACAAAGAGCAGAGCAACGGTTTAAAATCGTTAAAAGAGAGAATAGAAACAATTATTCTCAATCAAATCATTATCGGCACTATGTCGCCGCTGTATGAAGCGCTGCTTGAAGAAGGGTTAATCGGCGAGGATTTCAGCAGTGAGTATTTCACAGGCAGGAACTATGCGGCAATCCTCTTTACGGGTGCAAGCGAAAACGGCGAGCTGATTCAACAGCGTTTTGAAGCGGAAGTGGAGCGCGTGCGGCGTGAGGGCATTGACCGCGCATTATTTGATTGCGTAATGAAGGATATGTATGGTACAATGATAAAAAGCTTCAATGCCGTGGAGGATATTGCCTCCGAGATGATGGAGAGCGAAATCGGCGGTTACGGCTTTTTTGAAGAGTTGGCGCTGTACCAAAGCTTGACAGTCGAGGATATAGAAAAAAGGCTTCAAACGAAGTACAATACCGAATATGCGGCAATTTCTCTGATTGTGCCGCAAGAAGCGGAAGCGAAAGGATAAAGAATGGATAAGGTTCAAGTGTTTTTTGAAGGCTTGGGGCTGCAATTTACAGTTTCACCCGTTGCCTTCGGTTCGGTGGCAAAATACGGTTTGATTATTGCCATTGGCTACACCATCGCCGTGATAATGGGCGGTATGCGTGCTTATAAGTGGCGCATGAGCATTGACCATATGCTCGATATTGCCATATGGGGTACGGTTGCAGGCATTATCGGTGCAAGGCTCTATTATGTGTTCAGTATGTGGGATTACTACAAAGACCACTTGGGAGAAATTTTTAAGATATGGAATGGCGGCTTGGCGATTTACGGCGGCTTAATTGCGGCACTGATTGCGGCACTCATCGTGTGCATTGTCACCAAGCTTTCGATAACAAACCTGCTGGATTTGTGTGCGATGAGCTTTTTGCTTGCACAGGGCATCGGCAGGTGGGGGAATTTCTTTAACCAAGAGGCCTTCGGTACCAATACGACAACGGCTTTATTTCGCATGTACAGTGAAAAAACCAGAGAGTATTTAGTTTCCGTGCAAGCTGATTTGGCGGCAAAAGGGGTAAATGTGTATCCCGACCAGCCCGTGCACCCGACATTTCTGTATGAAAGCACCTTATGCATCATAGGCTTTATCATTTGCCGCATTATTTGCAATAAATACCGCAAATTCAGAGGTGAAATCTTTGCACTGTACCTGGTGTGGTACGGCGCGGTGCGTTTCTTTATTGAGGGAATGCGCACCGATTCGCTCTACATAGGGCACACGAACATTCGCATTTCACAGGTGGTATCGATTGTGATGGTGGTTGCCGGCATTGTGTGGTTGGTGTTAGGGTTTATTTATGCCAAAAAACACCCGCTGCACCAGGAAATTCGCCATAAGAAAAGAAAAGGCGAAAAGATTGACTGGAGAAACAAAGCGCCGCACGAACCCGGTTTTGATAAAGACGGTAAGTGGGTGAGGGAAGGCTATATAGACCCTGCCTACAGCCATAAATTTGCCCGAGCAGGGCACCCGACAGGCGAACAGCCGCCGGCAGAAGAGGCACAGGAGGAAAGCCCTGTACCGCCGGCGCAGGAACAAGCGGAAAACAGCAATCCGACAGAGCAAGAGAAAAACACCAATCAAACAGAGGAAGCGGAGAAGAAAAATGACTGAGATTAACGGAAAAATCGTATCGGCAGCGCTCAAGGACAAAATTGCGCAAGAAGTTAAGGAAAACGGCTACACACCGGGACTTGCCGTTATCATTGTAGGGGATGACCCGGCATCAAGAGTGTATGTCAATAACAAGAAAAAAGCGTGCGCTTACTGCGGCTTTTACAGTGAGGAGTATGCTTTGGCGGCAGATACCACGCAGCAAGAGCTGATTGCGCTGGTTGAAAAGCTCAATCAGGATGATAGGATTGACGGTATTTTATGCCAGCTGCCGTTGCCCGCGCATTTGGATGAAAAGGCAGTGATTGAAGCAATTTCACCGGCAAAGGATGTGGATGCTTTTTGCGAAGCGGATGTCGGTAAGGTGATGATTGGTAACTATACCTTTTCGCCCTGCACACCTGCCGGTGTGATGGAATTGTTACAGTACTACAACATTGATGTCAGCGGTAAAAATGCCGTGGTTATCGGCAGAAGCAATATTGTGGGCAAGCCCATGGCAATGCTGCTGCTGCATGCCGATGCTACAGTTACCCTGTGCCACTCGAAGACCAAAAATCTTAAAGAAATATGCCGCAGTGCCGATATTTTAGTCAGCGCGGTCGGCAAAATCGATGCGGTGACTGCCGATATGGTCAAAGATGGCGCCGTGGTGATTGATGTCGGCATTAACCGCAATGCGCAAGGTAAGCTGCAGGGGGATGTGGATTTTGAAAGCGTCAAACAAAAGGCTTCGTACATCACTCCCGTTCCCGGCGGAGTGGGGCCGATGACAATAGCGGTTCTTATGCAGAATACATTGACAGCTTATAAAGCAAATAAAAAAATTAAATAAATCGAAAAATAACATTGACAAAGCAACTTCGTTGTGTTAGAATACCAAATGCCGCATACCAAGGGCGAACTGTGTCTTTTTTTAGAAACATGTTCACAATCCTGCGGGAGCCCCCTCGTAGCGAGACTAATAAAGGAAGGTATTGAAAATGTACGCTGTTATCGAAACAGGCGGAAAGCAGTACAAAGTTGAGCAGGGCGATGTGATCTATATCGAGAAACTCGATGCAGAAGCAGAAGAAGCTGTGACTTTTGACAAAGTGATTGCTGTCGGTGCCGATGAAATCAAGGTTGGCACTCCGTATGTTGATGGTGCTAAGGTTGAAGCAAAGGTTCTCAAGAACGGCAAAGCCAAGAAAATCGTTGTTATGACCTACAAGCCCAAAAAGAACGAAAAGCGCAAGTTAGGTCATCGTCAGCCCTACACAAAGGTTGAGATTACCGAGATTGTCGGCTAATGATTACGGTTTTATTTTTTGAAAGCGAAGGAAAACCGAGCGGCTTTGAAATAAAAGGCCACGCGCTGTTTGCAGCGCATGGGAGCGATATTGTGTGCAGTGCGGCAAGCTCTGCGGCAATTATGGCGGCAAACACCATCACCGAAGTGTTCGGTGAGCCGGTGGAGGTTCAGGCAGGCGAAGGACATTTGCTTTTAAAAGGTGCAAAATCGCAATCTTCACAAGGAGTACTCAGCGGCCTGAAGCTGCATTTGCAGCAGTTAGCCGAGCAGTATCCCGCAAACATAACTGTATCTTAACAGGAGGTAACAAGATGATTAGATTAGATATCCAATTATTTGCTCATAAAAAAGGTATGGGTTCTACAAAGAATGGTAGAGACAGTGAATCGAAGCGCCTCGGCGCCAAGAAGGCTGACGGTCAGTTTGTGCTTGCAGGCAACATTCTCTACAAGCAAAGAGGAACACATATCCACCCCGGCAATAATGTAGGTATCGGCAGTGACGATACTCTCTATGCAAAGATTGACGGTAAGGTTAAGTATGAGAGATACGACAGAAAACGCCGCAAGGTATCTGTCTATGCAGTAGAGCAGTAAAAAACGACACTTTTAAGTTAAAGTGAACACAATGATTTAAGGTTAAAACCCTGTTCAGTTTCAACTGAACAGGGTTTCTCTTCTGCCGTTGGCAGAATGGTCTTTACGATGCAGTTTTCCATTCATTTCGGTACATTTTCAGTGTAGAATAGCCGGAATGTTTTACACTTATTTGACATTTAAAAAAATCTGTTTTATAATTTTGTCGTTTATTTCTGAAAAAACAGTTCATTAAAGATTGAATAATAAATAAAAATATGATGAAAAGTTTGTTTTTTGAACGGAATAACTGTTTTGTGTGAGGAATGAGTGATGGAAAAGAAAACTGTCAGAATCGATTATATTGACATTATGAAAGGGCTGGGAATTCTTCTCGTAGTCCTTGGCCATCTTGTGAGCGAGAAACAACACCAGCTGATTTATGCTTTCCACATGCCTTTGTTTTACTTACTTTCGGGTATGACTGCCAAAAGGAGTTTGTCAATAAAAAGCATTAAAAAAATATTTGATAGTTTATATCGACCATATGTTGTAATAATAGCAGTTGATTTTTTACTGATGCTTATCCTCATCAAACTGCAAGCCGAAGGAAGTATGAAGGATTTGATGATTCAATCCTTAAAAGCCGTTATCGGTTTAGGCAGCACAGCAATAAACGGACCGATATGGTTTTTATTCTCGATTATGTTAATCAAACTTTTCTATAGCTTTGTTGCGCAAATTAAGAACAATACGCTATTTCATATCATACTCACGACTGTCATAGTGATAAGCGTTGCCTTTGTTTTTTTGCAAAATTATTTTACATATGACAATCGTATTATCTTTTTCCAAACGATACCCGGAATGATGTTTTTCGGCATTGGTTTTTATTGCAAAGATGTATTTCAGCTTGTTTCCAAACAGTATCAAAAGAGAAAAGCTTTTATAATTATCGCTGCTGTTGTATTATCGGGTCTTTTCGTTTTCTTAACGTATTTAAACGGAACGGTAGATATGCATCGTTGTATGTATGCAAAGCCGTATCTCTTTATTTGTAACGCATTATTGGGGATTGCGGCATTGTTTATCCTTTCAAACTTTATTGACAACGCGAAATTTTTGAACAAAATAAAGAAAGTATTGCTATTCTTCGGCAAAAACAGCATTATTATCTTGATAACCCATTATTATTTCACCTCGTTTGCTTATCCTATCCTTTTCAAATATATAAATTTGCAGTCGCTGCTGTATCATCCTGCCGTAGAAGTATTGTTGTTTGTGCTGACAATGCAGATAATGGTACCGATCATCTTTCTTTTTAATCGATATTTCGGCTTTCTTTTCGGAAGAAAGAAAACCAAAGTAAAATAATGCCCGATTTGATTGATATCGGAAAACACCGTGCATTTTGATTTACAGTACTTAATAAATGTCGGGCACTGTTCAAAAACCGCGACATGTCGGAACTTGTTGTTTCGTTGAAGGCTGAAAAAATGAAATCAAGTGTATAGTAAAATGTGAGAAACAGTGCGCGTGGCGCATTGTTTCTCACATTTTTTCGCTTTCCTTCATACAATAACATTGAAGCGATAGACAGTATTTGTCTTGCTTTAATGCTAATAAGGAGGAAAAAGAATGCCTAACAGAAACAATAGAGGCAGTGCTGCAGGCGGTGGGAATTGCTGCGAAAGGCAATGCGACAGAGCCATCAGTGCCGATATCACAAGAATTTACGATTCTTGCGCCGACAGAGATTGTTTGGAAAACCTTGAAGTGGTCTTTCCTGCCGATGATGCGCCGCTCATTGAAACGGCTTGCTCTGTCAAAGCCACGAATGCAGATATTCTGACCGCCTATGTGGATGTAGATGAGGTTTCTTATAACCGCGGCTGCTATGCCGTTGAAGCAACCTATTACTTTACGGTTGATGTAGATGTTTACCAGCCCGGTTCCGGAACACCCGATTCCATGCAGGGTGTTTGCACTTTTACCAAGCGCTCAATGCTCTACGGTGCTTCCGGTCAAGTCAACACGTTCAGCAGCGCCGATACATCGACACTGCCTTCATCCGTTACCGAGCCGGTTGCCAAGGTGCAGGCAATGAACCCGATGCTCCTGGGCTGCGAGATTGTGAACAATCAGTTCCCGAGCTGTGTGCAGATTCCCGAAGCAGTGAACGAAGCGCTCGGCGGAGACTTAGCGCAAAATGCAGGGGAGAGAAAGATAGTGGCAACGCTTGGTCTGTTTTCGATTATGCAGCTGAGCAGAGCTGCGCAGGTAACCCTGCCGTCTTATGAATTTGCCGTGCCCGAAAAAGAGTGTAACGCAGGCAGCGACAGTCCCTGTGATGTGTTCAGAAGTTTTGACTTTCCGCTCGAAGAATTCTTCCCGCAAAGCAGCGGCTCCTGCAATACCTGCGGCTGTGATACGCCGATGGATTATGAAGGCGAATGCCCCAACGCTCCGCAGGGAAACAGACAGCGGTAATTCGTTTTTTCAAAAACAAATCCCAAAGCTCGCAGGCTTTGGGATATTGTTTTTAATTGGTCTTAAGCTAAGACATAAACCCCCGGTTTTACCGGGGGAGTTAAAACGGCTTTAGCAATAATAACGGTGAACAAAACGCAAATCGAAATTCATTTTATTTTTTCTTTGTGCTCATGCCGCACGGGCACTTACTTTTGTAGCGACACCAAAAGTAAGCAAAAAGTCGCTTAGAACCCTTTCGATTGGGTTCTAAGTTGAAACGACCGAAAGGGGACATAGGTTTTTAAAAACATCGAATTTGCAAAGAAAGATGTAGTCTTTTCATTCATCTCTATGACCCCTTTGGATTCCCCCCTAAACTGCGAAGCTGCAGAAATTTTCAGACGCTGCGCTGT
>JAFRLX010000011.1 GCA_017430965.1 Clostridia bacterium | reverse complement strand
TTTAGGGTGCATAGCAGTTTTTGCTAAGTAGTTTTATTCGAATAAGGGAGAAAATTTTTCTTGCATACTTGCCGTATTCAAGGGAAATTTTATCACTTAGGCGGATGAAAATACAACGCAAAAACCAAACTTCGTTACGGGAACTCACCTAAAAGTGCACCCTTTCTATCCCCAAATTAATAGCGGTTTATCTTCCTCCAAAACCTCTTTTTCAATTTTATTCTCTTTTTGAATGGCAGTGACAGTGGTTTTAAACTTGCTGGCAATATTCCAAAGCCTTTCGCCGCTGTGGGCGTAGAAAATAAATAGCGAGTTGTTGCGCAAAAGAGGCGTTTCCTCCATAGTAATATCATCGATAACCTTTTGACTGATACAGTCAAAAATCATCGCTTTAACGTGAATATCCGCGCGCACCTCCACGCCGTTCTCTCGAATGACATAATCGCACCCCGAGAGTACCGCTTCCGGAGAACACTTCACTTTCGAAACTTCTCCCAAGGGTTCGGTAAAAGAAAACTCACTCTCCGCAGACTTTAATTGAATGACCCCATCTAAATTTTCGTAAAGAACATATGCACACAAAGTGCCGGTAATCACCAACTGCTGCTCCTGCTCGCAGGCTTTAGCGCGAATATCCTCACACCAAACATCAATCACCTTCGCGATATCGCCAAGAGAGTCCACGGTAAATGAATGCAAATAATTCTTGGAAAGCGTGGAGAGGATTTTATCCACACACACCTCTTTGAAGGTGCAGTTACAAGCATATTCGGTAGAATACACATCTTTTAATACCGGAAAATCTATGCAATTATAGGCACAGACATAGATGTTCACCGCTGCCTGCAAATCTAACAGGCTCATATTCCCTAATGCACTGGGTTTGATGAACACATCCAAAGAGGATAATTGCAGTTTGATATCAACCGTACTGTTTTCATCCATACCGTCAATATCCATAATCTGAGAAAGCGCCAGCACATTTTCAATCGATTCCACCGTGTTTTCTTCGCTCTTATAAAGCGTTTTAACTTTCAGTTCCCCTTTAATCAAAATCTTTCCGGCAACCTGCTTGGTTTCCACAATTTCCGCAACGGCGGTATTGCGAATGATGCTTTTCATCGGCGCTTTGTCGGTTCCGATATCTATGACCTGCGCCACATTGACCGTTGCCGCAGCACTGCCTCTTGCAGAACAGGCGCTCAAACTGTCTTTGTCCATTTGCACATCAGCTTCTTCAATGCTTTCAATCACACTTGATTCTTTGCAGGCGGAAAGCTTTGCAACAATCACAAACGCACCATGTACCTCTATTTTTCTGGAGCCTGTTGCCCTGCTGTTGATGTACTGCACATAGGTCGATAAATCCGCCACGGCACCGATGGTGCTATCCCTGCATTCCATCTTTTTTGAGAATGCCTGCGCCTGTTCATAGGAAAAGATTTCTCCTTCACTGACATATAGCACCCGCACTAAGACCTCCCCTTCAATTTGAAGGTTTTCAGCCGATTGCGAACAGGAATGAATATGCGGAAAAGCAAAGCACTGCAAAATCTTCGTAATATCACCGCAGTATTCCGGCAAGTTGATTTCTAAATCCAGGCTTTGTTCCGCACTGTTTTCCCATAAAGTTTCATTGGTATTGTAGTTGGTTCGATTGATAGTATTCATCTGTCTGACTCTCCTATTTGATTTCATTTAAGCATATGAAAGCAACAGCACAAATATGCAAAGAGCAGGCATTTTTGTGCCTGCTCTTTGACTGCAACTCAATCGTTACTCTTCTTGATCCCGAAAACCAATCTTAATATAGAGCCGAGTGCCTTCGGGCTTTTCCAAACGACAACTTGCATAGTACCTCCACCCATTCCGCCGTGCGGTTATTTTTTGATGATTAACACAACACCTAACACAATCAGCAGCAAAGAAAGCAGAACCAATAACAGCTTTTGCGGCATGCACCATGCCAAAACCATACCGAACGCAACTGCCGGAATCACTAAGCAAATTTTAGGTACACACCTTCTCAAAAAAACACCACCAATGCCATGTGTCAGAACCGATTGAATTCTCAATCTGTCCTATTCTATGCAATGGTGGTGTTTTAGGTGAAATCAATCATTTGATTTCCCATTCTTTGATATGTTTAATCTCTTCATACAGCATTTGATAGCTTTCGTAACGAGAAGGCATAATCTTGCCGTCTTCAAGCGCTTGGCGCACCGCACAATCCTTTTCCTTTATGTGGGCACAGGAGGTAAATTTGCACTGCTGTAAATACGGCTCAAACTCGCGAAAACAGTACGGCAAATCTTCTTTTAAAATAGAATGCAGCCGCTCGATTTCCAAAGAGGAGAAGCCGGGGGTATCGACAACCTCACCGCCGCATACCGAAAAGATTTCGCAGCTCCTTGTCGTATGCCTGCCTCTGCCGAGCTTTTGGCTCACTTCGCCGGTTTGTAAAGCAAGCGAAGGTTCAATTTTGTTAAGAATAGAGGATTTTCCGGCACCGGAATTACCGGTAAAGACAGTGGTTTTTCCTTGCAGTAAAGCTTTGATTCTGTCAATTCCCTCCCCTGTTTTTGCGCTCACGCAAAAAGAAACAAAACCGGCATTTTGGTAAATTTGTGCAAGCGATTCGCCGCTTTTTACATCTGTTTTATTAAAAACAATAATCGGTTCAATCTCTTTGAGTTCACACACGGCACACAGCTTATCAATCACATAGGTGTTCGGTGCCGGTGTCACCATACTTGCCACAATTAACAGTTGGTCAATATTGGAAACAGGCGGGCGAATCAATGCGTTTTTGCGCGGATGGATTTGGTCAATCGTATTCTCCGCCTTGTCATTGATACTGATGCTGACATAGTCGCCGATAAAGGGTTTCATATTTTTATTTCTAAAGTGTCCCCTCGCTTTACATTCCACAATGCCCGCATCGGTTCGAATGTAGTAGAACCCGCCGATTCCTTTTACAATTCTATCCATGAATACTCCTGAAACAAGTGTGTTTTTACAGCTCTTGAAAAAGCGGCGGCGATTGATTGGCTTTCAATCAATCGCCTGCGCATTCTGCTGTGAGTTTGTCTATTAAGAATAAGTTCCGTTATCGAAATTCACGATGCAGGACATAACCTCACTGCCATCGACCTCCGCGCTTAACTCTTTTGTGCCGGAAGCGCCGGTAACCGTGAAGGTATAAACGCGCCCGTTGCACTTAACGGTTTCATCATCAACCAACACATTGTCTAAATAAATCTTCATGTTGCCGTCGCCGCCAACTTCGCCCATGCCGTTTTCGGTCGGCAGAGAAATGCTCACACCCACTTGCTTTTCTTGCGCCTGGGTAGTGGTTTCCGTTGTTGTGGTAGTCGTTGTCGGTTCATTGCCGGAAGAAATGGTCAAAGTTACGGAATCGCCGATATTTGTCTTCGAGCCGGCTGCAATGGATTGTTCCAAAACCGTATCCTTCGCCTTTTCGCTGTCCACCTTTTCGTAGGAAATCGTCATGTTGTAATCCGCAAGGAATTTTTCCGCATCGGCTTTGCTCATGCCAACGACATTCGGCATGCTGAAGGAAGAACCCGAGCTGATATAAACGATAATTTTTGTCTGCTTATCCACTTTCGTGCCGACTTTCGGTGATGTGCTGATGACATTCCCTGCTGCAATATCTTTACTCGGTTTTTCTTCAAAGCTGTAGTTCTTGAATCCTTTGGATTTCAACTCAATTTGAGCCGCATCCTTTGTCATGCCGACAATATCGGGAATCTTTGTGCCCTCACTCGAGGAAAGAATGGTTAAGGTGACGGTTTTGGAGGACTTCATTTTAAAGCCGGCTTCGGGAGATTGGAACACAACCTGACCGGTTTCAAAATCGGCATATTTCTCCAAATCATCTGTGTATTCGAGCTTGATTTTGCATTTGACTTTACCGTCGTCATAAGTATCTTCCTTGACATACTTCGCAATTTCTTCATTATAGTTCATGCCGACAAATTTCGGAACCGTGATTTTTTCGCCGCCAAAGAGAATGATACAAAGCACGGCAATGAGTGCTATTACGCCGACACTGACGCCGACAATAATAGCGACCTTCTTCTTTTTATCCATAGGTTCTTTTTCGGTCTTTGTTTTCGGCGTTCCGTATTTTTCACGGTAGTATTCATCACTTTTCTTGCCGACTAATTCGTCTGCTTCCAGGTCCTCTTCTCTCTCAAGCAAAACGACTAAATTCTGTTCATCTAAGCTGTCCTGCACATCGTCTTTCGGTGCATACGGCTCGCCCGTATTGTATTGATAAGGGAAGACAGCATTGGGATTAGCGGAAATTTCCTTTAAATCCATCAGCATTTCCGCAGCGCTCTGATACCTTTCCTTGGGATTTTTCTGCATGGCGTGCATGGTAATCTGCTCGATACCCTTCGGGATAGAAGCGTTGATTCTGCTGGGAATTTCCGCTTCCTTTTGCAGCTGCATAATCGCAATGGAAACCGCACTGTCCGCATTGAAAGGTACCTTTCCGGTAATCATTTCATAGAGCACAACACCGGCAGAATACAAGTCTGCCCTTTCATCGGTGTAATCACCCCTTGCCTGCTCGGGGCTGATGTAATGCACGGAACCGATGGCACCGTTTGTCATGGTTTTTGTTTCGGAGCGGGCAAAGCGGGCAATACCGAAGTCTGCCACTTTAATGGTACCATCCTGCAATAAAATAATGTTTTGCGGTTTGATATCCCTGTGAATGATGCCTTTATCATGGGCGTGCTGCAGCGCCTGCAAAAGCTGTGCCTCAAAATGCACCGCTTCCTTCCAGCCGATAAAACCCTGCTCGTTTATGTATTCCTTGAGGGTAATACCGTCCACATATTCCATGACGATGTACTGAATTCTCTCGCCAAAGCTGACATCAAACACCTTGACAATGTTCGGATGATTTAAAATGGCAATCGCCTTGGATTCATTCTTAAACTTACGCCTGAATTCCTCATTTGCCAAGTATTCTTCCTTTAATATTTTAACGGCAACCGTTCTGTCATCAATCGTATCGTATGCTTTGTAGACAACAGCCATTCCGCCTACACCGATTACCTCTTGGATTTCATACCTTCCGTCAATTCTTTTTCCTACATAATTGTCCATCTTTACGCCTCCTCGTTTAGAATCAATGCAACCGTTATGTTATCTACACCGCCGTTTTCATTTGCTTTATCCACCATGATTTGTGAAGCATCTTCAAAGCTGTGTGAATGGTAAATATCTAATATATCCGGGTCACTTAAACAGTTTGTCAGCCCGTCGGAGCACAGAAGAATTGTATCTCCCTCGGCAACATCTTCCGTCAGCGAATCTACCAATACCTCTTCGCCGACACCAAGCGCCCGTGTAATAATATTCTTTCTCGGGTCGGTTTCCATTTCCTCTTTGGTTATCTCTCCGAGCTTATACAATTCATTGACATAGGTGTGGTCAACCGTCAACTGCCGTATTTCCTCGCCGAGAATGTATGCGCGCGAATCGCCGACATACGCGATGATACAGCATGTATCGGTCATAATAGCTGCCACAGCGGTTGTCCCCATGCCCATTAACGCGTTTGCTTGCGCATACTCATAGACTTTGTAATTGGCTGCGGTGAACGCCGACAAGAGCATGCGTTCCATCGCTGCCACGCTCATTTTCGGCGAATACGCATTTTCAATTTGGCTTTGTATGGTCTCAACAGCGATGCGGCTGGCGATTTCGCCGCCTTCCGCGCCCCCCATACCGTCGCACACAATTGCATACGCCGCATTACTCAATTCTCCGAATAAGAGGCAATCTTCATTATTTAACCTGACTTTGCCTACATCAGAGATACCTGCTACTCTCAAATTGATACCTCCTTTGATGTCGCCGGTGCGCTGTTTGCCGCGCGCCGCAGCTGCCCGCAAGAAGCGTTAATATCGGAACCCAATGTTCTTCTGACAGTTGCACCGACACCATATTGATTTAAAATTTCCATAAAGTGACGAATCTGCGATTGATCGCTTTTATGAAAAGAATTTTCTTCAACTGTATTGACCGGGATTAAATTGACATGTGCCAGCATTCCTTTTAATAAACGCCCTAATTCATTTGCACAGCTGTCACTGTCATTGATGCCCTTCATCATTGTGTATTCAAAACTGATGCGCCTGGAAGTCATGTGCGCATAATTGCGGCAAGCCTTCATTAGCTGCTCAATATTCCACTTATGATTCACCGGCATAATCGCATCCCGAATCGCATCATTGGGCGCGTGCAGCGACACGGACAATGTGATTTGCCTTTTCTGCGCGGCAAGTGCTTCAATTTTAGGCACAATGCCGCAGGTAGAAAGCGAAATGTTTCTTGCCGAGATATTCAAACCTCTCTCAAAACTGACCAAGTCCAAAAAGCGCACAACGTTTTCAAAGTTATCGAGAGGCTCTCCCATTCCCATGAGCACTACATGGGAAATGCGAATGCCCAAGTCATTCTGTGCCGCGTGAATCTGGCTGAGAATTTCGCTCGCTGCCAGGTTGCGCACACAACCGTTGAGAGTCGAGGCGCAAAACTTACAGCCCATTTTGCAGCCCACCTGAGTAGATACACAAATGGTGTAGCCGTATTTATAGTGCATGACAACACTTTCAATCGTTTGAGCGTCTTCAAGCGCAAAGAGATACTTTACCGTGCCATCAATTTGTGAAACCAGTTTTCTTTCAATTGCGGCATAGGGTATGCGGTATTGCTCCTCTAATTGCGCGCGCAACGCTTTGGAAAGATTTGTCATTTCCCCAAACGCAGTCACGCCGCGCACCTGCAGCCATTCAAACACCTGCAAAGCGCGAAATTTCGGCAACCCGAGCGCTGTGAATTCCGCTTCAAGCTCTGAAAGTGTCAGAGACTTAATGTCCTTTTTATTGTTCATTCTTTTTTAATACCGCCGCAAAAAAGCCATCCGTGTGCTCAATATGCGGGAAATATGTTTTTTGGAACAGCAATTCAGCGGGGTGCTCTTTTAAATAAGCTTCAATGACCGCCTCATTTTCCGCCTTATGTAGTGTGCAAGTGGAATACACCAACCTGCCGCCCTGCTTCAAATAGCCAAATGCAGTTGTTAAAATTTTCAGCTGCAAAGCGCTCGAAGCCTCTATTTCTTCTATGCTCTTATAGCGAATTTCGGGTTTGCGGCGCATAATACCGAGTCCGGAACAGGGCACATCACAAAACACCCTGTCAAACACACCGAGTGCGCTGTTAAAACAGCACGCATCCTGCACCAAGGTTTGAATAAACGGAATCTGCAAGCGCTCTGCGCCTTTTTGAATCAGGGAAACCCTGCTTTCATAAATATCACAGGCAAGCAGTTTACCGCTGCCCATTTGCTCGGCGATGGTAAACGCTTTGCCGCCGGGAGCAGCGCAAACATCTAACACACGCTCTCCGGCTTGTGCCTCCAGCAACAGAGCCGCCATTTGTGCCGCCGTATCTTCCACATGAAATTTACCTTCTTTAAAAGCAGGCAAAGAAGCAATGGCACCCGTTTTTTCGAGCACAAGCGCTTGCTCGCAGCGACTGTCTTTTTCAACACAGATACCGGCTTGTATTAATTCTGTCGCGAGCGCATCAATATCCGTAAGCAAGGTGTTGACACGAATAACGGTTTTCGGCTTTTGGCTTAAAGACTCCAACAGCGCCGAACAGGTTTCCCTGCCGTAATCTGCCCGCCACAAATCAATCAGATGTTGCGGCATGGCATATTTCACACTCTCGTAATTCTCCGCCGTTTTCTCAGGCAGCATTACACCGTTTCTCTGCACACTGCGCAGGCAGGCGTTGACAAAGCCCGCCGCATAAGCGCACCGGTTCTTTTTGACTAATTTTACACTCTCGTTGATGGCGGCGCTTTGCGGCACTTTATCCATCAGCAGCAGTTGGTAAACACCTAAACGAAGCGCAATAAGCACTTCATCACGCAGTTTTTTTATCGGCTGTTTTAAGACTAAACATAGCTGATAATCTAAAAATATCTGCTTCTCCAAAACGCCGTAAAAGAGTGCCGTTGCAAATGCCTTATCCTGTTCGGAAAGCGCACTTTGCTTAAGCTGACTGTCTAAGAGTATGTTAGAATACGCACCGCTTTTTTTCAGCTTTAAAAGCAGTGAAAAAGCACATTGTCTTGCTGTCATCGTCTTCTTCTGCCGCTGATGAGTACCAGCCGGATAATCGTAAATAAAGTGGATGCCATCGATGCCACATAGGTTAATGCGGCAGCTCTCAAAACCGCTTTCGCGCCGGGATATTCCTGTTCATCCAATAATTGGCTGCTTTGAATTGTTTTGAGTGCACGCGAGGAAGCGTTAAACTCAACCGGTAATGTCGCAAACTGAAACAGCAGCACCGCCGCATAAAGGATAATACCGATATAAAATAGAAAACTGAAAGAGGAAAAAATGATTCCGAGCATACACAGCGGCAAACCGATGCTTGAACCGATATTGGCAGCCGGTATAACCTTTGCTCTGATTTTGATAGGAAAATAGTTTTCCGCATATTGACAAGCGTGCCCTGCTTCGTGGCAGGCAATGCCGATTGCGGCAATAGAGGTGGAATCATAAACCCCTTCCGAAAGGTTAATGGTGTTTGTTTTCGGGTTGTAGTTGTCGGTCATTTCTCCTGCAACGCGCATAATCTGCACATTGTTAACCCCGTTTGCGCGCAGCAATTCATACGCTGCCTGCGCACCGGTGAGATTCCTCTTGTTAAAGATGCCGGAATACTTTCTATAACGAGATTTGATAAGAATTTGCGCACCAAAGCACAGCAGTAGCGGAATGACCAGCAGCAGTATCTGCCAAATCAAATCCTCTCTACTCTGCATGCCGCTTGAATAATAGCCGTAACCGCCAAAGTACATAATTAGCCCAACCTTTCGCCAATTGCCAACGGATGACCCAATAAAAAGGCATCGGCCGGCATTCTCTTTTTTCCCTCTAATTGGAGAGATGTGATTTCAAATGCACTTCCTTCCCCGCAAGCAATCACTAATTTTTTGCGATTTTCTATGACTGTTCCCGGTGCTTGCTCGCTTGTTCCTGCAAGCAATCCGGCGTGTATTTTTACATTTTTACCGTTTAAAACGGTTTGCGCTACCGGCCAACCGGCAAGCCCTCTGACTTTATTGTGAATCACCTGTGCAGAGGCATTCCAATCAATGGCACACAAGGAGCGATCAATCATCGGCGCATAGGTTGCCAACGCCTCATCCTGCTGTTGCGGAATAATGGCATCGAATTGTTCGAGCGTTTCAAGCAGTAAATCCGCACCTAAATCGGCAAGCCTGTCAAAGAGCTCCGCCGCCGTTTCATTTTCGGCGATTCTCACCTGCTTTTTCAATAACATATCGCCGGTGTCCAAGCCTTCACCCATTAACATGGTGGTCACGCCTGTCACGGTATCACCGTTAAGCACAGCCCATTGAATCGGGGCGGCGCCGCGGTATTGCGGAAGGAGTGAACCGTGCACATTGATGCACGCCTTTTTCGGAATGTCCAGCACTGCTTTCGGCAAAATCTTGCCATATGCGGCAACAACCAAATAATCCGGCTGACAACCGGCAATTCTTTGCACAGCTTCTTCGCTCCTGAGCGTCTGCGGTTGGTAAACCGCTAACCCGCAGGCAACGGCAAGCGCTTTGACTTCCGGCATCACAAGCTGTTTGCTTCTGCCGCGCGGCTTATCCGGTTGCGAAACCACCAGCGGGATTTCATAACCCTTATCAACTAATTTTTGAAGAGAAGGAACAGCAAAATCCGGCGTTCCCATAAAAACTATTCTGCACATTCAATCTTAACCTCTTGCAGCATATTGTCAGTAAAAAGGATACCTTCCAAATGGTCAAGCTCGTGGCAAAAGCACCTTGCCTTTAATCCCTCGCCTTGGTAGACACACCAATTACCGTCTCTATCCTGTGCTTTGACAGTCACCTTCATCGGGCGCTTGGTAATACCGTTTCTGCCGGGCACCGAAAGGCAACCCTCCACTTCTTCCTGCTCACCCTCGGATTTGGTGATTTCGGGATTGACAAGTTCCAATACCCCGTCACCGCAGTCGATGACAACAACCCGCCTGAGCACGCCGACCTGCACTGCGGCAAGCCCCACGCCTTCGGATTTATACATGGTATCTTTCATATCATCAATTAATTTATGAAGCCTGGCATCAAATTTTTCCACCCTGCGGGATTTTTTGCGCAGAATGTCATCACCGACCTTCACAATATTTCGTATTCCCATTGCTGTACCTTTCTATCGCAGATAAAACGGTTCTACATAATATCTACCGGATTTATATCCGCAATGAAGTTTGTTCTCTTATACTGTTTTTGTTCACATGCGCTTTTGAGCAACGTGTCAATCATCTGCCGAAAGCGCGGTGAATTCTTACATTTGATAATCAGCCTGTATCTGTATTTATTATTAGCCTTCACCAACGCTGCCGGAGAAGGTCCTAAAATCATTATCTTTAAATCGCTGTAATCCGTTTGATTTAAGCGCTTAACGGTTTGAAAGCAAAATGCTGCAGCGCCCGCGGCAGTCGCTTCACTCGGCGCAATGCATGCAATTAAGCACAAATCACAGTAAGGCGGGTAAATCATCAACTCGCGAATTTGATTTTCCGTTTCATAAAACGCTGCATAATCCTGCTTTGCAGCAAGGCGCAAAATCGGATTTTCCGGGGTTGAGGTCTGAATAATCGCTCTCCCCTTTTTATCGCCTCTGCCGCTCCTGCCGACCACCTGTGTGACCAAATCAAAGGTGTTTTCACTACAGCGGTAATCAAAGTTATACAGCCCTCTGTCGGCATTCACCACGGCAGCTAAGGTAACATTGGGAAAATCTAACCCCTTTGCCACCATTTGCGTGCCGATAAGCACATCATATTCTCCCGCTGCAAAAGCTTCGAGCATTTGCTCATGCGAAAACTTTTTCATAGTTGTATCGGCATCCATGCGCAGCACGCGTGCCTGCGGAAGAATTGTTTGCAGCTCGGTTTCGATTTTCTGCGTACCGTAACCGCTTTGAGAAAGAGATTTTTCATGGCAATGCGGGCACTCCGTATCCGGTGAAACGGAATAGCCGCAGAAATGGCACATCAAGCGCCGGTTTGCTTTGTGATAGGTCATCGAAACGCTGCAATGCGGGCATGTAAACACTTCGCCGCAAGCCGTGCAACTGATAAAGGTGTAAAAGCCGCGGCGATTGAGCAGTAAAATGGACTGCTCGCCGTTTTCAAAATTCTTTTGCAGTTGCGCTGCAAGCGTTGTGCTGATAATGCGCTGCATACCGAGCTCATCCTTTTGCTCGCGCATATCCACCATCATCACTTCCGGTAAAATAGCGTTTCCGTAGCGCTCCGGTATTTCGGCTAAAAGGTAAGTGCCGTTCTTTGCCTTGGTGAAATCCTCAACCGAAGGTGTTGCGCTGGAAAGCACCAGCATGCATTGGTGGTATACACAGCGATACTTGGCAACCTCCAAAGCGTTATAGCGCGGGCTCATTTCCGATTTATAGGTATGTTCCTGCTCTTCATCAATAATAATCAGCCCTAAATCGGCAGCGGGAGCAAAGACGGCAGAACGCGTACCCACCACGATTTTGGCAGTGCCTTCCTTTGCGCGTTTCCACTCCTCCATACGCTGTGAGACAGATAAGCGCGAATGAAAAATTGCCACCAAATCTCCATATCGCTTTCTGAAAATCTGTAAGGTTTGAGCAGTCAGCGATATTTCCGGCACCATGACAATAACCGATTTTCCCTGCGCTACGGTTTTATCAATCAACTTCAAATAGACCTGCGTTTTGCCGGAACCGGTGACACCGTAGAGCAATGCACACATCGCTTTTTGATGATAGGCGTTAACAATTTTATCGTAGGCTTTTTGCTGCACGGCACTGAGTTCAATCGGCGCATTCTGCAGCGGTGCATCGCTTTTTTGGAAGGTGCGGTAGATTTCCTGGTCATAATAAAGAGCAATCCCTTTTCTGACCAGCACATCGGGAACCGCTTTGGTCACGGAGCAAAAATACATAATTTCTTTGAGTGAAGCGCTGCCGACATCCTTGAGCATATCGGCAACAAGCTGTTGCTTTTTACTCAATGTCGGTCTTTTCAGAGCATACTCCTCTTCACTCAAAAGAAAGCGCAACATTTTCTGCGTTGCATCCTTCATGTTGCGGTCCGCTTGATTGTCGCGCAGAATAAAGCCTTTTTTTAGAAGCGAATCCAGTGTGCGGTTCTGCGCAGAGAGCGCAAACGCTTTCAAAATGCTTTTTTCACTTTGCGGCGTTTCCCTTTTTAAGAGGTATAAATAAACATTTTTTTCTTCCGCCTCAAGGCAGTCGATTTCGCTTTCTTTCTCTTTGAGCGCAAAATAGACTGCATCGGTGCGGTAGTTCATCCCCTTCGGCAAAACGGTTTTGAGTGCATCAAAATAGGTGCAAAAATACCGATTTTTCAAAAAAGAGATAATGGAAAGCATCTCGGAACCGAGATAGTTCTGTTTATCTAAGAGCAGAGTGATTTCTTTTTTGTGCGCACTGTCGCCCTCAAACAAGCGAATAATCACCCCCTGCCGCTTGGCGTTTCCTCTGCCAAACGGCACCAGTACCCTGCACCCTTCAAATGCCTGTGCGGCAAGAGCTGCGGGAACCAGGTAATCATACAGCTTGTCAAAGCTGTATGTGGTGTTATCTAAGGCAACGGCAGCTAATTGTGCCATGCTTATTTCTTCGCCTCAATTTCTCTGGAGCCCTGAATAAACTCATCTAAAGCAAGGGAAACCGGCTTTTCGGTAATGATTTCCCCTTTTTCAAGCGCTTCATTGGAAATTTCTCTGGCTCTCTTTGCCGTGGCAATCACCAGTGAATAGCGCGCATTTCCTTCTAAAATGGAATCTAAATTCGGATTTAACATACTTTCTTTTCCTTTCTTATGTCATATAGCAGCTGCTATATTATTTGTTTTTAATAATATAATAGAGTTCATCAACCGTGCTTTCCAAGTCATCGTTGATGACCACATAGTCATACTTATCCTTTTCGGCAAGCTCTTTCTCAGCCCTTGCAAGGCGGCGCTCAATGACTTCCGGGTCTTCGGTGCCGCGCAGGGTTAAGCGCCTTCTTAATTCCTCAAAGGAAGGCGGTGCCAGAAAAATTGTTATCAAGTTATCGGGCGCAGATTTTCTCACATTTTCCGCACCTTCAATTTCGATATCGAGCAAAATATCCGTTCCTTGCTCTTGCGCTTTGCTTAATTCGGTTTTCGGTGTGCCGTAATAATTCTCATTATACACCGTGTACTCCAGCAAATCGCCCGCTGCAATGCGCTTTTCAAATTCCTCGCGCGAAACAAAGTAATACTCTCTGCCGCTGGCTTCATTCGGTCGCGGCTCTCTCGTTGTCATGGACACAGAGAGTTTGAGCGAACTGTCTCTGTCCAGCAGCTTTGCAATGACTGTGCCTTTTCCGCAACCGGAAGGTCCGGAAATAACGACGATTTTACCCTTCATAATGCACCTCCTGCCCGATTTTTGCATCGATGTTTTCCACACTTAAATATGATAATACAATATGGTCACTATCCATTAAAATAACGGATTTGGTTTTTCTGCCTTGCGTTGCATCGATGAGCATCCCGTTTTCCTTCCCGGTGGCAATCATGCGCTTCATCGGGTTGGAATCGGGAGAAACAACGGCGATAATACGCTCCGCATTCACCATATTGCCAAAACCGATTCCGATTAATCTCATACCCTTTTCCTTTATTCGATGTTTTGAATCTGTTCTCTTATTTTTTCAATTTCGGATTTAATATCCAGAACCTTTTTAGTGACATTGACATCCTGACACTTAGAGCCGATTGTGTTTGCCTCACGGTTCATTTCCTGCACTAAGAAGTCCAGCTTTCTGCCAACAGCTTCATCGCCTTCGAGCATGTCGCCAAGCTGCGCAATGTGGGAGCGCAGGCGCACGGTTTCTTCCGCAACGGCAACCTTATCCGCAAAAATGGCAGCTTCCGTTAAAATGCGGGCTTCATCAATCGTGGTATCAGCAAGCACTTCTTTAATGCGCTCGCTTAAACGCTCGGTATATTCTTTGACGGTCTGCGGAGAGCGCTCTTCAATAAAAGCAACCTTTGCCAAAATTGCTTCCCCTCGTGAGAGCACATCCTCTTTGAGCTTTTCGCCCTCTTTTTCACGCATGGCAATAAAGCGATTCAGCGCCTGCTGCGCCACGGGCATCACGGCGTGCCAAACGGCATCTTCATCCGCCTCGGCTTTTTTGACAGTCAAAACCTCCGGCAATCTGCCGATTTGCATGACGGAAATATCGTTGCGCAAGTCATATTCCTGTTCCAATTCGCTCAGCGCTTTTAAATACCCCTGTGCAAGCGGTTTATTGACCGTTACATCCGCTGCTTCGGCTTCCACTTCTACAATGTGCAAATAGCACTCAATCTTACCGCGAGAAACCTGCGATTTGACAAATGCTTTGAGTTTTTCTTCCAAAAATGCATACGAACGAGGTACTCTTGAGGAAAACTCAAAATAGCGGTGATTAACACTTTTTATCTCAAAAGAAATATCCAACCCTTCGCTAACAGCCTGCCCTCTGCCGTAGCCAGTCATACTTTTTATCATGTTCTCTGTTATTCGACGGATACATCGAATGCCTTTCCGTTAATTGTTACTGTGAAGTTTGCAGGCGCCGCACTATCCTCTTGCGGAGCATCTGCCTGCTGTTGTTTCTGCAATCTGTTTTCAAAGAATTTCATTGCCACCTGGTCAAACTGTGCATAGGACAGCACATCCTCTTCTTGGGTGACATAGCGAATATCTAATTGAGAGCGCAGCTTATCTAACTCCGGCTCAATTAAATCAGCCGGTCTGCAGGTGATAATCTCGGCATCACCGCAAATCTTGTCGCGAAATGCCGGATCAATTTCAATCGGTGTTTTGCCGTATTTTCCGGCAACCAAATCCTTAAACTCTTTGGTCACCATTTTGTAGCGTTCACCCGTAATAACATTAAATACAGCCTGGGTACCGACAATTTGGCTGGAAGGTGTTACAAGCGGCGGGTAACCGGCATCCTTGCGCACACGCGGCACCTCAGCGAGCACTTCTTCAAACTTGTCGGATTTTCCGGCTTGTGCAAGCTGTGAGACCAAATTGGAAAGCATACCGCCCGGTACCTGGTAAAGCAGTGTTTTCGCATCAACGGCAAGCATCTTGGGGTTGAGCAAACCGCTGTCCAAATACTTTTGGCGCAAAGTATCGACATATTCGCGGATTTTGGAAAGCGCTACCAAATCCAAACCGGTATCGTATTCGGTGCCTTTCAAGGCGGCAACCATCGATTCGGTTGCCGGGTGAGAAGTGCCGAGTGCCAAGGGCGACATAGCGGTATCCACCACATCGGCGCCCGCTTCAATACCTTTTAAAAGCACCATAGAGGCAAGCCCCGAAGTATAGTGAGAATGCAACTGAATCGGAATCTCAACTTCCTCTTTCAATGCTTTCACCAAATCATATGTGCCGTAAGGAGTTAACAGCCCCGCCATATCCTTGATGCAAATGGAATCGGCGCCGGCTTCTTGAATGCGCTTTGCATAATCCACATAGTAAGGAATATCAAAAACAGGTCCGGTGGTGTAGGAAATTGCGACTTGGGCGTGCCCGCCCTCTTTTTTACAGGAGCGAATGGCAGTTTCCAAATTTCTGATGTCATTGAGCGCATCAAAAATACGCATAATATCAATGCCGTTTGCCACGGAGCGCTGCACAAAGTATTCGAGCACATCATCGGCATAATGGCGATAGCCAAGCATATTCTGCCCTCTAAAGAGCATTTGCAGCTTTGCATGCGGGCATTTTTTGCGAATAATTCTCAATCGTTCCCACGGGTCTTCATTGAGAAAACGCAGGCACGCATCAAAGGTAGCACCGCCCCAGCATTCGAGGGAATGAAAACCGATTGCATCCAGTTGTTCGAGCATCGGTTCCATATCTTCAATCGGCATTCTTGTAGCGATGAGCGACTGGTGCGCATCGCGCAAAACAGTTTCGGTAATTCCAATCTTTTTTGCCATATCTAACTCCTACTTCAAAGCAATAATGGCAGCATTCACTTCAACACTGTCACCTTTGTTGACCAAAATAGCATCCACGACACCGTCTGCCGGTGCGCAAATATCATTTTCCATCTTCATGGCTTCCAAAATGCAGAGCACATCGCCTTTTTTGACAGCGTTGCCTGCCGCAACCTTAATGTCCAAAATCGTGCCGGGCATCGGCGCTTTGACAGTGGTTGCACCGGCGCTTGCACTTGCCTTGGGCTGTGCGGGCGCTGCAGGTTGCGCGGTTGTCGCCGCTGCGGGCGCAGCACCGGCCTCTTCCACAGTAACATCATAGGTTTTGCCATTGACGGTAATTTTGTAATTCTTCATCCTTATATCCTCACTTTTGCATTATTAATAGTTTCATTTCAATCTATTGACAACAGCAATGGCCTTTTAAGACTTCAGGCACCTTGCCGCAATATTCACTGTCATTTTCTTCAAAGCGCATGGTTTTGAGTGTGCTTTCCATAGCTTGTCCCACTTCTTTTTTAATATGAAAAAGATAGCCGCTGCGATTGGCAGCATAAGCTCCCACTGCCCGAATCAACAGTTCCGGTATGAGCGGGTCACTCTCTTCATAGGAAGCAGCAAGCAATTCCACCTGATAGTCGCGCAAAGAAAAAATACACTCTGCTTTGACTTGTCGGCTTGCACTGATATATGCATGTACCGAAGCATCATAGGGAATGCCGTAGACTGCACACAAGCGCTCCAATTCCTCTTGATTTTCGAGAGGTATGAGTTTAATCATTTTCTCACCTGCTTTAACTGTGCTTTCTGGGCGATGGCGGGCCCTGCTAATTTTTTTATCTCTTTGGTTTCGAGGTGCCGCCACTGTCCGGGCGGCAGCCCGCCCAATTTTACATCACCTTCCGCTGTACGCTTCAAGCGAATCACTTCTGTGCCGACACTTTCACACATTTTTCGGATTTGCCGATTTCTGCCTTCGGAGATGGTAAACTCCAAAAACATTCTGTCCTCTTGCGTTTCCAAGAGTTTGACAATACAAGGCGCTGTCTTTTTTCCGTCAACCAAAACCCCTTTTTCAAGGGTTTCCAGAAGGTACGGTTCAATAACGGGTTTGACAGTCACTTTATAGGTCTTGCGCACCCCGTGCGAAGGGTGTGTCAAGGCGTTGGTAAACTCACCGTCATTCGTCAAAAGCAATAAGCCTTCAGAGTCTTTATCCAACCTGCCGACCGGATACAGCCGCGCATCAATATCTTTGACCAGCTCTCTGACACACTTTCTGCCCAGTTCATCTTTGGTCGTTGTCACATAGCCTCTGGGTTTATTGAGCATGATGTAATACAAGGCATCGTTTTTGACAATGCGTTTGCCCTGCACACTCACAACATCTTTTTTCGGATGGATTTTTTGCCCTATAGTTGCCCGGTGACCGTTCACCTTCACTTTTCCTGCGGCAATGAGCTCCTCACTCTTGCGGCGAGAAGCGATGCCGTTATCTGCCATAAATTTTTGAAGTCTGACTTCCGAATTTGCCATAATGAATGATACTTTCCCAAAATTGTTCCCACTTACTTTTTTCGGCAACGAGCCTTGGAGCATCCGCAGCACTGTGCAGCGGAATACGCTTGATGACTTTATCGCGATAGCGAATCACCACGCTTGCCACCTGCTGCCCTTGCACTACGGGTGCATAGAGAAAATGCTCCGCCTCAATTTGCATGTGAATATGCCTTGCCAAGCGCGCTGCTGTGCAAAAGCTCACTTCACTCTCGCAAAAACCGACAGATTGTGTGCCGGAACCGACCACCGGAAGCGTTGTTTTTTGAAAACGAAACACAATTTCTTCCGATTGAGAAAAACCGAAATCAAGCAATTTCTTGTGGTCCTGCCAATCCTCGGCATCCGCAAGGGTCACGGCAATTAAGGTCTGCCCGTTTTTTTGTGCAGCACTGACAAGGCACCTTCCGGCAGCCTGAGTAAAACCGGTTTTGACGCCGATGCAGCCTTCATATTCGCGCAACAAGCGATTGTGGTTTTGCACAACCACTTGTTTTTTCGGTGAAATAAACACTATCTTATCCCGACTTTTGGCGCAAATAGAGGCAAACTGCCGGTTGCGCAGCGCATAGGCTGTTAAAAGCGCCATATCCAATGCAGTGGAATAATGCTGCTCATCACTTAACCCGGAAGGGTTTGCGAAATGTGTGTGCTGCAATCCCAAAGCGTGCGCTTTTGCGTTCATCATTTTGACAAACGCTTCTTGTGAACCCGCCACAGCGTTGGCAAGAGCATGTGCCGCATCGTTACCGCTGACTAACATCATGCCTTTGAGCAGCGCTTCCAAACGAAGTCGATTTCCTTTCCGGAGCCCGAGAGCCGAGCCCTCCACCGCTGCATCCTCCGCATTAACGGTATACACGCGGCTGAAATCGCCTCGTTCCAAAGCAATGAGCGCACTCATTATTTTCGTGGTGCTTGCCATCCCGCGGCGCACATTCTCATTTTTTGCATAAAGCGTTTGACCCGTTACTGCATCTAACAAAACTGCCGCAGCAGCATCGGTTTCCAATGCATGGGTCGCAAAAAATGCAGGAAAGAGCATTGCCGCGCAAAGCAAGCTTGCAATGAACCTTTTCACATCAATCACCTGGTAATTATATGTGAAAAGGGCTTGGTCTTATTCTGCTGTTTCTTCTGCTTCGCTTTCGGGTTGAGCAGTCTCCTCTTCGGAGCCGCCTTTAAAAGAAGAAACGGTTTCTTTCACCTTTTCAATCAAATCGGGCGCCATGGTCAAAGCTCTGTCCAGACCGTTATTGTACTTAGAGGAAATCTCTAAAATGCGCACGCCTGCCTCGGACACGATTAAAAACGCCAAAGGTTGAAGCGAAACGCCTGCACCGCCGCCGCCGGCAAACAGTTCTTTGTTCATTTTGGTCGGAAGGTCAGAACCGCCGCTTGCGAACCCGTAGGTCACCTTCGAGATTGGAAGAATGGTCACTTCACCCACAACAATGGGCTGACCGATGACCGTATTGACATCGACCACATTCTTAATTTGGTTAATGGTTGCTTCTAATTTTGCACTTGCTGCATTTGACATAATTTACACCGCCTTTTTTTATCTTCACCCTGAATCACTCAGGTTAGTTTACTGCTTCTTTCTGTGCCGCAGCGGCTTTTGCCTGCTGCCGCATTTTTGAGCGCGCTTTAATGCGTGCATTGATGCTCTTTTCTTTTCTCATAATAACAAGGAAATCTTTCAGAGCGCCGAGAGCGACTGCGATTAACGCCAGGAAACGGTAAGAAACATGAATGTATATCTTTTGCCGGTCTACACTTCCCGTATAATCGGGAATAATGACAATATCATGCTTTTTTACCTGTGCCGAACTGCTAATCACACCGAGGCTTGAAAATAACGCGCCGCTGATTGCACCGAACTTAATTGCGGTATCGGCTGCATCATTGCCGGTCACGGAATAATGAACAACAATTTTGCGGATGATAAAATGGTGAACCAAACCGCCGCTAAACTTGGAAAGCAAAGAAGCAAACTCGCTGAGCAAATCAACTGCTCCATCAAATCCGCGCAGTTCCAGCACTTCTTTAAACACATTCGGCTTCGCCGGTGTTTCTTCCGTATCGCTTTCTTCGTCTTTTTCTTCTTTTACTTCCTTCTCTTTCTTAGGCTTCTCTTTTTTCTCTTTCTTTTCTTTGTTCGACATATTCTTAAACCTATCCACCAGTTTTAAAACGTCTAACCATATAAGACCCAAACCGGCGGTAAGCTTAAACTCACCATCATACGAAACGATGATATGCAAGCTTTGCCAAAAGAACAAAAAAATCAATGCTAAGATAATGAGCAGAATTTTCCACCACATAAATTACTCCTCACTTTGCTGTTCTAACGCTTCATTTAATGTGATTTGATTTTCGCTGCCGTCATTCGGTTGCTGCTTCTCGGGAAGCTCCGGTAAATCCTCTAAGCTTTCCAGGCTGAAACAGCGCAGAAAGTTTTCCGTTGTGCCGTACAGTAACGGCCTGCCCGGCAAGTCGAGCCTTCCTTTTTCTTCAATCAAAGCCTTTTCGGTCAATGAGCGCAATACCGCGGAACAATCCACACCTCTCACCTGCTCAATAAATGCTTTGGTGACCGGTTGATTGTAGGCTACAATTGCCAACACTTCCAACGCTGCCTGAGACAGCGGCGTATTCTTTTTAAGCTCCAATAAATTGCGAATAAAGTCTATGTATTCTTTACGAGAGCATAATTGGTAGCACTCGCCGAGCTTCAAAACACAAATACCGCTGTTTCTCGCCTCATATTCCTGCTGCAGGGCTTCTATGTATTGCAGCACTTCTTCATTTTTTATTTCCAAAACAGTGGCGATTTTTTCACTTTCCACAGGCTCGCCTGCCGCAAAGAGCATCGCCTCAATCACTGCTTTTTTATCCAATGCCATTATCGTTTTCTCCCGCTAACGCAGTAATCTGTGTGTCTGCGCCGTCCCCTTCAATGTGAATTTTCTTGTCCCTGGCTAATTGCAAAACCGCTAAGAAGGTTGCAACTAATTCGGAACGGTCCTCAGAAGCATAGTACAGAGAAGTCAGTTTCATTTTCCCTTTTTTGTAAAGCTTGCGCAACACATATGAAATGCGCGCATGCACCGGCACAATTCTTCTCTGCACAATCGGTCGGAAAGAATCCTCCGGCGGAGGCAGCCTTCTTTTCCCCTTCCCGACAGCATACATATATGCCGAGGCAATCTCAAACGCTTCATGCGAACCCTGATAGGTTTTATCGACTTCGATTTCCTCTGCAGGTTTTACGAAGTAATTGAAACCGGCGGTCATTTGAGAGAGCTCTTTTGCAATGAGCTTGCACTCTTGGTACTCCATCAGCTCGCCTTCCAGCTCGCGTTTGAGTTCATCCGCTTCCTCATGCACCGGCAGGAGTGAAACGGTCTTGATGTAAATCAAACGCGAAGCCATATCCACAAACTCACTCGCGGTTTCCATTTCATCATTTTGCTGCATGATGCGCACGGCTTCAATATACTGCTCAACGAGTTCAAAAATGGGTATATCGTGAATATTCAGTTTATGTCGGTTGATTAAATGAAGGAGCAAATCCAAAGGTCCTTCAAAGTCGGCAACCTGATAAGATATTTCCATAGTATCCCCTATTTCAAACCAAAGATTAAAAATGCGCACTCCAAAAAGCCCTTGGCGATGACGCTTTCCACCCAACGAATCGGGAAAAACAAATCAATATCAAACCGATTCAGGAGCATTGCCAAAAGCATAAAGCCCATCAATGCATTTCTGATGATGCGGTCATATTGAAAGATTTTAAAATAAATTTTATCCGGCAAGAGGCCTGCAGCAATGCGCGAGCCATCCAGCGGAGGCAGCGGAATCAAATTAAAGACCGCCAACATAATATTAATTTGCATGAGCAGGCTGAATGCGGTGACACCCGTTTGCCACATGTTTGTCTGCGGGGCAAAGCGGTAAATCGCGCCAATGACCAGTGCACTGATAAATGCAACGAGCAAATTCGAAAGCGGACCTGCCGCCGCGGTAATCACGGTGCCTGCTTTTTGATTTTTGAAATTTCTCGGATTAATCGGAACCGGCTTTGCCCAACCGATGCCGACAAGTAAAAACATTAAGGTGCCGAACAAATCAAAAGAAGCAATCGGGTTGAGTGTTAACCTACCGGCATTCTTCGCCGTGTTGTCACCCATCTTGTAGGCAGCAAAGGCATGTGCAAATTCATGAACGGGGTTGATACAAGCCACCACAAAAAGAAGCACAAAAAGGTTAATGAGCGCTGTCTGAATATCTCCGGATAGTAAATAGGATAAGACCATCAGTATTCCTTTCCAAACATCACAACGCGCGCGATGTTGTTATAATCTTCAATCACTTTTATGCATTGCAAGGAAGAGAAAATTTCCTTCACCGCTTCCACCTGTCCTTCACCGATTTCCACTGCAATGTAGCCGCCCGCTTTGAGCAGCGGCAAAAAATGAGCGGCAATGGCGCGGTAAAAGTCCAGACCGTCCGCCCCGCCATCCAGCGCCGTGTGCGGTTCTTTTTGCACTTCCGCCTGCAGCGTTGCTATGTCGGCACTTTCAATATAAGGCGGGTTGGAAACGATCACATCCGCCTGCGGCAAGTCGTTTGGCGGCGGCAATGTGATATCCCACTGCACAGCTTTGACATTGGTTGCCTCGTGAAAAGCTATGTTGCGCTCTAAGACTTCCAAAGCTGAAGCATATTTTTCTACTGCATACACTTGCGCACCGGTGCTTTTGGCAATGCTGATACCGACACAGCCGGTTCCGGCACACAAATCATAAACGACGCTGTTTTCGTTTAGCGTCTCAAGCAGACATTCTGCCAGCAGCTCGGTTTCGGGGCGCGGGATGAGCACATGTTCATTGACAAAGTAGCGCTCGCCCAAAAACTCCCATTCCCCTAAAAGGTATTGCACAGGAACATGCTGCAGGCGCTTGCAAATTGCCTGCTCCAAAGCTTCGGCGTTGTGCTGCTTCACCTCTTTAGCGAGGTAAATATCATTGCGCGAAAGAGAACAGAAATGCTCCGCCAAACAGCGCGCCTCAAATGCAGCACAATCGCTCACTGCCTCCAAGCGCTCTGTGATGTCTCTGACCAGCACATCGGCTTTCATATACTGTCATCCTCCGGATTATCGGTAATCACAGCCTGCAAAGATGCAATGCCGATTTCAATGATGGCATCCTCGCTGGGTTCCTTGGTCGTTAAGCGCTGCATCCAAAGACCCGGCGCCGAAACAATTCTCACAAATACATTATCGTGCTTTCCGGCATATTTAATCAGTTCATAGCCAATGCCCATCATCAGCGGCAATAACAAAATCTTAATCGCTATCCACAACATCCTTGTCTGCACAATCACTTCCGGCATAATGTAGGACAGAATGGTCGAAAAGATAATGCTGACAATCAATATCATAAAGATAAAGCTTGTGCCGCAGCGCGGGTGAAAACGCACTTGGTTTTTTACATTTTCCACAGTAAGGGGTAAACCTTTTTCATAGCAAAAGATGGTTTTGTGCTCCGCACCGTGGTATTGAAAAACACGCTGTATATCCTTCATGCGAGAAATAATCACGATGTAAAGAATGAAAATCAACATCCTTAATACACCTTCAAACAGCGCCTTAAACGGTGCAAGCGCAGAAGCTGCCAAAATGGCTTTGATAACCTCGCCCTTACCGAACAGTAAACCGAAGTTTTGGAATAACCAGCCGAAGCCTTTGGCTGTGCCGACACTGATTGCCTGGAACAAAAAGGTCGGCATCCAGAAAAAGAGCAAAAAGGCAAGCAGCAGCCCGAACACCATACCGACAGTGGAAACCACGCTCATCACTTTATCGCCAAAGTGATCCAACAGCCATTTGTCAAACTTTGAAAGCTCTTCCTCGTTAATATCATCATCCTCTATTCCCTGCTTTTGAGCACTGAGCATCAGCGCTTTATAGCCTAAAAGCATGGAATCGATAAAATTGACAAAGCCTCGAACAATCGGAATCTTAAAAAACTTTGTTTTTGTACTAATCGGCTTATATTCCAAAAACTCGGTTTCAATCTCTCCGCTCGGCAGGCGGCATGCCACTGCGCTCCCCTTCGGGCCGCGCATCATAATGCCTTCAATTAAGGCTTCACCGCCGACTGAGGTTTTTCTGAGAACCTCACACTCTTTTTGCTTACTCATAACGCTCCTATCCATCTAAACCCAGCGGAAGGCTGATTCTGACAATCGTGCCTTCACCAAGTTTACTTTTAATATCTAATGTACCTCCGTGGCGGGTGATAATCTCATCTGCCACCGCCAAACCGATGCCGTTGCCGTGTACTCTGTCATTGGCTTTAAAGAACTTTTCTTTTACACGCGGTAAATCCTCTTCGGAAATGCCGCAGCCGTTATCTCTGACAAAGATAATCAACTCGGCATCAACAATGTTGGCGTGAATATCGATTAAACCGCCTTCATCGGTGTATTTAATCGCATTGCCGATAATATTGACAAACGCCTGCTTGATTCTGCCGGCATCTCCCTTACACATCGCCGGGATTTCCGGTGCATCATAGCGCAGCTCTTTGCCTTCCCTTTTCGCGCTCTCACCGAACACCAAAGCAATTTCATCGAGCTCTGCGAGTACATCAATCGGCTCTTTTTTCATAATAAAGGTGTCTTGCTGCACGCGCGAGAAGTCTAACAGTTCCTCTACCAGCTTTTTGAGGCGCTCCGACTCATTGACAATCACCTGCAAGCCCTTTTTATTCAGCTCGGGGTCGGTGTCCTCCATGCTGATGAGCGTTTCACCCCAGCCGCCAATTGCGGTAAGCGGTGTGCGCAATTCGTGGGAAACCGTTGTAATGAACTCGTTTTTCATATTATCGATTCTGCCAAGCTCGGTCGCCATATACCCCATCGAATCATATAACTCGCCGATTTCGTCTTTTCGGTCATACTGCGGCTTTACCGAAAAATCGCCTTTTGCAATGGCGGCAGCCGTATTCTTTAGCTCTTTAATCGGTGAAGCTACAGAGCGAATAAAGACTTTGTTAAAGGTAAACAGCAGGCATGCAACACTGATGATTAAAAAGATAACGGAAATCATAATCAAAAAGACTTGCATATTCACCTTCGCAAGCGAGGTGATGTACCTGACAGCACCGATGTTTTCGCCTTCATCGTTTTTCAGAATATTGGTCACTGCCATGACCGATTCCGAACCGTTCATTTTCCCGATCCATTCGCCGCGGCCGTTTCCGGAATTGAGTGCCGATTCGTAATCGGGCATTTGCACGGTGTTATCTATCAGCAACCCGCTCGAAGAAATCAAAGGCTTTCCGGTTGCGGAAATAATCCACGCTTCCATTTTATCGGAATAGCGAAAGTTGTTGGTAAATTGGATTGCACCGTTTGTAAAAGAGCTTTCCGAGTCCGTATAGGATTGAAAATAGGTATCTACCGTGTCGGTGTGCAGAGAATTGATTCGTTCTCTGACCGCATTCGTGTAAAACATGTTTACAACAAATGTTAACGCCACGGAAAAGATAACAATAAAAACCAAAACGGCAATCAAAGCGGTTTTTTCCCAGCGCGCTTCCAACGAATCGCTATGGAATGATTGGCTGAGCTTATTGCGAAAATTCAGTTTTTTGTTTTTCTTTGTTTCTTGCAATCGTTACACTCACTTAATCCATTTGTAGCCTAATCCCCAAACCGTCATTAAATGCTGCGGATTGGAGGGATCATCTTCCACCTTCATGCGCAGGCGCCTGATGTTTACATCGACAATCTTATCACCGTAAAAACCGTGACCCCAAATCTTTTCCAAAATATCATCCCTGTCTAAAGCGGCATCCGGATTTTTGAAAAAGTATTCCATCATTTGAAATTCCACCTGTGTCAAAACAATGGGGTTACCGTCTTTGGTAAAGGTGCGGTTCTTTGTGTTCAGCGTAAACCTGCCTAAGGTAATTTCATCATCATCGGAATTGGGTGAAGCATTCATACTCACGCGGCGGTACAGCACATCCACCCTTGCCATAAGCTCTGCAGGAGAAAAAGGCTTTGTGACATAATCGTCGGCGCCGACCATCAAGCCGGTCACTTTATCGATTTCCTGCGTTTTGGCAGTCAGAAAAATAATGCCGATACCCGGAGAACGCTTGCGCAGCTCTTTGCAAAGCGCCAAGCCATCCATTTCCGGCATCATGATGTCCAGGATGGCAACATCAAAATCGCCATCGGAATTTTCATAAATCTCTAAGGCTTCTTTACCGTTGGAAGCCTCGGCGGTTTGGTAACCGCCTCTTTTCAAATTAATCACAATAAAATCTCTTATTGTCGCTTCATCTTCTGCCACTAAAACCTTTTTCATACCAATCTCCTAATGAATATTAATAATTGATTTACCTATCTCGTCTTTTGAAAGCATATAAGCGGAATCGGAATCACTGAAACTGACGCCGTAAACCGTTCCGTAATATATTTTTACTTTTTCATATTTACTGCTCACAGATTGCCAATCGGATATATCGGTAATAACCAAATCGAAAAGCTTTTCCTTTTCTTCCGCTTCGGCATCATAAAATGACCAAACCTTGCCTTTTTGCGCCACTGCCACTCGGTTTTCCCATTTTTCCGGGAAACGAAAAATCAGTTCATCCGTACAAATGCCGCGTGCAATGTCTTCAAACTTTTCAAAACCGAATTGTTTCCAAATGGTGGTATGCGCAAACCCGGCTTCGCTCTCCTCACTTTGAAACGGGATTTCAAGCAAATCGTCATCATTGATATCGGTTGCAGGCACGGTTGCTTCACGGTATGTAACAATCTGTGTTGCATCTTTTTCATAAACAGGGTTTTCAAGTGCTTTCTTCTGCGCATTCCAATACACAATTTCCGTTATCATATTTTGCGTATCAACCACACCGTCTAAAAAGAAAACATTTGTGTTTTCCACGCTCTGCATTTGAAACTGTTTATATTCACTGACTGCCGACTGCAGCTGACAGGTATCAATCACCTTGAGCTGATTGTCCACAAATTCATACACACTTGCCGTTGCGGGAGCGGATTCATCAAGGTATGTGTTCTTAATGAGCATAATTTCGCTTCTGCTTTCCGCACAAACATCCGCCACCAGCATTTTGGTATAGATTTTTGAATCACATTCTTTTACCTGTGTTTGCTGACTGCTGTCTTTGACCGAGTAAACGCAAAGGGTGTTGTTATCTTTACTGTCAAACATATTCCAGCCGACAACAATCTCCGGAACGGCATCATAATTCAAATCTCCGTAAGCAAATTCCAGCACATCATTGCCTTTACCTTTAATCGGTTCGCTCGGCTTCCATTTTGAATCATTTTTGAGCAAAACGCTCATATAGATAGAAGATGTATCATCATTTTTAATTCGGTAGAAAGCAAGCGCATCATTTTCATTGTCTTTGTTCAAATCCAGAAAAGTAATGGATGTGGTGTAATCTCCCTCATTCGGCGCTTTCAAAATAATACCGGCACCGATTGACTTCTCAATGACACTCTGAATGTTTTTGTAGTCACCTGCCGCTTCGGGGGGATTCATTAAACTTTCGGGAGACTGAGAATTTGTCACCACAAAAATGAGCAATGCAAATGCAGCAACAGCCAGCACAATATAGATTGCTTGTCTGATTCTCAGTTTCAAAAGCCAAATTTCTCCAATTCTATATATTATTAAAATATATTATAACATAATAGCTTTAAAAATCAAGATAATATATATATTTATCAGAAAATTTTGAGTTTATTTTTCTTTAAAATGCAAAATAACCGCCTGCAGCAGCAGGCGGCTATCTCTTAATCTTTATCTTTATTTTACATTGACATTCAGTTCATAGGTGCCGATAATCCACATAGAGTCTTGATTATTGATTTTTATGCTCAACTCCATCTTTTGGTTTTCGCCGGTTTTGACTTTATCGTCAATCTTCAAAACCGCAACGATATCCGAAGCTTTAATGCTTTCCACTTCATTGGTAAGCCCGGCAACATTCACATTGATTTCTTCGGAGTTGATTGCCGCTTCATAGGAAGAGGAATTGACAATCTCTATCGATGAAACAGGTAAAGCCACTTTCTTAACAAAGAGCGAAGTAAAATCTACATCCACATCAATCGAACTGATGTTGCTCTTGACTACGATACCCGCAATAGAGTTGACATCAAATGTAAAGCTGTTTTTGGTTTCGTTTAATTGCGAGAAATCAATCGTTCCGATAACAGCACTTTTGAGCTTATTAATGGTCGCTTCTTCCCCTGCAACATTGACTTTACTCACCGAATACTTGATTTCCAAATCATCGGTCGAAATCCCTTCGGGCATATTGGTAAATTCCACACTGACCGGCAACGTTGCAAGCTTATAAACCGGAATGGTAATTGTGATTTCATCGGATTTATCGATGACAATGTTTTGGATTTCATTGCCGTATTTATCAATCGCTACAATGGTGGCGTCATAAGTCACGGTCTTGGTTAACTCTTTGTCGCTCTGCGCCTTTGCCAGCAACTTATCTATCTTCGAAATTTCCGTGGACGGACCATGCGCCAAAAGCTTTTCTTCGGACAAAATAACCGTTCCAAGCTCATAGCCCGATGGCACTGTCGGTTCTTGCGACAAATCGACAGTCAGCGCCATATTCACTTCTTTATACGTGTCGAAATACACCTCTACCGAAAGGGTGTTGGTGCTTAAAACCTGAAAATCTTTGGAACTGTCAATCGATACGGAGAGCGGCAAGGTATGCTTGCCCGGCGTATTGACATCGAGCGTGGAGGCGGTAACAACAATATCATCGGCGTTCACTGTGCCGATAACGGCTTTTTTGCCGACAATCGTAACGGTTACCGCAGAATTGGAGTATTCGCCGAATTGCTGCAAATTAAACTGCTTGGGCACAGTCATGGAATCCATTTGGATGGGAACCTCTACGGTTCTTTCCTGCTGTTCCCCGCCGTACATGGAATAGCCTAACCAAATGGCAAAAGCCAAAATCAGAGAAATGAACAAAACAAATTTGTTGTTCTCAAACAGTTTTCCTAAGCTAAACTTTCTTACTTTATTCATCTGCTTTCCCGCCTTTCTGTGATTTTAAAGACGAGAAAAACTTCTTTTTCTCTTCACCGTTTTCGATATCCAGCGCCTGTAACAGCAGCTCTCTCAACTCTCCGGAAGTCACATCATGCTGAATTCTTCCGCGGTTGACAAACGATATGGCGCCCGTTTCTTCACTGACAACCACAACAGCCGCATCAGACTGCTCGGTCATACCGACAGCGGCACGATGGCGCGTGCCGAATTTTGCATCGAGGTTTCTGGTATCCGTCAGCGGTAAAATGCAGCCCGCGCTGACAATTCTTCCAGAGCTGATGACCAGCGCACCATCGTGCAAAGGTGATTTCGGGTAAAAAATGTTGCGAATCAGCGAAGAACTGACATCGGCATTGATTTTTGTGCCGGTTTTAATTACTTCGCCTAACATGGACTTTCTTTCAAACACAATTAAAGCACCGATTTTATCATCGCTCATTTCCGAGCAGGCGCTGCACACGCTGTTGATGGCGCCAACGGTGGTGGCGCTTGAGTATTGCTTTTGTGCAAAAATCTTAAAAATAGAAGTTCTGCCCATTCTCTCTAACACATTTCTGATTTCCGGGGTGAATAAAATAATAATAATCACCAATGCGCTGGAAAAAATAGTTTCAAAAATCGATTTCATAACCGGCATATCACAAATAATTACGCCGATGTAGACAACAAACAGGATTGCCAAGCCTTTTACAATCTGAACCGATCTGGTTTTGCGAATGAGCTTAATCAGTTCATAAAGTATCAAGGTGACAAGAAGAATATCTAAAGTATCCTGCACAGGACGATAGCTCGAAAGCACCGCAACGACCTGTTCAAAAAACGAAGATAAAGCAGCCATAACTTCTCCTTTAAATAGGAATATTTATAATATTATAGCACTTTTCTTATGTTTTTAAAAGAATTAAATCAACTTTTTTATTGTGCTAATTGTATGATTTATCTCACTGTTTGTTGTGAAAAATGACGGTGAAATGCGCACACTTCCCTGCTCCAAAGTGCCGATTTTTTTGTGTGCCGACGGCGCGCAATGCAAGCCGGCACGCACGCATATTCCCGCTTGTGAAAGCGCATCCGCCACCGTTTCACTCGGAATATCGCCGATATTAAAAGAAAAAACAGGTGCAAACGCCGCCAAGTTTTCAAAATTGACATAAGTTTTCACCTGCGGCAGAGAATCGAACGCAGCCTGCAGCTGCAAAATGTGCTGCCTGTCCGCATTTTCAATCGTTTTTCGACCTGTTCTTTCAATAAAATCAAGCCCGGCGCCAAGGGCAATAATCCCCGCAACATTGGCAGTGCCGCTTTCAAAACGGTCCGGCATGACCGCAGGCTGGATTCGTTGCAAAGAAAAGGAGCCGGTTCCGCCTTCCACCAAGGTATTCAAATGCCTGCCATCCCCAATCAGCACTCCGGTTCCCATAGGGGCAAACAAACCTTTGTGGGGCGCAAGGCACAAAAAATCTATTCCGTCACGCTTCTTGTGAATCGGTAAAATGCCCGCACTTTGCGCTGCATCTACAGCAAACAAAATCCCCTCTTGTCGGCACAATCTGCCGATTTTTCGAATGGGTAATGCCGCTCCGACCACATTGGATGCATGCGTGCAAAACAACAACTTTGTATGCGGCTGAATGGCGTTTTTTATGGATTGCAAGGTCTCTTCATCATCATAAAAATCAGTGGAAAAGATATCGTATGTTATCTTATTTTGTCGCCTTAGTTCCTCCAATGGCCGCATCACGGCATTGTGCTCCAAATCCGAAACAAGCACATGCATGCCGGGCTTTAAAACGCCTTTGATAACGGTGTTGACAGCGGTAGTGCAGTTGGCGGTAAAAACCACATTTTCGCACCTGTCCTCGCCAAAAAAAGCCGCGGTTTTTTCTCTGATTTCAAAGATTTTTTCAGCAGTTAACAGAGCGTTATCATAGCCGCCTCTCCCCGGATTTGAGAAGTAGTGTTTTATCGCATTCATAAAGCAGCGATACACTTCTTTTGGTTTCGGGTAAGAGGTAGCGCTGTTATCAAGATAAATCATGTGTGCTCACTGAAATAATCTTTATTCCGGCTCTTTTTATTATGTTTAAGCCCTGTTCCCTGTCGCCGTAAAAAACAACGCTGTAGCCGCAGCCATCGCCTTTCTTAATTTGCAGAGCGCGTTTCACACCGGCGTTGATTCCGTTTCTTACCAGCGCTTTTCGCGCTTTTTGAGCGTTGGTTATCGAGCCTACCTTTACTCTTATTTCAGCCAAATAATCACCTCTCTTTCATAGATTGAGCTATTTCTAACTCCTTTTATTCTATGCAAAAGAGGACAAACTGACAAATAAGGATATGGCAGCGCCAAATCCTAAAATTAAAAAAGCTGCAAAGCAGCTTTTTTACAGCGTGTAGAAAAACTTGTTTTTCTACACGCTGACAGATGTTGAAAGAGTGAGATGAAATTTGCCAATCTCTGCGCTGAGTCGTATGTGATACGACAAGCAGAGATTGGCAAAAACGCAAAATCGCCGTATTTACGGCGA
>JAFRLX010000049.1 GCA_017430965.1 Clostridia bacterium | reverse complement strand
TGTTTAGCCGAGCAACCGAAGGTTGCGAACGCCAAGGTTCTGAGCCGAAGGCTCAGGTTCTTATATCCATTTAACTATGGGGGCAAATCAATGTTTAAGAAAAGCACTTATCCATCAGATAAACCTCGGGGGGCAAATGCGGGTAGAAATTTTTAAACCCGTTATTGCGAAAGTTATTGTAACCCATTCGCTATAAAAAGTCAACGAAAAAAAGCAAAGCGGTATAATTTGCGGCAAAGGCGCCCATACTGGCTACAAACAACCCGGGAGGTTTTTTATGAAAGTATGCTTAGCGCACAGTGATGTGCAGCAGCAGTTGTACCGCTGCTTATTACATGATTTAAAAATACCGTATGTGATTGCGCCGCAGGCGGGAAAGTACACCCGCCAAACGGGAGAGGCATTGGCAAGCAGTGAGCCGCTGTGCGAAAGCCTGCTTTCGTTGCTTGGTTCTTTGTGTGAGGGCTATTTTCTCGGTGCGGATTGCGCGATTGTCACTTCTCCCTGTGAGGCGTGCGACAGCCAAAGTGCGGTGCAGCGCCTGGGTGAGTGTCTGCACCGCAGCGGGATGCCGCTGCGCCGCATTGTGCCGGCACAGCCTAACGGCAACGCAAAGGAACTGTTTGATTTTTTGAAAGTGGAGCGCGGCGTATCGCTGTTTTTGTTTTACGATGCAAGGCGGCGCTTTTTGGAGTGCCGCGCACTGCTTTCGGATTATGAAAGCCTGCGCAAGCAGGCATTCTTCAAAGCGGAATATCAAAGCTATGTGTGCGAAGTGCAGCGCAAAATCGAAGATGCCGGGTCCCTGTTGGAATTGAAAATCTTACTGGGGGCTTTCAGCAAAAAGCTGGAAAAAATTGCCCGCAATGTACCGACAAACAGTGCCGCAAAACCGCACTATTGCAGTGAAAACCGACAAATGGAAACTTTTTTTGCAAAATTCAAAAAAAGTGGTTGACAAACCCACCCTGTTGATGTATAATACTCAACGCATTCAAAAGTTGGTGTTGATTGCGGAGAGGGTCCACCCGTTCTCATTCCGAACACGGTAGTTAAGCTCTTTCGCGCCGACAATACTTGGCTGGCGACGGCCCGGGAAAATAGGTAATGCCAACATTAAATGTATGGGGAGTCATCCAATAGGGTGGCTTTTCTTTTTTTGAGTTTGAGGAAAAAACGAAGGTTACGGCGGGCGGCAGCCCTTCAAACCGCAAAGACAAGCGAACTGTGCAAAAAAAGGCAAACCGATGCGCCCGCAACACATCGGTTTTTTGCTCAAAGAAAAAAGCCTTATAATAAAATAGTGGAAAATTTGATTGAGATGTGATACAATTACGTTAATTATGAAAAAGTAAGGTGGAAACATGAAGTTATCATTAATCATTCCTTGCTATAACGAAGAAGAATGTGTAGAAAAATTCTTCGAAGCGGCAAGCGCTGTGTTTGAAGCACAGCCCTACCAAACCGAATATATTTTTGTGGATGACGGCAGTGAGGATAATACCCTTTCCCTGCTCAAAAAGCTCTATGTGGAAAATGCGCAGGTCAACTTGATTTCCTTTTCGCGCAATTTCGGCAAAGAGGCGGCAATGCACGCCGGGCTGAAGGCGGCAAAAGGGGATTATATTTGCTTTATTGATGCGGATTTACAGCAGCGCCCCGAGCTGGTTGCCAAAATGGTGGAGCTGTTGGAAAAACACCGCGAGTATGACTGCATTGCAGCCTTTGCAAAAGAGCGCAAGGAGGACAGCTCCTTTACACAGTTTGCCAAAAAGAGGTTTTATTCTATCATGACGCGTGTCAGTGGGATAGAATTTGTCGGCGGAGCAAGCGATTTCCGCTGCTTCAGGCGCAATGTGGCAGAGGCCATTTTGAGCCTGAGCGAATATCACCGCTTTTCCAAAGGCTTATTTGCTTGGGTGGGCTTTCACACCCGCTATGTGCCTTATGAAATTCAAGAGAGAAACGGCGGCGATTCCAAATGGTCGCTGGGAAAACTGTTTTCCTATGCGTTTGACGGCATGGTGGCATTCTCCACAAAGCCTTTGCGCTGGCCGCTGTATATCGGGCTGGGAACGACCGCATTCGGCATTATCTATTTGCTGTTCTATTTGCTCTTTAACATCATTCGCTCGCAGCGGCTTTCGGAGGCAGCGATATTAATCTCTTTGATGTTCATTTTCTTTGGCATCACGCTGTGTGCGCTGGGTGTGATTGGCGAATACATCGGCAAAATCCACATTCAGGTTAAACACAGACCGACCTATATTGCCTCTGTTTGCTATCAGGCAAAAGACAGAGAAAAATATGCGGCGCAGCTGCAAAAAGAGCTGGAGCAGGAAGCCGAAGAGCTTAAGCGCCTGAAAATAAAGCGCGCCAAGTATAAAGAAATGAAGCGCAAGCAAAAAGTGATGGAACAGCTTGTGGCGCAGCAGGAATTGGAGCGCGAAGCGGAAGAGGCGGAAAAAGAAGCGGAGGCAGTTGCTGCGGAAGAAGGCAAAAAGCAGCCCAAAAAAGTCAAAGCCAAAAAGCAAAAGAAGGAAGAGAAAAAGCAAAAACCGGCACCGGAGGAAGAAGATATTTATACCACCGGACCGTCGGCAGGTTTTGAGGATGAATAGGAAAAAGGTCTCAACACTGTAGAGACCTTTTAGTGTTCAGATTTCAAAATACAATTTTCAGCAAAAAACGAGGGCGGGTTCAAACCGCCCTCGTTTTTGAATTTTTGCTTATTCTTCGGGAGCAAACTCATCTTTGCCGACACCGCAAAGCGGGCAAACAAAATCATCGCCTAAGTCTTCCCATTTTGTGCCTTCCGCAGCTTCATCATACACATAGCCGCACACACCGCATACATATTTCATTGCGCAATCCTCCTTGTAGATTGTTAGGGACAAGGCAGCCATTAATAGCCTCACCCTCGCCCTTTTTGGCTTGTTTATTTGTCAATTGGCGCCCGCCAAACAGCTTCCGTGTCGGGAAAATGCACACATAAGAATTTCGCGCAAGGTGCTTTGCCGTTTGGCTCGCCGATTTTGCCCTAATTAATCTTTGTAATCCAGCCGAACTTGTCTTCCTTCTTGCCCCACTGAATACCGGTTAATTCATCGTAGAGCCATTGGGTCAGCTCCCCGATTTTTCCATCGTTAATGCTGTACTTTACGCCGTCATAGGCAATTTCACCGATAGGAGAAACCACTGCTGCCGTGCCGCAGCCCCAAGCTTCTTCCAGAGAACCGTCTTTCATCGCGGCAACAAGCTCATCCACACTCAAGCGCCTTTCTTCTACCGGAATGCCGGCATCTTTGAGAATTTCAATAATGCTCTTTCTGGTGATACCGGGGAGAATGGAACCGACCAACGCTGGTGTGACCACTGTGCCGTTAATCTTGAACATAACATTCATGGCGCCGACTTCTTCAATGTACTTTCTTTCCACACCGTCAAGCCACAGAACCTGAGAGTAGCCTTGCTGCTCCGCTCTTTCCCCTGCGCGGGTGGAAGCACCGTAGTTACCGCCGCACTTGGCTTCACCGGTGCCGCCGATAACGCAGCGCACATCTTCCTGCTCAATCATGATTTTAACGGGATTGATGCCCTCGGTATAGTAAGAGCCTACCGGGGAAGCGATGATGCACATGGTTGCCTCTTTGGAGGCGTGCACTCCGAGCTTCGGGTCAATACCGAACATAAACGGGCGCAGGTAAAGGCTGGTGCCGAAACCGGAGGGAACCCAATCCTTTTCCACTTCCACGAATTTCAAAAGCGCCTCGAGCATAAACTCTTTATCAAAGAGCGGCAGCGCCATTCTGACAGCAGAGTTATACATTCTTTGAATGTTCTGCTCCGGTCTGAACAACTGCACGGTTCCTTCGGCGGTTCTGTAGGCCTTTAAGCCTTCAAAGATTTCGCCGCCGTAGTGGAGCACTAAGGCTGCCGGGTGAATGTGGAAATCACCGAAAGGCACGATTCTGGCATCATGCCATTCGCCATCATAATAATCCATTAAAAACATGTGGTCGGTGAAAATGGAACCGAACGCCACACCGTCTAAATTCCCTAATTTACCGGGATTTTTATTTTTTTCAATTTTGATTTCCATTAGGAAAGCCCCCTTTTAAGAAATTAATATACTAAATGCTATTATACTCTTGCCAAAATCATTTGTAAAGAGCAAATACGCTTGCCCCTCGGCAGGACTCTATGTTTCGTGCACCACATAGCGCTCGTAAGCGCGCAGCACACTCTTTTGTGCCGTTACCTCCAGCAGGGTGCCTTCATTTGTGAAGGTTTCGCTGTGGATGCGGGCGTGTTCGCGCAGCGGAGCAATGATTCCGCCCTCCGAAAACGGGATAAGCAGCTTGACTTGCAAAGTTTCTACCGGCAGCAGCGCTGTCGCTTTTGCCAACAGCTTTTCAAAGCCGACACCTTCTTTTGCCGAGATAAAAACCGTGTTGCCCAGGGTGGGAACCGTGAAAATATCGGGCACCAAATCGCACTTGTTCATCACGGTAATAATCGGGGTGTTTTCACAGCCGAGCTCGTTTAACAGTGAGGTGGTCACCTTGATTTGTTCGGCGCAGGCGGGGTCGGCGGCATCGCACACATTTAAGATTAAATCGGCATTGACCGCTTCCTCCAGCGTGGATTTAAACGCTTCTACCAGCTGGTGCGGCAGGCGGCTGATAAAGCCTACCGTGTCCACAAGCATTAACTTTCTGCCATCGGGCAGAGAGAGGGCTCTGGCAGTCGGGTCAAGCGTGGCAAACAACTTGTCCTGCGCCAGCACACCGGCACCGGTCAGCGCGTTGAGCAGGGTGGATTTGCCGGCGTTGGTGTAGCCGACAATGGCACAGGTGGTCACACCGCTTTTTTTGCGGCGCGAGCGCATAAAGTTGCGGCGCTTTTCCACTTCTTTGAGCTCATTTTCCAGCGCATAAATGCGGCGGCGAATGTGGCGCTTATCGCTTTCGAGTTTGCTTTCGCCGGGACCTCTGGTACCGATACCGCCGCCAAGGCGCGAAAGCAGCTTTCCCTGCCCTCCCAAGCGGGAAACGCGGTAATTCAGCTGCGCCAGTTCCACTTGCAGTTTTCCTTCGCTGGAGCGGGCGCGGCGGGCAAAAATATCCAATATCAGCTCGGTGCGGTCAACCACCTTCATATCGGTAAGGTTTTCAATATTGCGCTGTTGGCTTGGGGTGAGCTCACCGTCAAAAATCAGCACATTGGCACCCAGCTGCTCGCACTGTTCTTTGATTTCGGCGAGCTTGCCCTCTCCCAAATAGGTCGCAGGGTTCGGGCGCTCCCTTTTTTGAATGAGGGTGGCAAGCACCTCGGCATCGGCGCTCTTTGCCAACTCCTCGAGCTCTGCCATGGAGCTTTCGGCATCGTAGTCGCCGCAATCCACACCGGCAAGAATTGCCAGTTCTTTTTCAGGTTCGTTTTCGTGCAATAGATGTTTCATACCGCCATTTTAGCGCAAAAAGAAAGCAAAAGTCAATCTTTACGGTGGAAAAAGCCGAAAGAATATGGTAAAATATAAAGTAATCAATTTTTTCAAACATTTTGTAAAAAAGGAAACCTATGTATCAGCTTTGGGACATTCATGATATCAAGTTCATACTCAAAAAGCACGGCTTCGACTTTTCCAAAGCGCTCGGGCAAAACTTTATCATAGAAAAAGAAGTGTGCCCGGCGATTGCGCAGAGCGCAGCGGTCGGTAAAGAGGATTATGTGCTTGAGGTCGGCCCCGGTATCGGGGTGCTCACGGCAGAACTTTGCAAACGCGCTGGGAAAGTGGTGGCAGTAGAGCTGGATAAGCGCCTGCCCGCGATTTTGGCGGACACTCTTGCGGAGTTTGACAATTTTGAGTTGGTCGAGGGCGACATTTTAAAGCTGGATTTGGCGGCGCTGTGGCAAGAGAACTTTGCCGGTGCGCAATCACTGAAAGTTTGCGCAAACCTGCCCTACTATATCACATCTCCCGTGATAATGCGCTTTTTGGAGAGCGAATTGCCGATTGAGAGCATTACGGTTATGGTACAGAAGGAGGCGGGAGAGCGCTTGTGTGCCGCAGTCGGCAGCAAGCAGGCGGGCGCCGTGACCGCGGCGGTGCAGTATTATGCTGCCGCACAAGAACTGTTTTTTGTGCCCAAAACCGCATTCCTGCCGTCTCCGAAGGTGGACAGCGAAGTCATTCAGCTGAAGTTGAGAGACAAACCGCCGGTTGAAGTGGCGGATGAGGCGCTGTTTTTTAAAGTGGTCAAGGCTGCCTTTTTGCAGCGGCGCAAGTCAGCTGCCAATTCTCTTGCCGCAGGGCTTTCCATGCCGAAAGCGGAGGTGATTGCCATGCTGGATGCTTTAGGCTTTGCGCCCGGCGTGAGAGCGGAGGTTTTCACGATGGAGGATTTTGCGGCAATCACGGCATATCTTTATCAAAGGCAATGATACAAAACATATCACAAAAATATCGGCAGAAAAAGGAAACACAATGGAACAATTTTTAAAACGAACATGGGCTGAAATTGATTTGGAAGCTATTGAAAAAAACTATGATGTTTGTCGCTCCATGCTGCGCGACGGCGTAAAAATGATGGGCGTGATTAAAGCTGACGGCTACGGCCACGGAGCCGAAGTGTATGCGCGCATTTTTGCCGAAAAGGGCTGCGAATGGTTTGGCGTTTCCAATCTGGATGAAGCGCTGCAAATTCGCGAAGCGGGCATTGAGACACCGATTTTGATTTTAGGCTTCACCCCGCCGGAAAAAGCAAGTGTTCTCGCTTTTAATAACATTGCACAGGCGGTTTTTAACACCGAGTACGCCGAGGCGCTTTCGCGCCGGGCAGTCGAGCAGGGCGTGCAGGTCAATATTCACATTAAAGTGGATACCGGCATGAGCCGCATCGGCTTTTTGTACCAAGACAGTGAGGATGATGCCGCAAGCATTGAGCACATGGAAGAAGCGTGCCGCTTAGAGGGCTTATACGCGCAGGGTATTTTCCAACACTTTGCGGTGGCTGACTGCGGTGAAGAAGGCGAAGTGTATACGCGGCTGCAATATGATTTGTTTTTGGATGTTATTCGCCGCCTGGAGGCGCGCGGCATCCGCTTTGAGCTATACCACTGCTGCAATTCCGCAGGGGCAAGCGAATATCGGGATTTGCAGCTGAACATGGCACGGCTCGGCATTATCATTTACGGTTTAACCTCTTCCTCTCTTGTAAAGGAGCAGTGGGGGATTCAGCCGGTGATGCGGGTGAAAAGCGTGGTCTCTATGGTAAAAGAAATCGAGGCAGGCACCACGGTTTCTTACGGCAGAACCTTTACTGCCGCCAAGGATATGAAGATTGCGACCATTCCAATCGGCTATGCGGACGGCTACACCAGGCGCCTTTCCGGCAACAGTGCGCGCATGATTATCGGCGGAGAATATGTACCGGTTATCGGCACGATTTGTATGGATATGTGCATGGTGGATGTCACGGGGCTTGCCGTCAAAGCCGGCGATGAAGTGACCGTCATGGGCAAAGCGGGAGACAAGGAGATTACTGCCGACGAGCTTGCACAAAAGAGCGGCACCATCAATTACGAAATCACCTGCGACATTTCCAAGCGCGTGCCGCGCGTTTATATGCGCGGGGATGAAATTGTCTCTGTGCAAAAATTCTAAGTTGACAAATGTTTTTTGCTATTATATAATTTTTTGGCTGTCAGCCCAACGGCAGACAGCCAAAAACACCGTTTCAATCGGGTGCGGGTGTCCCGCCCGCCACATTTGCGCAGCAAATATATCACATTTTGCAAAGCAAAACATATCACTTTTCACGCAGTGAAAAATATCACTCGCCGCAGGCGAATATCACTGTGAGTGAAACGAACTATCGGGGTGTAGCGCAGTTGGACGAGGAGCGCGGCGCTGCCGGTGGCAGAAGAAGGCGCGCGGACGAGGGGAAGAAACACAGAGCGCGGCAACCGCCCCAAGGGCAGCCGGGCGACAATGTTTCTGACGGAAGCGCAGCGGAAATGTTACACCGCTGTTGGTTGTAGGCACAAAAATAAAAAAATTGAATATTTCGGGGTGTAGCGCAGTTGGTAGCGCGCTTGCTTTGGGAGCAAGATGTCGCAGGTTCAAATCCTGTCACTCCGACCAGTAAGAGTGTTCATAACGGATTTGTTATGAACACTCTTACTTTTTTAATGCGCCGCTTTTCAGTAGCGGTGACTGTGAAATACAGTCCGATTCTTTTGTTGTTTAGTATTACCTCCTTCAATGAATATAGCCGACAGCATTACACTGTCGGCTCGTGTGGTGATTTGTTTTTATCTTTCGTGTTCGTTTCGATGCTTCGGCGTTTTGTTCTGACCTGTCCGCTTTGCCCTTAGTGTTTTTAAAACGCTACTGACATTTTCGGTTTTCAGCACTTTAGGATAATCGCTTTCAAATTGC
>JAFRLX010000048.1 GCA_017430965.1 Clostridia bacterium | reverse complement strand
GCACCGCCTTACACCAACCGGCGGCTCTCTTTGCCGAAGGGAAGTTAACAATTAATTCCTTCATCGCTTTTTTCAAGAATTATTCGCAATTTGGATTTATTTTAGCACAATAGATAATACTTGTCAACTAATTTTGTGCAATTTTTCTTCACACGCTCTGCCACAGGTATTTTGCCAAATCCACCCTGCCGCCTTCAAAGCGAATGCCCTCCCCTTCCAAGAGCATTTGCTGGGTTCCTTTCCCGCCAAAGGCAAAGGAACCGGAACACTCGCCGAAGCGGTTGACAACGCGGTGGCAAGGGATGGTGCCCGGGTCGGGGTTGACATGCAGCGCATAGCCGACCACTTGGCTCCAGTGCGGGTTGCCCGCAAGGGCAGCCACCTGCCCGTAGGTCGCGACCTTGCCGCGCGGGATTTGCTTGACAACTTCATAGATTTTTTCAAAAGTATTCGACATCGTGATAATCCTTTCGGTTTTTACTTATTTAGTATGCGCAAAAAAGTTGCGATATCCCTATCGCAACTTGATTATTCAATCTGCGCGCTTATTCGGCAGGTTCTTCCAGTGTTTCAAGCAGAAAGCTGACCGGGCGAAAACCGTCATTACAGGAAATCATGGCAGAGCGCGGGTTTTTCATCCACCCGTCGTAGAAATCCTCTGCTCCGTGCGCGAGCGCCATCACAAAGGGCGAAACGCTGTCCCACGCGCTGTCGCAAAAGCCTGCCGGCTTTTCCCAACCGTTGGCAATAAATACCTGCCCCACCTGCATTGCGCAGGCGTGCTCCATCGGGTTTTCGTACTCTTTGATTAAATCATCATACCGTGTGATTTTTTTGACAGTAATGCGTACCTTTTGCATCGTTTCTTTCCTTTCTGCTTCTGTTTTGTTTATTCTTTTAAATCGCCGTGTTCATCCGTTTCCGCGTAAACCTCAAGGCACAACCCCTTGTGCTTGCACTGCGGGCAAGTCAGGCGGCGCATTTTCGGTGTATGGTAGGCAAAAAACACTTCTTTGAATGAAGGCCGGAACACCTCGTGGCACTCGGGGCAAATATATGCCGTATGCCTGTAATAATACCTTGAAGCGACAACGCCGAAAACCACGCCGACAACACACCAAATTGCAAAGAGCCACCACATTCCGCGCGTAATCCACAGCACAATGGCGGCAATCTCCAGTGCAGCCACGGGAATGCCAAACAGCAGCATTTTTATTAACATATTTCTGCGCTTGTTGTTTTGTTTCATCACATAGGCTATGTCCCCCAAAGATTCCACGGAGAAATTCTTAATTTCTTTGAGCTCACGCTTCATGCTTTCAATCATCTCCAGCTGCTGCTTTTGCTGCTCAAAAGAGTCTCTGAGCTCCTGCTCGTGCTCCTCAAGCAAAACCGCAATCAATTTTTCCGGATGTTCCTCGGCAAGCAGTTCGCTGATGCTTTTAATCGAGAAACCCGCTTCGCGCAAAAAGCAAATTATTTTCATGCGCTTAAGGTCATCCTCCGAATACAATCTGCGCCCGCCTTCGGACAGTTCGCTCGGCACAAGGATGTTTCTTGCATCGTAATACTGCACGGTTCTGACAGAAACACCGCACAGCTTTGCAATCTCTCCGGTTGAGTACATGGACATAGCTTTCACCTCCTTTGGGCAGAATTTTTCGTTTGTTCTCTACCCTACGCCACCTATTTTACAACATAACGCAGCGTCACAAGCAATACCTTACGCAAGAGGATTTTTAAATAGTATAGCAAAATTTCAGGCTTTTTTCTATAAAAAACATTTGAATCGGCAAAAAAACCTGTTTTTGGCGCTGCTTCTCTCGGCGCGGTTCTTGCTATCATTCCGATAGTGTGATAGAATACTTTTATAAGCGAAATGCCTATATCACTTTTTCATTTTCAGAAAAGGACTCGGGAAAGGAGTAACACCATGATACGCTTTCATGAAAAGGACAAAACTTTTTATTTAGGTAACGACAACATCAGTTACATTTTTAAGATTATGCAAAACGGGCAGCTCGAGCACCTCTACTTCGGCAAGAAAGTGGATGCACAGGTCGAGGCTGAGCATTTGCGCCGAGACCGCTCTTGTATCGGTGCACCCGATACCTTTGAAAACAATTTGGATTTTTCCTTAGATGTGCTGCGCCAGGAGTATCCCGCCTACGGCGCCGGTGATTACAGAGAACCGGCATACCAGTTGCGCATGAAGGACGGCAGCAGAATCACGGATTTTGTTTACAAAAGCCACCGCATCTATCAGGGAAAAGAAAAGCTGCAAGGGCTCCCCTGCACCTTTGGCGGTGAGGCAGATGTTTCCACTTTGGAAATCACTTTGGAAGATGCAAAAATCGACTGCCAAATGGTATTAAAGTATCATGTTTTTGAAAAGCTCTCGGTGATTGCCAGAAGCGCCTGTTTCCAAAATAACGGGGATGAAACGCTTTATCTGGAAAGAGCGCTCTCCATATCGATGGACTTATTCGATGCCGACTATGAAATGCTGCAGCTCGATGGCGCTTGGGGCAGAGAACGCCACCTGCACACCCGCACGCTGCAATACGGCAAACAAAGTGTTTCGAGTGCGCGCGGCGCCAGCAGCGCTTTTCACAACCCCTTCTTTGCGCTCAAACAGCCGCACACAACCGAGCAAACCGGCGAAGCATTCGGTTTCTCCCTCATTTACAGCGGCAACTTTTTGGCACAAGCCGAGGTCGACCACTATGATGTAACGAGAGTGTCGCTGGGCATTAACCCGTTTGAATTTGAGTGGAAACTCGCACAGGGCGAAAGCTTCCAAACACCGGAAGCCGTGATGGTGTTCAGTGCAGAGGGTCTCAACGGCATGAGCCAAACCTTCCACTCCCTTTTCCGCAATCACCTGATGAAGAGTCAGTGGAGCAAAAAGCCCAGACCCATTCTCATCAATAACTGGGAAGCGACCTATTTTGATTTTACTGAAGAAAAGATTTTGTCTCTTGCCGCACAGGCAAAAGAGCTGGGCATTGAGCTCTTTGTGCTCGATGACGGCTGGTTCGGCGCCAGAAATGACGACACTTCCTCTCTCGGCGACTGGGATGTCAATTTAAGCAAACTGCCCAACGGTTTGGATACTTTAGCGACCAAAATCACCGATATGGGCTTGATGTTCGGCTTGTGGTTTGAGCCGGAAATGGTCAATGAAATCAGTAAGCTCTACGAAATGCACCCCGAGTGGGCAGTCTGCGTTCCCGGCAGAAAGAAAACGCTCGGCAGAAACCAAATGGTACTCGATTATTCCAACCCCGAGGTAGTGGAATACATCTACGAGAAAATGGCAAACATTTTAGATTGCGGCAAAATCTCCTATGTCAAATGGGATATGAACCGCTACATCACCGAAGCCTATTCAAGTGCCCTGCCGGCAGACAGGCAAAAGGAATTCTTCCACCGCCATATTTTAGGGGTTTATGCGCTGTATGAAAAACTAACCACGCGCTTCCCGCACATCTTGTTTGAATCCTGCGCGAGCGGCGGCGGGCGCTTTGACCCGGGTCTGCTCTATTACGCACCGCAGGGCTGGACCAGCGACGATACCGATGCTGTGGAGAGGCTCAAAATCCAATACGGCACGAGCATGGTCTACCCGATTGCCTCAATGGGCTCTCATGTTTCCGCCGTGCCGAATCACCAGGTGGCAAGAACCACTTCCCTCAAAACCCGCGCCGATACCGCTTACTTCGGCACCTTCGGGTACGAGCTGGATATTACAAGCATTCCCGAAGAAGAGAAAGAAGAAATGAAGCAGCAAATTGCCTACTTCAAAAAGAACCGCGATGTGCTGCAATTCGGTGCTTTCTACCGCCTGCAAAATGATAATGACCAGAGAGTTGCCTGGATGTGCGTGTCCGAAGACCAAAAGCGCGCTGTGGCAGCCGCCTATAAAGTGCTCGCAAAGCCGAACCCGAAACTGAGAAAAATCAGGCTCCAAGGCTTGAACCCGCAGTGGAAATACCGCTGTGAAGAAACCGGGCAAACCTTCTACGGCGATGAACTGATGAATTTCGGCTTGATTTGCGAAACCGAGTTTACCGGCTATATGACAGCACCGGACTACCCGGGTGTCCACCACGCCGGCACAGACATCGGCGACTTCACTTCGCAACTTTACACATTTACCGCGATTGAAAAGTAAAATTTCATTAGAAAAATAACAGGCTGATTGATGTTGCATCAATCAGCCTGTTGTTTTTAGTATTTATTTATGCTCCAAAAACATTTTTCTTCTAAATATCTTAATGCCTGTGACAAATCCTTAAGAGATCCCGCCGCATAATAATAATCTCTTTCCTTAAGCACACAGCCTACTATTGGTGAAACTAAAAAATCCAAAACTGTCTTTATTTCATCTGTGTTAGGTGTACTTGAAAATACCGAAATACCTCTTAAAGACATATATAAATCCCTAACAGTAAGCCTGCCTTTTGTGATGGGGTCTCCGCATTCATTTATTAGAATGCTCATTATTTCCGTAATAAGAGTCCCTGTGTGTTCTTTATCATTAATATCTTTTGTCAACACAGATAAATCCACATTACCCGATTGCTCAAATATTTTTCTATATTGCGTAGTTTTTAATGGCGTTTTTTTATGTAATAATAATAGTTGTTCTAGGCTTTCCAGATCAAAAAGAGCCACATTGTGTTCTTCTGCTCTTTTTATCAATCTTTCATTGAAATCTCGACCAACTATAGCCATATAGTTAGAATTGTGTTTTCTTTTGTGTTCCAATAATGTATCAAAATCAACTAAACTGTCTGTAACGACATTAGATGAAGTAGATTTAGCATCAACCGTAACAACATAACAGTCTAAAGGCGAACTATCCGTTTTTAACAAAACATCTGTTTTGCCAGAGCCACCAAGCCACTCTGCATTAAAACCTATAATCTCAAAATAATCTCTAATGACTTTTTCAAATTTTGCAGGATTATATGAATCTTTTGATGCAATTCTAAGTTGTGAAATGATATCTGCATTCTCAACTGTGTCTTTCTTTTCTTTTTGTTTTTTGCTATCTATTAATCCGAAAGCCGCACCATAGGTTTCTAGAAACAACAGACCTCTATTGGTTAATGTCCACTTTTCAGCAGTAACATTTATTATTAGTTTTGATTGTTTTAATAGCGTCGTCCTCTTATTTATTTCAAAAACACTATCTTTTACAAGTCCATAAGAAACTTTTCCAATTGTTGCTAGTTCTTTTGAAGAAATGGTTTTATCTTTTAGTTCAACAAGGATTTCAAAAAAGAAAAGATAATTCATATGAAATAAAGGTAATAATGATAGTAAGTTTTGATCACTTAACCATATCATTCCTAAATCCGTTACTTCATAAGTTGTATTGGTTTTTCTTTCTATTAATCCCAAAGCAGAAAGAGAATTCAAGGCGCTACGAGTTGATGAATCCTTAATATTATATTTTTCTTTGGTATATTCATTAATTGCTTCAATATCGCCATTAGTTTTTATTTGTGACAATAGCGATGCTATACCATAATCTATATCTGCAAACTTTCCTAAATAATAACCAATATTCGGCTTTTTTGAAATGTTTCTGTTTTCAGTATAGTATTCTATATAACGAGAATCGATTTCAATACTTTTCTCGCTTTTTGTTTCATCCCCGGCAGAAATTATATTTTCTGGCATAACAAGTTTTACTAATTGTAAAAATTGCTTACCTTTTTCCGTTATTGAATATAAAAGAGAAAACTCTTGAAAATCAACAAGTCCAAACTGTCTCAGCCAAACCAATCGATTATTGATTGTTGAAATAACCTTCCATGTTAAATCATATTCATTAACGGCAATATTAAATAATTCTCTAGATGTTTTTGGTGAATCTAAATAGAATAAGATTTCAGCAAAGAATTTAACATTAGCGCAAAAATAAGCTGCCAAATACATGTTATCTTCTGACTCAATCCAAACGCGAGCTTCGTCGCTTAATTCCCAACCGTTTTTAGTTCTATTCACAAAATTCATTGGACTTAACTGATGGACACATAAGTCTTTCAAAGTGCTATTACTGCTACTTTCCAAAAGACTAGGGATAATGTCAAAATCTTTTCCCTTTTCAACTTCTAATAACAATGTGCGCAAATTTTCCAAAACATTATTTTTTCCTCCCGGAATACTGGGAGTTGAATTAATCTTTTGGTTCCATTCTTTATTTTTTGGATACACATTTACATCAACTGTATACATTTTCTTTCTCCTTATTGATTGACTATAGATAATTATATAACCAATTGTTGATAATTTCAATAGTTTAATAACTTGAATTGTACCGTTAATAATTATTCTGTTTAAAATGATTAAAAAGACTAATTGATGAAAACATCAATCAGCCTTTTGTTTTTAGTGATTATTAGATAATAATTATTAACTATTGTTGATTTTGCTTGACGTAATAATTGATTGCACTTGTATTAAAAACGATTATTGAAAAAATATAAAAATGATAATTAAAAACCTGAAGATCAAGCCGAATCTTCAGGTTTTAATATAACCATAATCAATACCTATTAATTTAATTCCATTAAATCAACCAAATTGGAACGATGAGATTATTGCTATCAAATGCGCCTAACTCATCAGCCATACATAAAACTGCCGACGTTCCGAGTTCAAGCGGTGATTTATCTATTAACTTAAACGCTCTTATAATTCTCTTGTCGGGCGTGGCGGTCTTTTTTATTTCAAGCGGACAAAGCTTTCCATCACCTTCAAGTATTACGTCAATTTCTCTTGCATCACGGTCACGATAATAATGAACATATGGTTCTTGTCCTGCATTCTGATAGCTTTTCATTATCTCGGAAACAGTAAAGTTCTCAAGCAGCGCGCCGCTCATGGCACCGCTTTCAGCCACTTCGGGAGAGGACCAGCGCGTTAGATAACACACCAGTCCGGTGTCATAAAAGTACAGTTTCGGAGACTTTATAGTACGCTTTAATACATTGTTTGAATATGGATGAAGCAGGAATATTATTCCCAGCGTTTCCAGGATTTCCAACCATTTTTTTGCCGTGCTTTGGTCAATATCCGCATCGTCAGCGATTGCTTTATAATTAACCATCTGCGATGCACGGGCAGCAACAGCTGTAATAAAACGCGTAAATTTTAACGCATCAATTGACCCTGAAAGCTCACGAACATCTCTTTCAATATAGGTCGACAAATATGAAGAATAAAACATATTTCTGTCTGTATACTCTCCACCGGCTAATCCCGGCATACTACCATTCCAAATGCGCTCAAACATTTGCGGAATCGCTACAGGCTCAATCGCTTTCATATCGGTTAATAACGCTTCTATATTCGGTGAGAAAGGTCGAGGAGGTGCCGAGATTAATTCTCTTTGTGAAAGCGGAGACATATGCAAAACCGCTACCCTGCCTGCAAGGGATTCCTGAACGCCGTGCATTAATCGAAAGATTTGCGAACCCGTCAGCCAGAAATCACCGGGATTGTGGTGTTCATCAATATAGATTTTGATATAAGTGAAGAGTTCCGGTGCATACTGCACCTCATCAATTAGAACCGGCGGTTTATGCAGTTGCAAAAACATTTTAGGATCGGTTTTCGCCATTTCACGCATTGTTAAGTCATCAAGTGACACATATTCTCTATCAATGCTTTCTTTTTTTGCAAGAGATTTTAGCATGGTTGTTTTGCCGGACTGACGTGGTCCGGTAAGCAAAATTGCCGACCATGTTTTGCTTAAATCGGCAATATATTGTTCCATATGGCGAGTAATATAATTCATATAGCACCTCAAAATATGATTATGCTGTTATTATACATTATAATTACCAATTCGTCAATAAAAATTCGGCAGAAATAGATACAAATCTTATTTTTGCCGAGATTTTGTCAATCTTTGCCATGATTAATTCTTCATAAAGTGTTTATAATAAATATCCACCCGCATAGCGGGTGGTATTTCATTTTCGGGCATAGCCCTAAGGTTACTGGCGGCGCACAAGTGCGCTTTTTTTGGCCTGCCAGCCATGCAACTGTTACTTACTACCCGTTGAACGGGTCCCGTGGGTCAAACATTGCTATTTGATCACTTTCTTGATCTCGTTTCAACTGGTCTGCTATATATTCTTTTATTGCTTTTGTGTTTTTACCCATGGTATCTACGTAATATCCCTTGCACCAAAATTCGCGGTTTC
>JAFRLX010000010.1 GCA_017430965.1 Clostridia bacterium | reverse complement strand
GCAGTTTTTGCTAAGTAGTTTTATTCGAATAAGGGAGAAAATTTTTCTTGCATACTTGCCGTATTCAAGGGAAATTTTATCACTTAGGCGGATGAAAATACAACGCAAAAACCAAACTTCGTTACGGGGACTCACCTAAAGAATGACTCATTCTTTTCTAATCGGGTATGGGTGCCCCACCCTCAATTCTTCATTTTTCATTATTCATTATTCTTTACAAAGAATGATTGCGAGGTCATAGACCTCGTTAAACCCTTATTTGTCAAAAAACTCCCCAAGTTCACACTTAGGGAGTTTTGAAAATAATGATTATAAATCCAATGCATCCTTCGCGAAGGCTTCGAGCGCCGCCAAGGCTTTTTTAGATTCCTCGGTCGCCTGGTTTAAGTGGAAGCAGTGGTTGTTCAATAAACCATCCGAAACATAGTAACCGAGATTCTTTTTGCCGATTTTGCGGCAAATGGCATTGTACATCGGCCTGCCCTGGTCAATACAAATCAAATCCGACCAGGTCCAAATCATAAAGACTTTACACCAATCTTTTGTCACAAAATTAATGGGGCTGATATAATCATAGAGCGGGTAGTCGGTAATATTCTTTAAATCATTACTAATCGGGAAACCGGTGTAGGTTTTCGCGGTAACGGGAACAAACTTAAAGGGCATTTTGGTTTTCAGCAGCGTGGCCATATCATAAATACCGCAACAGGGCACGCACAGTGCAGGTTTGAGCTCTACCGGAGCAATCTCAATGCCGCTGATATCCACAATTTCCTGCCGCAATTTTTCGTTAAAAGCCAGTGCAGTCAGGAACGTTGCCGAGTAGCCGCCGGAGGAATCACCGGTAATCACCAGTTTTGATAAATCCATCGGGTAATCTTTGGCGAGCACTTGTAAGTAATTCAAGGCATCCACCAAATCCACCAGGTTTTCCGGGAAGTACACATCCGGAGAAAGGCGGTAGGAAATATTATAAACGATATAGCCTTTATCTGCCCACCAGGAAGAAATACCATAGCGGTATTTTTTATCTCCCATCACAAAGCCGCCGCCATGGATGTTGAGAACAACCGGCAGTTTCTCACCCTTTGCAAGCAAATCTTCTCTGACATAGATATCACCGGTCGTATCCACCGAATAATCACTATAGGGGATATCCTTTTCAATATGAATACCGCTGTAATCCACTCTGTAGTTTTGCTCTCTATTCATAAAAATATCAATCAACTTAAATACAAACTGACTTCTGTTCATTTTTCTCTCCTTACAGAATTATTGACAGATAAAAAAAAAGGCAGAAAAACTCTGCCTTCTTTTGTTTTCATTCACACCCACGGACTCCACTCGCCGCCGCCTTCATCCGTGACGACTTTGTTGCTGCTTTTGGGGGAGGATGTTGATAAAACGTCTTCAAATGAAAATTGAACTATTTCTAATTCGGGCTCTAAATACTTTTTCATAGTGCTACACCCTTTCGTAAAAAATCTATCTTAACTATAACAGAAATACTTCAAAAAGTCAATACCTTTCATTTGACATATTGAAAAATAATAACTATAATAAAAAAAGCATTTATGGCTGTTCATTTGCCGAAGCGAATCTTACAGGAAAGAAACACACCAAAACCATGAAAAAACTGCACTTCACCGCCCTCCACCCCGGTGCCTTTCTCATTTATTTTACAGAGCTGCTTATCACCTGCTTTTACAGCGAAATTGCGGGGTTAGCGGTAATTTTTGTTTTCCTGTTTGCTTTCAGCTTGCTGCAAAAAAAAGCGCGCATGATTCTGTGGGCGCTGCCGCTGGCACTTTTCATGCTGGTGCTCAATCCGATTTTCTACCATGGCGGGCAAACCGTTCTCTTTACCCTTTGGGACTTCAATTTTACTTGGGAAGCGATTGAAAACGGCATCTATTCCGCGCTGTTAATTCTGTGCACCATGCTCGCTTTTTCCATGCTCGGTACCGGCTTGGGTGAAGAAAGGTTTTTATACATCTTCGGCAGGTTCTTTCCGAAAACGGCGCTGATGGTTTCTATGATATTTAAGCACTTTGATTTGCTCGGCAAAAGCTATACACAAACCAAAAACATGGCAAAAATGAACGGCATCTATGACAATGACAAGTCACTTTGGCAAAAACTTAAAACCAACTCTGTCATATTCGAAGCCTTTACAGGAGCCGCCTTGGAGGGCAGTATTGATACCGCCCTTTCCCTCTCGGCAAAAGGCTACTACAGTAAGAAAAAAACCAGGATTACCTCCTATCGTTTTCATGTGAGCGATTTTGTGTTTATTGCCGTAACGACAACGATTTTTGTGTTTGTCTTTTTCAAACCGCTCTATATTTGTTTACCGGCAACGGCGGTGCTGTTTTTGATTCCTATTTTGTTGGGAAGGAGTGAAGAGCGCAAATGAATGTAATTTGTGTAAAGGATTTTTCATTTACATATCCGCAGGGGAACACAATTATCCGTTCGCTCTCCTTCGATTTAGAAAAGGGCGAAATGATGCTTTTGTGCGGTAAAAACGGCTGCGGCAAAAGCACCCTTCTGCGCTCTCTCAAAAAAGAGGTGGCGCCCAAAGGGAAACGCGAAGGCACGATTGAAATCAACGGCAGCAGCCAAATCCTTTTTCAAGACTGTGATAAAAATATTATTTTTCGCTCTGCCTTTGAGGATTTAATCTTTCCCGCCTGCAACAGCGGTATGCCGGAAGAAACCATCCTGCAAAAAGCCGATGAAGTGCTGGAGCTGTTCGGTATTTCTCACCTGCGCGACAGAGATACCGCAACTCTTTCCGGCGGCGAAAAGCAAATTTTATCGCTCGCTTCCCTCTTTATGCTCTCTCCGGACTTGCTGTTACTGGATGAACCGCTTGCCCAATTGGATGAACAGGCAAAAGCCGCCTTTTTGCAAAAACTCAAACCGGTGCAGCAGGCGGGCACGGCAATTATAATTGCAGAACACAATACGGATGCTCTTTTAGAACAGGCGCAAAAGGTGTTGATTTTCTCAGAGAGCGGTAATGAAGTTTTTACAAAAGAAGATTTAGCGCAGGCGCGCGCTTTCCCGGATTTTCCCGACTATATCTGTTTGGAACAAAAACTCACCCTTTCGGTGAAGGATTTCACCAAGCAGGAAGCCGTTGAAAATCTCAACGCGATAAAACCGCGCCTCACAATCACTCCTATTGCGCGCAATCTGCCCGAGGGAAACACTGTTCTCAGCGGCGAGCAGCTTACTTTTTCCTATCCGCAAAAGCAAGTGCTCTCTTCCCTTTCCTTTTCATTAAAAGCAGGTGAGATTGCCTTTTTAAACGGTGCCAACGGCGCCGGCAAAACCACACTGCTCGAACTGCTTTGCGGTTTTCACCAAGCCAAAACCGGGCAAGTCCGCCTTTCTTCCGGGCAGCACCTCGGTTACCTGGCACAAAACCCCGTGTACTCCTTTTTGCAAGACAGTCTGCAAAAGGATTGCTCCTTTTTGCTGCGGCAAAACCGTTTGGAGCAGAACAAAACGGAGGCTCTCTTTGCTCGCTATCCTCTTTTTGAGGATTTAAAAGCGCTGCTTCCCAAAAACCCGTTGGATTTTTCCGGCGGCGAACTGGCAAAGGCGGCAATCTTTAAGCTTTTGCTGATTGACAGAACCATACTCCTGTTGGATGAGCCGGAAAAGCATTTGGATAGAGACAGTATGGAAGAATTCTCCTGCCTGATTAAAGATTTGGCAGCCGGCGGCATTTCATTTATTATTGTTTCTCATTCACCGGACTTCATGTACCGCACAGCACACACTGTTTGGCAATTAGAGGGCGGCAGTATCACAACCTATCGCCCGCAGGACTATTTCCCTGCGCAATGCCAAACATCCCTTTACCAAGCGATTGCGGCAACGGAATTGCCCCTGTTTGCCGTGCAGGAAGCGGAGGTGACACCGCATGGATAAAGCATTGTTATTTTCTTACGCCGCCGTAGCGGCAATCTTGCTGCTCTGCTTCCTTTTAATTGAAAAGAAAAAGTTGCCGCTCTCTACCTTTTTACCGGTTGTGGTCATGGTGGCAATCGGCAGTATCGGCAGAATCATTTTCGGCTTTATTCCCAATGTGCAGCCGGTCACTGTGATTGTTGTCATCATGGGGCTTTGCTATAACCCCGAAAGCGGCTTTTTGACCGGTGCGCTCTCGGCACTGGTTTCAAACATGGTGATGGGACAGGGTCCGTGGACTCTGTGGCAAATGCTCGCTTGGGGGCTCATCGGTTTGCTCGCAGGCCTCTGCGGCAAATGCAAGCCCTGCCGCACCGTGTGGTTTGCGGTTCCCTTTGCGGCATTCAGCGCTTTCCTGTTCAGCATAATTACCGATGTTTGGACAGTCATGACCTTGGGGGAAGGGATGACTTTCGGTGCTGCGGCAACCGTTTTCGGTGCGGGATTGCTTTTCAATATCCCCCATGCAATTTTCAACGCCGTTCTGTGTGCATTGGTGTTCATTCCGATGAATAAGCGCTTGCAGCGCATTAAGACAAAGTATATTTAACAAATAAGGCTGTGGGAGCCCTTGCGGCTCCCACAGCTTTATTTGTCAGCGGTTAGCATATTAGCCGTTTGCGAAAGGAAGGGCTTCGTCCTTACCCGTTATAAGCCGCAAGCGGTGTAGATATAATTTAAAGGAGACCCCGAAAAGAATTTTTTAAGAAAAACTTTTTGAGGAAAGGAGAAACAAACGAAATAACACTGAAAGGATTTGCCGAAAATAAATATCCACCCGCATAGCGGGTGGTATTTCATTTTCGGGCATAGCCCTAATATTACTGGCGGCGCACAAGTGCGCTTTTTATTGGCCTGCCAGCCATGCATTGATTACCTGCTACCCATAAATGGGTTGTTCTATTG
>JAFRLX010000047.1 GCA_017430965.1 Clostridia bacterium | reverse complement strand
CTTTTTTCATTATTTACCTCCGATTTTTGTATTGGTTTTGACTGGCAGGTCTTTTCCATTATACATCTTTCGGAGGTTTTGTTCACCGGTTAACCTTTTTTGAACCACGCGACTATCGCGTGGTTTTCGTTATACAAAAAAGGCAGATTAGTTTTTCAACAATCTGCCTTTTTTGCTATTTTGTTAATTGTTAATAACTATTCGTTGATTTTCGAATGCGAAAATCATTCCCACTCAATGGTGCCGATGGGCTTGGGCGTTAAGTCGAACAGTACGCGGTTGACACCGTCGACCTCGTGGGTGATGCGGTCGGTGATGTGCTCTAAGAGCTCAAACGGCACGTTTTCGACTGTGGCGGTCATAGCGTCCTTCGTATTGATGGCGCGGATAATCACCGGGTAGCCTTCATAGCGCTTACCGTCTTTGACACCGACAGACTTAATATCCGGAATAGCGGTAAAGTACTGCCACACCTTGCCCTGCAAACCGTTTTTGGCAAACTCTTCTCTGAGAATTGCATCGCTCTCTCTGACACACTCGAGGCGCTCTCTGGTAATAGCACCGAGGCAGCGCACCCCGAGACCGGGACCCGGGAAGGGTTGGCGGTAAACCATGTTATCGGGAAGTCCCAATGCTTTGCCGACCACTCTGACTTCATCTTTAAAGAGAAGCTTGACCGGCTCGACCAATTCAAAATCAAACTCTTCAGGCATACCACCTACATTGTGGTGGGCTTTGATGCCGTCTTTACTCTCCAAAATGTCGGGATAAATGGTGCCCTGCGCAAGGAAGTGAATGTCCTCTAATTTACCGGCTTCTTCTTCAAAAACGCGGATAAATTCATCGCCGATAATCTTTCTCTTCTTCTCCGGCTCTGCCACACCGGCAAGCCTGTCTAAAAAGCGATCAACCGCATCCACATAAATGAGGTTGGCATCCATTTGGTTGCGAAACACTTCAATTACCTGCTCGGGCTCGCCTTTTCTGAGCAAACCGTGGTTGACATGCACGCACACCAGCTGCTTGCCGATTGCCTTAATGAGCAGCGCGGCAACCACGCTGGAATCGACACCGCCGGAAAGCGCTAAAAGCACCTTCTTGTCGCCCACCTGCTCTTTGATGGCTTTGACCTGCTCATCAATAAAAGCATTGGCAAGCGCCTCGGTTGTAATTCTCTGCATTGATTCGGGTCTTACATTGGAATCCATAATTTACCTCCCGTATATAAAATTATTATTTCCTATTTTAAAAAGGCTCAGCCTTTTCCTTTTTTGCCGAAAATTTCTTTGACATCCGCCGCCGCAAACAGCCCGCACGCAATCACGACAATCACACACAAAATCGGTAAAGGTTTGAGCAGCGAAGTATCGCGAAGAATGATAATCGAAAACACCACTGCCCACGCGGCGTAAGTGATATTGAGCGCCATCGACTTGGAAGCGCCGATGCGGGAAATGGAATTGTAGTAACAAAGGTAAGAAACGGTCGCAAACAGCGCCGCGAGCGCAATGGTCGGTATTAACCAGCCGGTGTGGTCGGTAAAGAGGCTGACCGTGAAACCCCAGCCTTTTAAAATCGGCAGCAAAACAATGCCGTAAACCAGCGCCGAGGTGCTCTGCCTGATTTGCAGGGCATATTCCTGCTTGACACTCGGGTCTTTCATACTCTTTGCAAGAATGACTGCTTCCGTGCCCCAGCCAAAAGCGCACATCAGCGCGCCGAGAGCCCCGAGCAGGATATTATCCACCTTAATATCCGCGGACATATTTAACCCGCACACACCGAGAATAGTCACAGCAAGCAGCACCCAGCGGTACCACTGCATTTTCTCTTTGAGCACGAAGTATGCCAAAATCGCGCCAATCGCCGGGTAAATGGAGCTTGCCACCGCCCCGACTGCTGAGCCGAGGTACTTGATGGCGAGCACATAGCCGGTCATGCCGACAGGGCCGCCAATGAGCGCCGCGAGCATCACAAATTTACCACTTTTGGTTTTGAGCGCCGCCCACACATTTTTGAGGTTGCCGCGCACCCCGTTATACAGGCACGCCCACAGCGCGGAAAACAGGTCATGCAAAAAGGTGCTCACAAAGGGCGCCAAAAAAATCGCCTGCTCTGTTTTCACAAAGGGCGACATACTCAGCGCGATACCCAAAACCACTGTTTCGAGCGCCCATGTAATGCCTGCAAATACGCCAAATACCATAAATTTGATTTTACTCCTAAATGATTATTTCTATTATAACAAAAGAAGCAAATTCCGTCAATTTTAATTTTGTAAAGGTTTTCTACTTGTCGGATAAGTGCAAAACTGTAAAGTTTTCACTTTTACAGTAATGGTTTTTACGCAAAAGAGAAACCCCTAAAACCGCCACACAACGCGGTTTTAGGGGAATTTGACTAATTCTCGAATTTTTCGGTGGTTAAGCGAATACCCAATTTTTTGAGCACATTTTCATCCACCTGCGCCAGCAAAACGGAAGTGTGCATTTCACAGTTTCTGAGTTTGGGTAATTGCTCGAGTGCGGCACGCGCGCTGCCGTCGGTCACCGCGGAGATAGAAAGGGCAATCAACAGCTCATCAATGTGCAGCAGCGCCAAGTGACTGTTATCGCCAAGTGCATTGACTTTTAACTCCTGTATCGGCTTAATCACGCCCGGCAAAATCAACAGCACATTGTCGCTGATGCCGGCGAGGTATTTGAGCGCATTTAACAGCATTGCCGAGGAACAGCCCAGCAATTCGGAAGTTTTACCGGTAATGATTTTACCGTCACTGAGCTCAATCGCCGCAGCAGGCGCGCCGGTTTCCATATGCTTGGCTCTGGCGGGAGAAACCGGCACTCTGTCGGTCTCGCTGATGCCCGCCTGGTTCATGAGCAGTTCCAGCTTATAGCGCTCATCGCTGTTTTTGGCGCCGCGCGAAGCACTTGCCGCCGCAGCATAGTAGCGGCGAATAATCTCCTGCCTGGAGGCTTCGCTGACCGCATCATCATCAAAAATGCAGTTGCCCGCCATATTCACACCCATATCGGTGGGTGATTTGTAGGGACAGGTGCCGTAAATCTTATCAAACGTCGCTTTAAGAACAGGGAAAATCTCCACATCGCGGTTATAGTTAACAGTGGTCTTGCCATAGGCCTCCAAATGCCATGGGTCAATCATATTCACATCGTTTAAGTCGGCAGTTGCCGCTTCATATGCCATGTTGACCGGGTGGCGCAAAGGCAGGTTCCAAATCGGGAAGGTTTCAAACTTCGCGTAACCGGCTTTGATGCCGCGCTTGTTTTCGTGGTAGAGCTGAGAAAGGCAGGTTGCCATTTTGCCGCTGCCGGGTCCGGGTGCGGTGATAATGACCAATTTGCGGGAAGTTTCGATATAATCATTCTTGCCGTAGCCTTCATCGCTGACAATTTTGGAAATGTTGGAAGGATAGCCCTCAATGGTGTAGTGGTGGTAGACATTGTAGCCGAGGGCGTGCAGTTTATCTTCAAACGCGAGCACTCTCGAGGACGGTGTATAGCGCGTGAGCACCACGCTGCCGACCATTAAGCCTTTGTTTGTAAATTCATTGATTAAGCGAATGACATCAAAATCATAGGTGATGCCGAGGTCGGCGCGCAATTTACTCTTTTCGATATCCTCCGCGCTGATGACAATCACGATTTCCGCTTCCTCTTTGAGCTGCAAAAGCATTTGCAGCTTACTGTCGGGCTGGAAACCGGGCAGCACGCGCGAAGCGTGAAAATCATCAAAAAGCTTGCCGCCGAACTCCAAATAGAGCTTACCGCCGAACTCGGAAATGCGCTCGCGGATGCGCTCGGATTGCATTTTTAAATACTTATCATTATCAAAACCGGTTTTATACATTCTTCTGTCCCCTTTAGCTGCACAGTCATTTTTATTCTAAAAAAGAATAGCGGCTGCACACATTGTACAGCCGCCCTGTACTTATCTATTATAGAGCAATCCTTGCCGAAAATCAATAAGTATATGAACTTTTTTCTTCTGCACGCAGAAAAAATGCACTCCCCCATAAGGCTAAAAAGCTGCTTACAGCTTTTTGACAAACAGCCCGTGGTGATTGCAGTAGGCATAGAGCAGTTTGACACGGTTTTTGCGAAAGCGCGCCTGCGCCGCCCCCTCCGGGTAGAGCTTGACAAACTGCACGCCGTCATCACTGACAGCGGCAAGAAAAGAGATGTAGTGGCTTTTGCTCATCGGGTGCGCCACCTCGACAAAGTATTCATCCTCCACGGTCTGCACCTCTATTGCGTGCTCAGCGCTTGCCGGCTCCGCGCTCAGCGGCGGCAGAGTAATGCCGCAGCAGCTGACCACTGTATCGCCGATTGCTTCAATCACATTGCCGCAGACCGGGCAAACATACCACTTGCACTTTTTCATGTTTGAAGCCGGATTACAGTTGCGGATATCCTCGCCGTTGAGCAGCTCTATCACGCTGATGCCCAGCGCCGCCGCCAGCGGCTCAAGCAGGCTGATGTCGGGAAAGCCGCTGCCGGTTTCCCACTTACTGACTGTCTTGCTGCTCACAAACAGCTTTTGCGCCAGCTGCTCCTGTGTCATCCCCTGCCCTTCGCGCAGGCTGCGGATGACATTGCCTGTAACATAGTTATTCATCGCATTTCTCCTTTCTGCGTTTTCCCGAAAAGAGTGTAGCATACCTGCCGCCGCAAAACAACCCACGCAGCGTAGAGTACGCCCCGAAAACCGCAGAACAAAAAAATAATGCGCTAAAATTTTGCCGAAAATTAAACCTCAATCACTCATTTGTGATTGAGGTTTCAGCGTGTAGACAAACTCGTTTGTCTACACGCTGGCAGAGGTCGAAGGAGTGAGCTAAAATTTGTCAATCGGCACGCTGAGGCGTATGTCGATACTCCAAGTGCCGATTGGCAAAAACACAAAATCGTCGTTATATCAGTAAAAACGACGATTTTAGTCTCAGTCAATCTGAAAAATATAAATAAATTGATTTCATACGATAATTCTTCAATTCAACACAGTTTTCAAAAATAATTATTATCGTGTGGTTTTAGCCACTTTTTCGACACTCTGAAACCTCAATCACTCATTTGTGATTGAGGTTTAATTATATGTTTATTTACTTTTACGAGCGACACGATGGGTTGCTCATAACAGTTTTGCAACGCAAAATCAAAACTATGAGTTAATAGTTATTAACTTTTAACTGATTTTCGCTTCGCGAAAATCACTCCCACTCCACCGTTGCCGGGGGCTTGGTGGTGATGTCATAAACCACGCGGTTGATGTGGGCGCACTCATTGGTGATGCGGTTAGACACCTGCGAGAGAATGTCGTAGGGAATCTTTGCCCAGTCCGCTGTCATAAAATCATCGGTTGTCACGGCTCTAATTGCTATGAGGTGGTCATAGGTGCGGTGGTCGCCCATGACACCGACAGTGCTCACATCGGGCAGCACACAGAAGAACTGCGCAAGCTCTTTTTCATAGCCGTTTTTCGCCATTTCATCGCGCAGCACCCAATCGGCATCCTGCAAAACGGCGATTTTTTCGGCGGTGATTTCGCCGATAATGCGCACGCCCAGACCGGGACCCGGGAAGGGTTGGCGCCACACCAGCTCCTTGGGAAGCCCCAGCGCCTCGCCTACGGCTCTGACCTCATCCTTAAACAAATCGCACAGCGGTTCCAAAATACCGCGAAACTCCACATCTGCCGGGGTTTTGACACGGTTGTGGTGGGTTTTGATAACATCGGCATCCCCTTTGCCGGATTCGATACAGTCAGGATAAATCGTGCCCTGTGCGAAGTAGCCCTTGTCGCTCTGCTCGCGGATGGTATCCCAAAACACCTCGAAAAACTCGGTGCCGATAATCTTGCGCTTTTGCTCCGGGTCTGTCACGCCCCGGAGCGCCTGCATAAAGCGCGCGGCGCAGTTGACACGCACAAATTCCATATCAAAGCGCGAAGTAAAGGTTTGTTCTACCTCATCGCCTTCGTTTTTGCGCATTAAGCCGTGGTCAACAAACACGCAGGTCAGCTGCTTGCCGACCGCCTTGGAAATGAGCGCAGCTGCCACGGAGGAATCCACACCGCCGGAAAGCCCGAGCACCACGCGGCTTGTGCCGATGGTTTCGCGCAGCTGAGCAATTTGATTTTCAATAAAGTTCTCCATCACCCACTCGCCCTTGCAGCCGCAAATGCGGTAAAGGAAATTGTAGAGCATTTGAGAACCGAACTGAGAGTGTGTCACCTCAGGGTGGAACTGCACGGCGTAGAGCTTCTTTTGCGCATTCTCCATTGCCGCAACAGGGCAGTCGAGCGTTTTGCCGATAATCGAAAAGCCCTGCGGAGGCGTGGCGATATAGTCGGTATGGCTCATCCACACCGTGCTCAGCTCCGGCACTTCTTCAAACAAAGGCGACTGTCCCATATGCTTAAAAGTAATCTTACCGTATTCACTCGAGGGCGCGGTCTGCACCTCTCCCCCGGCCATATAGCACATCAACTGGCAGCCGTAGCAAATGCCCAACACCGGCACACCAAGCTCCAAAATCTCCTGAGTGTAGTGCGGCGATGCCGGGTCAAACACCGAATTGGGACCGCCGGTAAAAATGATGCCGCTGTAGCCTGCCTGCTTGATTTGCGCAAGCGGTGTGGTGTAGGGCAAAATCTCCGCAAACACATGGTGGTCTCTCACGCGCCTGGCGATAAGCTGGTTATACTGACCGCCAAAATCCAAAACCAAAATCTTTTCCATCATAACCCCTTTACATCCAAAAACTTTCTATTTCTATTATAATAAAGCACCTGCGCCTTTGCAATATTTCCCTGCACAAAGTTTGCACCGCTGCGCAAAAAAATACTGTAAAAAAATAACAAGAGTGTGAAAACTCTTGTTATTTTTGTGTTCAGTGTTCAGGGGGGTGCCATTACGCAGCGCCCGGTTTTTCAGAACAAGAATGTTGCATAAAATCACCCAAAGGCAAGTTTGCCTTTGGGTGCGTAATGTCTGCATTTGCTTAGTTATGCACACACTTTTGGCAGGGAGTTAAGCCAAGTTTAAGTGCTTTGGCTAAGGTCGATTTATAATAAGTCCCGTTGCCACATTTACTGTCATAATGATACCGCTTTCCGGTTTTGGTAATATACACGGTTTGGGAAGCGGTTGTGGGGTTCTTAATCACCGCTTTCACCAGATTCTTGGTAGTAAATGCACTGGCAAGGTTATTGGCATTGAAGGCTCTGACAAGGTAATAATGTGTGCCCACAGAACGATTGGAAAGCGTCAGCGCCGTTGCCGTTGTTTTGGAAACCAGAGTGATATATCTCTTAGTCTTGGCATTGTACTCATAGACGCGGTAGTACTTCGCACCCGCCACGGCGTTCCACTTTAAGACCACTTTTTTGCCGGAAACGCCTGCCTTGACTGTAGGCGCCGCGCACAGTGTTAACGCTTTGACATTATTTTTAACAGTATAGGGGCTCAAGACCTCTTTCTTGGCGGCATTGATAAAGTATGCCCTAACCAGAAAATAATACTGCGTGCCGGGCTTGCGGTTCTTCACAAGGTAGGAAAGCGCCGCCGTATTTCCAAGCCCTTTATATTTCTTGGTCGAAGCATTGTATTCATAGACCCTGTAATACTTCGCGCCCGGTACCTTGCTCCAGCTCAGTTTCACAGCATTCGCGCTTGTGAGAACTTTGACTGCCGGTTTTGCCAGGTAAATATTGAAATAGCGATTATAGTCGCCGCTGTAATTGGTATTAAAGGTGATGTTGGCGTAGCTTTTCTGCCCCACCTTGACATTGTTGACATAATTGACCCTGTAATACTTCGCCGCTATGGTTTTGCCGGCGGAATCTTTCACCACCACTGCGGGTGTTTTCGCCTTTGCATCATAGAAGAAAGAAGTCGCGGATAAAGTAACGGAGGCGATGCGCGCAATTTTTTGCTCACTGCCTTCCTGCACCTCTTGGCAATTGCTGCACAGCATAGCAGTGTAGCCGTCATGCGTGCCGGTTGCCTTTTGCATTAAAGTTCTGACAAAATTGTGGTTGGCGCAAACCGGTTCGGTATCCCACGAAATGACAAACGCCTTCTTGACACTGCCTTCGTAGTTGCCTTTGAATGTAACCAGCGCATAGGTATCGCGGTCAACATGGATATTGTCGAAATATTCAACGGTGTAATTGTCAGCCGCAATGGTTTTACCGTCAACATCTTTGACAACCACAGCGGGCTTTTTCTCGCTCCCGTCATAAATATATTTTTCCTGCGACAAAGTCACGCTTTGAATCCGCGCGATGCGCTGCTCGGAACCGCTTTCTATTGCTTTGCATTTACTGCACTGCAAAGCAATAGAACCATCTTGCGACATTGTTGCCTTCTTCACAAGCACACGGCTGTAGGAGTGCTCCAGGCAAATCGGGTCGGTGTCCCAATCACCGGCAAATGCAGTGAAATTGCCGGCAAGCACGCACAGTGCTAAGATAATAGAAACTAAAGAAACAATTGCTTTTTTCATAAATATTCCTCATTCTGCCGTTAACGGCAATACATAGTGAACCCTGTTACTCTTTTGCAAGCCTCGCCCGGTGATTAGAGGTTGACATCCAAAGGAATAATCGGAGTTTCATAGGGTGCGGTATCGGTCACAACGCCCTTTTTAGTGGTGGTTTTTCCTTTTTTGGTCGTGGAGTCACCCTTCTTGGTGGTGTCACCTTCCTTGGTCGTGTCGCCCTTCTTGGTGGTCTCGCCTTCCTTGGTGGAATCACCCTTCTTAGTGGTTTCGCCCTTCTTGGTGGTTTCGCCCTTCTTGGTGGTTTTACCGTCATCCAGGCTGATGCCGATATCTTCATCGGGCAGAGTGACAATTTCTTCCGTAGAGGAAACGCCGCCTTTCTTGGTGGTTTCCTTATCATCCTTCTTTTTGGAAGAACAAGCGGCGATGCTCATTGCCAGCACCAGCGCCATACAAATGATTAATGCTTTTTTCATGGAATAACCTCACTTTTTCATTTGTAAAAACAGTATACACTGTTAAAAATGATTTCATTTAAATAAAATGTTAATTTTATATGAATTATTGCTTGGCATCATCCGGCCAGGTAATTTCCACATCCGTGGCATCCTGCTTGCCGCCCTGCGCTGCTCCCGCAGCGGTGGTGCCACCTTGTGCTGCTCCGGCAGAGGTACTGCCGCCCGCTGCGCCGCCGGCAGCGGTTGAGGCTTGCGTAAGAGAAGCCTTTGCCACATTTTCTTTGGAGCCGAAGTCATAGTATTCGTGGGCGCTCAGCCAAATTCTGCCGGCTACAAACTTATCGCGCGCCGCCTCCAGCTCGCTGATGGTCACAAATTTGTAGCCCTGCTTTGTCAGTTCATCAACTGCTTGGAGCACACCCTCGGCAGTGGTGTCATAAATATCATGCAGGCAGAGGATGTCGCCGCCATCCGCCCCGTTGGAGACAATCGCGCTGCGCACTGCCTCGGCATCTCTTGTTTTCCAGTCGAGAGTATCGACATTCCACATAATCATATCATAGCCTTTGTTTTTGAGCAGCTCTTGTATTTCATCGTTATAGCTGCCGTAGGGCGGTCTGACATGGGTGGGGGTTTTGCCGGTGTATTTTTTGATAAGGGCGGCGGTGTCATCAATTTCCTTTTCCGTGCCGCTTGCACCTAAGGTGGTGAAATCGCTGTGCGCCCAGCCGTGAATCCCGATTTCGCAGCCGTTTTTGCTCACCAGTTTGCACATATCGGGGTTTTCTTCTATCATCTGCCCCAACTCAAAGAAGGTGGCTTTGGCGCCGCGCTTTTTCAAGCCTTCCACCAGCTTTTTGGTGGAGTCGGTTCCCGGTCCGTCATCAAAACACAGGGCAATCATTTTTTTGACACTGTCGGTGCTGCCGTTGGCATCCACAGTGGTGGGTTGTGTGGTTGTCGGTTTGGTGGTGGTCGGCTTGGCAGTGGTGCTTGCCGTGGTTTGGCTCGTTTTCACCTTTGTGCTCTTAGTGCCTTTGCTGCCTGCTACCGTGAAGACGACAATGGTCGCCACCGTGAGCAGAACAATGCCAATAATGATAATCCACCTTTTCTTATCTCTGCTTTCCAAATATTTGCCCTCTCAAAAAATAATATTATTTCTATTTTAGTATATCACTGCTTAATTTTACTGTCAATCTCTAATATTTGACAATTTATTATTTATTTTTACAGTTAATGCAGCGGCGACAGGCGCTTGGAAAAATAAAGATTGACTAACACCGATATTTTTGATAAAATAATGACTGCTAAGAAAAATGCCGACCGCCGGCACAGCGAAGCGGTCGCAGCACAAGCCGGGTTGTTTTAAAACCCCGCCCTTTATTTTAAGCACTATTCTTAAAAGAATTTCTATATATCTGTTGCCTATTACTGTACAGGCATTTTTAAATCCATTCGGATTGTTGTTACGGAGTATTTATGAGCGAAAATAAACATATAGACGAGGCTGCCGCATCCAACGGCGGCACAATGCAGTTTTCAATTAACAGCACGCGCCATGTCAGCCTAAAGCGCCCCGGCAAGCGCCTTGAAGAGGAAAGCGAAGAGCAGCGCGAAGCCGAAGCCCTTGAACGGAAGGAGCGCGAGGAAGAGGAACTGCTCAAAAACCAGGCGCTTCCGACTGAGTTTGAGGATGTTTTTTCCGATGAAGAAAAGCAGGAGGAAGACAGCGCAAGTGCCGTTGTTTCGGTGGAAGAAGTCTTTAAGCAAAAAGCCGAAATGATTAATGAGGATTTCCACGATGAAACCGGCAAAGATGAAGAGCCGGTGCCGAACCAAAAGCTCAAGCGCGTTGCCATCATTTTAGGCATCATTTCCGGCGTGGTGATTTTAGCCGCCATCGCCGTGGGAATCATTATTGTGTTGTAAAAAAAGCGCACTTTGTGCGCGGATATGGAAGAACGATGGATATGCTGACAGATAAAGGGATTCGGCACCTCGACTTTCCACCAAAGCAAAAACAACATATGGGGGTATAGCTCAGATGGGAGAGCGTACGGTTCGCATCCGTAAGGTCGAGGGTTCGAATCCCTTTATCTCCACCAAGAAAGAACGCCATTTGTGATACAATCACAGATGGCGTTCTTTCAATGAAATAAATTCCTCGCGGAATTTATGAAGTATTCCTAAGGAATATGAAGTAGCTGTCGCTATGAAGTATGCTTCGCATATTGGTAAGGGATTTATTTCACTTCATGTTGCAGTGATAACTGCAACACTTCATAATGAGCAAAGCGAATTACTTCATACCTGCCACCTGCAGGTACTTCATTTTACTTTGCACCCATTGGAAAATTTGCCCACCCATTGGAAAATTCAGCCCCCATTGGAAAACGGGACGATTTTTGCGATTTTGGGGACTGTTATATAGGTTGGCGGTATAAGTTTTTATAAGTATTGAGGTTTTTTTAGTATCCTATTAAGTATAAAGTATTGACTTCGAAATTACTTTCTTTTATTATTTGTATAAGGAGGTGGCAAAATTGAAACAATTTTTGCACCAGCCCTGTACCATATTCCATTTCGGTTGTACCAAATGTTTGGCATCTGCTAAAGGGCGGTCCTAATCTAATACTGTTAAGAGATGTCCCCATCCTCCACATTCTATAACAAAGCAGTTTTCTTGTATTTGTTATACATATTATATGGTTAGAGCAGTATTATTATTTTAAAAGTAACTAACAGTGGAGGGTTAGTTACTTTGCAAATAATATATGATTATCTGAAAACTTAATCTGAGCAGTTTATTGTAAATATGTTTCTCGACCGTTATCATTTTTCTGTGACCTTTTTTAACTGAGAACGTGTTTAGACTTAACTAATTATAAACCATTTATAGTAAGAGGTATCAAAAAATGTCATTAGTAAATGCAAAGTGTCCAAATTGCGGACAATCGCTAAAAGTTGATAGTGCGAAAGACGCTGCTATTTGTGAATTCTGCGGTTCTGCTTTTATCGTTGAAAAAGCGATTCAAAACTTCAACATCAATAACACTGTGAATGTTGGTGCCGGTGCAGTGGTAAATGTTTATAGCAATGTCAGTGATGATTTTGTCATTGAGGCGAGAGAATTGAAAAAGTATAGAGGGGTTGCAGCTGATGTTGTAATACCTAATACTGTAAAAATAATTGGAGAACACGCTTTTGAGGGTTTGTCTGTTACAAGTGTTACCATTCCTAATTCTGTAACAAGTATTGGCTTTCAAGCGTTTTGCAATTGCAGAAAGTTGACAAGCATAACTATTCCGGATTCTGTCACAAGCATTGCAGCTCGTGCATTTCTCGGTTGCAACGGCTTAAAAACAGCAGGACCAATTGGTAGTGGTAGTGATTATCAGTTCAGTTGGAAAACAGCAATCCCGGACCATGCATTTGATGGTAGCGGGTTAACAAGTATTACTATTCCAAATACTGTCGAAAGCATAGGAAGTCATGCTTTTGGCGGTTGCGAAAGTTTAGCAAGCATTGCTATTCCAAACTCAGTTATTAGAATTGGTGGTGGTGCGTTTTGTGATTGTAGCGGATTAACAAGTGTCTCGATTCCGGATTCTGTTACAAACATTGGTTCGTATGCATTTGCAAGATGTAATAATTTAAAAAGGGTTAATATCACTGATTTGTCGATGTGGTGCAAGATTACTTTTGAAGAAGATGCCTTGTCAAATCCGCTTTCTAATTCAGCAAATCTTTATATCGACAATAAAATAGTAACAAATATTGAAATCCCGGATTCAGTCACATGCATTGGTGCTTGTGCTTTCACGGGTTGTTGTGGGTTAGAAAGCATAATTATTCCTAATTCCGTTTTGGGTATTGGTAATTTGGCATTTAAAGAATGTAGCGGGTTAACAAGTGTTACTATTCCAGATTCTGTTACGAGCATTGGTAGATCTGCATTTTTGGGCTGTAGGAGTTTAACTCACATTGTTGCAAATAAAGAGATTAAGAGAAGAGTTAAGGAGACCATGGGCATAACTGGTACAACATCTTCCAGTGTCGGCTGCTATGTCGCCACTGCTGTTTACGGCTCTTATGACTGCCCGCAGGTTTGGACACTGCGCAGATACCGTGACTATTCACTTGCTTTGACTTGGTACGGCAGATTGTTTATTGCACTTTATTATACCATCAGCCCCACGATTGTAAAATGGTTTGGTAATACAAAGTGGTTTAACAAGATGTGGAAAGGCAGATTGGATAAAATGGTGAAACGCCTGCAAGAAGAAGGGTTTGAGAACACACCTTACGAGGACAAAAATTGGTGATTAAAATAAGAGATATCTCTTTAGGGTATAAATTTCAACCTTGGGGTATAAAATTTCCGCTTGGGGTATAAATGATTTTTGTATCATCGAGAGCATAGAAAGCCAAGAAAGAACACCATTTGTGATACAATCACAGATGGTGTTCTTTCAATGGAATTTGCCCTGCGGGCAAGTGAAATGGCTCCGCTTCGTCCAAACAATCTTCGCAACAGAATGAATTTGCGAGCAAACCCATTAAGTGTTGCTTCGTTTGTTTCTCCTCTTCCCCAAAAAGTTTTCTGCGAAATTCTTTTTGGGGTCCCCGTTAGTTTGCTTGCCCATATTTGCTGCGCAAATATGGGCAAGCACCTCATTTTGGAGGTGCTTCAGCGTGTCGAAAAACCTTTTTCGACACGCTGGCAGACTGCCGAAAAGTGAGATGAAATTTGTCAATCGGCACGCTGAGGCGTATGTCGATACGGCAAGTGCCGATTGGCAAAAACACAAAAACGCCGTCATTACAGCATAAAACGGCGTTTTTCCTTTTATTCTTATTAGAGCGATATCAGTTAACTTTAATTTTTGGCAATTTTTCACTAACCCAAAAATTATATTAGTCGTGTGGTTTCAGCCACTTTTTCGACAGTCTGAAGCACCTCATTTTGGAGGTGCTTATTTGGTATTACAGTTGAGCAATTCGAACCCGTGAGGGCCTGAGCGTATGGAAAACAGAAAATGAAAAATCGGTGAGGCAAAACCTCACCGATTTATGGTCCTGATACTTAACCGCCGCAGTTGACGATGTTTTGCATCACACCGTTATAGAAGCTGTGAACGCTCGAAACGGTTTCATTAAGAACACCGCCGCAGAAGGTCAAGTGGTCCGCATCCACCACGGGCATCACATACCAAACGCCTGTCTTTTTGGCTGTCACGCCGACAGAGGCGGAAGTGTGTGCATCATCGACTCTCTTGCCGTTTTCATAGTGGAAGGGATACTGTCCGGATTCGACAGGGACCATTCCGTCACTGCGCTTCCAGGTAGCAGTATTGGCTTTTGTTTTGGTCACGCTGACCTTGGTTTTATTCGCACCGTAGCCGTTGTAATAGTAGCCGGCAGTGGTGCCGTTGTAAGTGCACATTGCCGCACCCGATATCTGGAACGGTGCCCACATGCGCACGGTCGGCTTATAGGTGCCGAGGATGGTGCGGGTGGTGCGGTCGCCGTAGTAAGAGAAATAATAGACGCTGCTTTGGAGCTTTAAATCCTTATTCATGTCAATCGCCTTATCGAGCGCCAGGTCGGCAAAGGCATTGTCATTGTGGTCCATAAAGCCGGATTTGACAATTTTCTTGTAAAGGCTGTCGAGCGTGTCGGTTTTCTTGGCGGTGATGCCGAAGTGCTCCAACTGGAAGTCATACACACCCTTTAAAGAGGTAACGCTCAGTGCCTTGGAGCCGACAGTCATCAGCTCGCCGACAAAGTTGACAATATTGGGGAGCGCTTCGCAGACCGTGGAGCCATTGCTCGGTGCTGCCAGTGTGGTCAAAGAGTACACCCAGTTTCTCTTGCCGCCCGTGAAAAGGGGAGAGAGGTTGCCTAAGGTGCCTGTCTTGACAGCGTAGTTATATTCGGCTTTACTGCCGTCAGCCAAAAGCTGAATGAGAAGGCGGCAGGTCACACCGCCGAAGCTGTGCGCGACAAGGTTGATGGGATTGGAAGCATTCCACTCCTTCTTCATCAGCTTACCGTAGCCATGGGCGGTATAGTCTCTACCGTAGCGGTCATGCCCATGCACGGCGGCATGGTAAGCACCGTAATCGGTGACGGTACCGGTCAACTGCGCATAGAGCTCACACGCTCTGTCCCAAGCACTGGAGATAGGACCGACAGAGGCTTCATAGCACTCATTGCCATATTTCTCGATATACTTATCAATGCTGCCCGAGGTGTAGCCCCAATACTGAATGATGGAATTCAAATCGTCATATTGACCGAAGCCCGCAAGCCCGTGAACCAAGACGATGGGGTGCTTTGCCTGATACTTTGCGTTGGATGCCGCATTAGCGGGCAAGATGCCGATAGAGGCGATTAACACCACGGCGAGCAAAAGGGACAGTGCCTTCATGAGATTTCTTTTCATAGCTTAACTCCTTATTGTAATAATACAGGACATTACTAGGCTCAGTTTATCATACGTTCGCCCAAAACACAACCGAAAAACAGTAAAAAAAAGTGAGAAATAAACAACTGCTTTGATGCAAGCGTAGCCTGCGCCGTAGTGGGCGGATATTATCCGCCTGTCTGCAGCGCTTTGCGCTGCGACCCTCTTCAATGTGGAATTCGGCATGATTGGAGGCGAGCAAAGCTCACTTTTTTCGGCCATGACTTCGGAACGCAGTGACGAAAAATCTCCCGGGTTTTTATGATTACCGGTTTGAACTTAAACCGTATTGCATTAGAATAACGCAAGACAGAGGAACCGTCCCCTTGTCTTGCAGCTGTCATTAATGAAGTATCCCTCCTGTGTTTGCTCGGCACCGCCAAAGGTAAAGCCTGCTCTTTCAATCGTCTTTTTGGAAAGGTCAAACCATTCGCCTTCGCCCTCGTAGAGCTGAAAAACGGTAAGCGCTTGTCTTGATTCCTCCGTCGGATAAATCTCAAGCATATACGGATTTTTTTCAAGGAGAACAGGCAGTCTTTCGCTGCCGATTTCCTTTACCCTTCCTCTGACGGATACGGCAACGCTTGTCATCGTGCTTTCGCCTTTAAGTGCCGTCAATGAAAGATAACCGCTTTGCACCAATCGTTTGTAAAAACTTTTGCCCTTTGCCGTAAGAAAATATAAGCCGTTTTCATCCGCATCCATCATATCCACGGCGCAGGTAACGGGCAAGCCGTTTTCATCCACGGTTGCTACTATGGTTGAGTGTATTTCATTTACAAGATATTCAAGATAGTTCATTTTTGTAAATCCTCGAGCACAGTATTAATATCACCGTCAATGCAGATTGACTGCTTTTTGATTTCCGTCGGTGCGTCTGCTTCGCCTAAGTTAATGCAAACATAGGTGGCGTTTTCATTCTGTGCCGTCCATTTCCAGAACGGGTATTTAATGATAACGGGCGTGTTGTAGCCTACGCCGAGTTCAAGATAAACGATTTTCATTCCCTCGTGGCGGCGGATGAAATCCTCGTACAGATTGTAGGCGACATACCAACCCTCATCCTGTACAAAGGTGTCGTCCGAGCGAAGATTCATTGTCATCGGCTTGCCGCAGACGGGGCATTTTGGCACTAATTCCGT
>JAFRLX010000009.1 GCA_017430965.1 Clostridia bacterium | reverse complement strand
TGCAATACGCAGTGTATTCCTGCAGAAAAAATCAAAAGAAATGCACACAAATAAATGCTTTTAGGTGCTTGCAGTTTGGCTGCGTTAATTTTCTGTAAATACAAAGTAAATAGCGAAGGCAGGCTTTCTCCTGTCGAGATAGTTACTGCAGTAGTTACAAAAAGAAATCAGCCAAACCACATTATCCTTGATTTTTTTTATTCCCTGCCTCAGCGCAGAGATTGGCAAATTTCATCTCACTCTTTCAACATCTGTCAGCGTGTAGAAAAACAAGTTTTTCTACACGCTGAGCGGCGGTTGCACATTGCAACCGCCGCAACTTGTGATTTATCTGTCGATAATCTTTGCCTGAATATAGTCTTTGACTTCTTGCCTTTCAAGAGGTGACAACATGATTTTTTCAGCAATGAAATCTACACTGCGGCCGGCATATAAGCCATCATACACCGTAAAATCTTCACCGGCAAAGTGGTAAATGATATACGGCCTTGCCATATATTCATAGCCCCAATTCTCTTTTGAAATATTGAGTACCACATTAAAGGTTCTCACTTCGCCCTGCTCGGTGGTATGTTTGGTGTACTTCCCGTCTTTAACGGAAATATCAAACACATTTGTCCCGCCGATGACAAACCTTTTCATGTCTTTGAAATAGTCTTCTCTGGTGTAAACATAACCGAAATCCACAATCTCTGCACCCTTTGGAATGAGCATGGATGCGCTAAAGCGCAGCGCCTGCGTATCTAACGGTGCATCCTTGTCGATTCTCAAAGAACCACCGCGGTTAACATAATTGTAGCCGTAGTCAATACTGTTATAGGTGTTAAAAGCAGCCGTAGGAATATCAACCGTTTCAGCTTCAAGCTCTTCCGGTGTGCAGTAGTCGCCGATTGTTCTTTCACCCTGCGCATTAATCACACAGGTAGCGCATTTGCCGCAGCCTTGGCGCGAGCACTCGTAGTAAATCATACCGTCCTTACCGTCTTCGGGAGCAAGGGTTTTTTCCTGCATATCGTGCCCTAAGCTGTCAATGGGCTCAAACTCTTCATCCGCGCAAATCAAGCAGTAGCGAGAATAGCTGCCCGGTTCTTCACACTTCGGTTCAACATTCACATCCCACTCTGACCAGGAATGACCATATGCCGCTATGGACTCGGTGATCGTTTCATGGCAACGCGTACACTTACTGAATTTTTCACCGTTTTCGGTGCAAGTGGGATAGCTTCTGATTGTCCAGCTCTTAAAGCTATGACCCAAAGCTTCAATCGCTTCTGTTCTGGATTGTTGACAGCGGGTGCACACATAAGTAGTCTCGCCTTCAGCGGTACAAGTCGGTTCGGTAGTGATTGCACCGTCATTCCAAGAGTGACCGAGTGCATCGGTGTAGCTGTCCTTATAACTGTCGGAGCAAGCTAAGCAGGTATGCTCTGTATAGCCTTGTTCCTCACAAGTAGAAGGAACGATTACCGATTGATAATTGTGACCTGTCGGCGCAATCGGTGTTGTGTAAGTATGGTCTCCTCTGATACAGCTAAAGCTCATCACACCTTCTTCGGTACAAGTCGGCTGTTTCGTGACAAGCGAAGTATAGGAGTGCCCCAATGCGGAACCGACATCCAAAACCGTTTTCTTAAAGCCGCAGGAACAGGTAGAAGTCTTTGTACCATCCTGTGTACAGGTAGCATTATTGTCCGAAACATAGGTCAATAATGTATGTTGCTCTGTTTTGAACACAGGTGAGAAAGTGACATCACCGGTAATCCTTGTCATATCCGGGTCCCAGTTTTTGAAGATATAGTGATTGGTGGAATCATATGCTTTCTGAGGATTATCGGGCTTCGGAATCGATTGTCCGTACTTTAAATTGCCGGAGGAAATCTTATTGCCGGATTCATCATTAAACTGATAAGAATATGTTGCATTAATCAGCTTGATTGTCGCCGATGCCTTTAATAGATTGTACTGTGCATTAAGTTCAACAGAGCTGTCGGAACCATCGGCAGAATTCGCTTCACTGGAGACATACACGGTTTTATTGGAAGTAGTCACACCCGTTCTGTAATTGGTAAAGGAATAGCTCGGTTCCTGGTACCAAAGCACTCCGTATTGGTCATAGATTTTCGCTTCATATTCTGTAGTAGCAGCAGCCTCATTGAAGCGCGGCACAGTCAGTGTAGTAGCCGGTGTCTTGGTAAACCTTAAAGAGGACTCCTTCGGCATCAGGTTAGAAGGTGTTGTTCCGGTATTATACATATCACCCCAGCCGCCTGTTTTGGAGGCACTGTCGGAACAAAGCGTTGTCCAACCGCCGGATGCGTTTTTCACCTCAAGGTAAACAGTCCACTTCGCGTTACCGAAACCGCCATGACCTGTTTTATACATATTCATATAAAAATAGGTCGGAAACCAAGTGGTGGTATAGCTCACCACAGATGTGGTAGCGTTAATATCACCGCCACTGAGCACATTGGTCAGGTAAACATCGGTACCGTCATCATAATCCGTTATCATGTCTTTAACAATTTTCTTCTGGTCAACAATCACAATTGCCGCATCGGTGCCGTTGTTCTCTCCGCCCTTCAGCGTTAAGTAACTCCTCTTGGAGTCGTCATCGGAAGTACTGTCAAAATTATCGCCCACATTCACTTTGATACGCCAAGTGTAACTGCCGCCCGCGGCAGAAGTGTGCACCGAAAACGCGGAAGCAAAACTAAACACTAACGCAAAGCATATCAACACGCTCATTGCTTTGTGAGAAAAAGAATAACGCTTCATACTACCCTCCAATATTATAATTATAATAAATAAATATAGTTTCTTTCATTTTAATTATAACATATTAACTTTCTTGTTTCAATATTTATTATTTTAATTATTATGTGAATAAAACACGCATTTGCGCAAAAACTAAACGGGGTGAAAAACAATGTTAATTTCTTTTTTCAGGGCACTGATTATTTACCTGTTGGTGATTGCTGCACTGCGCTTTACCGGAAAGCGCCAAATCGGTGAATTGCAGCCGACTGAGCTGGTCATCACCATTTTAATCAGTGAAGTGGCGTCTATTCCGCTGGAAAACACGGACAGCCCCCTTTTTGCCGCTTTTATTCCGGTGATTGTCTTAGTCTGTTTAGAGGTAATTATTTCTGCAATCAGCCTTCACTCATACGGTTTCAGGCGCTTGTTCTCCGGTAGACCGATTATTGTCATTAACGAGGGTGAAATCGACCAAAAAGCCTTAAAAAGCTTGCGCATTTCCGTTTCGGATTTGCTCGACACGCTGCGCTTAAAAGGTTATTTCGATGTGCAAGAGGTCAAATTTGCGGTGGTAGAAATGAACGGACAAATTTCCGTGTTTCCTATGGAAGAAAACGCCCCGTTAACCGCTAAAACCGCAAATCTAAGCGCTCAGAAGAAGGAAATACCCTACACTGTTATCAGCGATGGAAAAATCATTACAGAGCATTTCAATGAAATCGGTGCAGACAAATCCACCATTGAACAACAACTGCACAAAGAGAAGCTCAAGTTAAAGCAAGTCATGCTGATGACCGGCGACAAAGCCGGCAATTTCTACACAGTCAAAAAGGAGAAAGGTTTATGAAACGCGTTTACATTGCTATTGCTCTCTTATGTCTGTGTGCCTGCATCTGCCTGCTCTCCTTCTTTACCATTACAAAAGACTGCAAGCAACTCATCGCACAGGCAAAAACGATACAGGAACTCTCCCGAGCGGATAACCCGAAAGATTTAGTGAAGAAAGCAGACGAAATCAAACAAATGTGGAAACACGACACGCTCCCCTTTTCTCTCTTAACGACCCACACCCACTATGACAGTATGGAAGAATGTGTCGACAAACTCTACCACGCCTGTAAAAACGGCGATAAAAAAGAAATCACCGCTACAAGCGATGATTTGATATTTGAGGCAACACACATTATCACCAGCATTCAGCCGAAAGCGGAAAATGTGTTTTAGAATGCACAAAGGGCGCGCGACATACGGAGAGTGACGATAAGGAAGTTTTGGTTCATTTCAAATGCTTCCACCCATCTTGACAATGAAAAAATAAGCCAATACGACAAGTATTCCCTCATTTTTGTCATTGCCAATCTGAATGAAATCAATCAAAATGAACTGCGTAGCACCTCACAACCTATATTTTTGTGCAAGAAGAAGGCAAAAG
>JAFRLX010000008.1 GCA_017430965.1 Clostridia bacterium | reverse complement strand
GCAGTTTTTGCTAAGTAGTTTTATTCGAATAAGGGAGAAAATTTTTCTTGCATACTTGCCGTATTCAAGGGAAATTTTATCACTTAGGCGGATGAAAATACAACGCAAAAACCAAACTTCGTTACGGGGACTCACCTAAAGGCTGCTCTCCTTTTTTATTGTGATATTACTGTTTCCAACACTTTTTTATGCTTTTGTCGTTGCTTTGACTTGCTCCGCATCCGTAAACAGGCTCCAGCCCGTGGCGTTGTTGGCGCGCACCAGGAAGGCATACTCCGTTTCCGGCTGCAAAGCGGTGACTTCAAAGCTCAGTGCGGTCGTGTCCGCCAGCTTTCGGTACTTGCCGCTCTCGGCATTGTACTGCCAAATACCGTACTGTGTCGCTCCTTTTACCTTGCTCCAACTAAGCGTAACGCTGTTGTTGCCGGCTTTTGCCGCCACTGTCGGCTTTGCCGGAACAGTCAACCCTTCCACATGATTTTTGGTCGAAAAACTGCTGCCGGAATATTCGGAAGCAAACGCCCTGACCAGGAAGGTATATTGCGTGCCGTCTTTTAAATCGGTAATTTTATAGGTGAGCGCTTTTGTCTGTGCCAGGCGCACATATTTTCCCGTGTTCACATTGTAGGCATACACCCGATAGAAGGCAGCGCCTTTTTCCGCCCCCCAACGCAAGCGAATCGCCTGCGCTCCGCCGGCTACGGTCACCTTCGGGGCTGCCGGGGCTGTTGTAATGCTCACATTGTTCTTGCGCGTGAAGGCGCTCCACCCGCTGACATTATAGCTCCTGACCAAAATTGTATACTTGGTATGTGCCGCCAAGGAAGAAATCGTGTAGCTGAGCTTTGTGGTGTTGGCAACCTTCTTGTACTTATCGGTAGAGGCATTGTACAACCAAATGCCGTAGCCCTTTGCTGCCTTTACACCCTTCCATGTGGCTGTCAGTGTGTTGGTTTGTGCCGAAAGTGTCACCTTCGGTCTGGCGGAAAGTGTGGTTACAACTTTATTGTTTTTGGCTGTATATGCACTGCCGTTTTCCGCATTGTCAAAGGCTCTGACAAGGTAGAAGTACTTTGTACCGTCTTTCAAGCCGGTATGGGTAAAGGTTAGTTTCTTTGTTTGTGCCAACCTGGTATACGTGTCATTAGAGGGGTGGTATAAATACACCCTGTAGAAATCCGCCCCGCTGACCGCCTTCCAGGAAATATTTGCCTTCCTTTCAAATGCCTTTAAAGTAAATGTCGGCGCACCGATGGGTTTTTTGGTGGCAATTTCCAAATAGCACACACTGCCGCGGCTGGAAGTCGCTTTAAATACCGCATAGCCGGCTTTAAAGCCGTTTGCTTTACCGTTTTTAATACCGACAGCGCCCGCATCGGTGTTAAACGCCGCCCCATATGAGCAGGTGGATGTTCTCAATTTCGGCTTGAGCGTAATACTCGAGCCGATTGCCACAACAAGCTTCTGTGCCATATTGACATAATCGGAATGTACATAGCCCGTCTTATTCTTGTGGGCGCCGTTGAGCACTCTTACATGGTACCAGGAGCCCGATTTGCCTTTATACTGCAAAAGGGTGGACTTGGCAATGCCGCAAATTTTGGAATCTCCCGTGGAAGGTCCGCTGCGCAGGGAAAGCTCCGAGGAAACCTGAGAGTTGACATAAGCAAAGGTTTCGCTTTCGCTTGCATTTCTAAATTTTAAATCCTGTGACTCATAATTGACTTTCGATAAGTTTTCATACACCGGCAGATAAAAAATATGCTCATGATCCAAAATACCCAGCGCGTTATAGTTCTTAAAGGTGTAGCCGGACTCATTAATGATTGCCTCCACACCCTGCATATACTGGTGTTCGTAGAACCCGTAGGAACTGTTGGGATTGACCTGGTATTTTTGGAAATAGTTGGTATATTGCCCTGCCTTGGTATAGTTTTGTGCAATAAACTTGATGCCGCCTTCCAACGCGGCTTTCGGGTTGGTCCAACCGTGATTATATGCATATTTTGCGCCGTTTTCCGGGGCAGATGCATTCGCGGTGGGGTAGGCGCCTACCGAGAAGAAATTATAAACGGTTTTGTCCTTATATTTGTAGCCCTTGGCTAATTTTACAGGGTATAAGGCGCCGACTTCATTTGTGATTCTGCCGATAATGAAAAGCGCATCAATATTGTTTTGCTTACAGGCATCTAAAATGATTTGCGAATAGTAATAGGTTTTGCCGGAAACCTTGCAGGTTTTCTTATACATAAACGAATAAGAAGCATCCAGCGCTTTTTCCAACTTGTCCCTGGTATAATAGCTCTTTGCATTTAAATACTCAAATTGAAAAATCAAATTCTCGCGCAAAAAATTGGTCGGGTCCATACACTCCGCTATATAGTCATAGGAAGCGCAGCGAGTTCCATCGGCAATCAGGTGATAGGCAGCATCTTTGCAGGAGGAAGGGCAGACTCTGGGATCGGTGGCAGAGCTTGCTTCCACCGTGCATTCCTGCCGCCGGCAATTATGCTCCGCATCTAAACAAGTGGCAAAGTTTTTGCCGACACTCACGCGCTTGAACACCCAATTCGGGTGCGCTTTATGTAATGCCGTTAAGGATGCTTTATAGGAATCGGGAAAATTGGCAAGCACTTTGGAAAAATCATCGGCTGCTGCAGCCGAGAAACAAAGCGCCGAACAAATGGTCGTGATGCACAATAATACCGCGATGAACCGTTTCATCTTTCCACCTTCTTTTAAAAAAGTTATCAATTAATTATACTATATTTTACTCTCATTTTCAAATTACTAAGCGTTTACACTGTTTACAAAAAGGTAACCGCACTGCCTGCGCCGGCAGTATGTTTCTTTTGCACAGTCAACAACCGCTCTCCTCGTTTTGCTGCCGCCTTCCGATTAGGCGCTGTGGTTTCCAAGCCTTTTTATCTCTTTTTGAAAACGAACTTGTCACCTTTGCTTTGCACAGCCGACCTCCTCTTAGCGGTTTTACCCCCTGTGCCTTTTCTTCTTGTTTCGTTTACTTCTTGCTTTGTCCGCTTCTCTAAGCGTAAAAATTTAAACTTAACGTGAAGATTAGTTATTTTCGTTTTTTCTTTTTATGTTGGCAATGGTTTTTGATTGTTATATTCTAACTGCTCTTTTTTGTGCCTTCTTCTTAACTATTTTCCTCTTTTTGTCTTTGGGCGCAAGCTGCTTGTTTTACAGACTTTGCACTGCTTTTTGCGGACTCTGCGCAAAGGCAACGGTGCGTTGCTTGTATTCTGTGCAGATTTGTATTACAATATGAATGTGTTAATACCACACGGGGAGGTGCTACCATGAACACAAAAGATGTGCTGTATGAACTGAGAACACAGCGCGGCTTATCGCAGGATGAGTTGGCAAAAAAGGTTTTTGTCACCCGGCAGGCAGTTTCTCGCTGGGAAACGGGTGAAACCGTACCGAACACGGAAACACTCAAACTGCTGTCCGAACTTTTCGATGTTTCGATAAACACGCTGCTTGGCTCGCCGCGCAAGTTGACTTGCCAGTGCTGCGGAATGCCGCTGGAGGATGATGCCATTATCGGAAGAAACCAAGACGGCTCGCTCAATGAGGATTACTGCAAATGGTGCTATGCCGACGGCACTTATACTTACAGCGATATGGATGAGCTTTTAGATGTGTGTGTCAAGCATATGGTAAACGAAAACTTTTCCGAAGAGCAGGCGCGTGCCTATATGTCACAGCTGCTGCCGACACTGGATTATTGGAAGCGCTACAAAGAGCTTGGCGACAACGGTGAATTTGAACAGTTCAAGCAGCAGCTCATTGAGGAAATCAACGCCCTTCACATCGAGGGTATGCCCGAGGTGAAACAGCTGAATGCTTTAGTGGGTCAATATGTCAACCTTGCCTACCCGCTACCCAACGGCACAGCAGTAAGATTTTTGGATGACGGCACCACCTACCTCGGCACACAGCTGCCATCTCTGTTCGGCGAGGAACGCTGCTTCGGGGTGCTTGCCAACATGGATTTTATTTTGGTGTGTACCTATGAGGCAGAAGGCGCCAATCCGGAATTGGTACTGTATAAAAAACGATAAAACATAACACCCGAGAGAAAAAATAATCAATACCACCCGTCAAACGGGTGGTTTGCTCAGGGGCTATAAGCCCCGCTACTAACCCGCGTCTCAAAGCGCGGGCTTTCACTTTGTTCAAGCCTTATTGTTTTTGCCACCTTGGCGTGCCTCTAAAGAGGCTCGTTTTTGTGCCATTTTTATCCGACTTTTCGTGTCATCCCGAGCGCAAGTCGAGGGATCTCTTCGCTTCGGTCGAG
>JAFRLX010000046.1 GCA_017430965.1 Clostridia bacterium | reverse complement strand
TCAAGCGCATTGAAGTTGGATTTTTCGTTGGTGCCGGGAGCAACGCCGAAGAAACCGTTTTCGGGGTTAATCGCATAGAGTCTGCCGTCGGGACCGATGTTGAGCCAGGAAATGTCATCGCCGACAGTAAATACCTTGTAGCCCTTCTTTCTGTAGCCTTCCGGCGGAATGAGCATGGCAAGGTTGGTTTTGCCGCAAGCAGACGGGAATGCAGCGCACACATACTTGGTTTCACCCTGCGGGTTTTCAATACCTAAGATTAACATATGCTCAGCCATCCAGCCTTCGTTTCTGCCAAGGTAAGAAGCAATGCGCAATGCAAAGCACTTTTTACCCAGGAGCACGTTGCCGCCGTAAGCGGAGTTTACGGAGATAATGGTGTTATCCTGCGGGAACTGCACAATCCATCTCTTTTCGGGGTCAACATCACACTTTGCATGGAAACCGCGAATCCATTCATCGCTGTCGCCAAGCTGGTCAAGCACTGCCTGACCCACTCTGGTCATGATAGCCATGTTGAGCACAACATAGATGGAGTCAGTCAACTCAATACCGATTTTGGAGAAAGGAGAACCGATGGGACCCATGGAATAAGGAATCACATACATTGTTCTGCCCTTATAAGTACCTCTGGCGATATCGTAGAGCATTTTGTAGCACTCATCGGGGTCTTTCCAGTGGTTGGTGGGACCTGCTTCTTCTTCAGTCGGGGTGCAGATTAAGGTTCTGTCCTCAACACGCGCCACATCGTTGGGCTTAGTTCTGTGCAGATAACAGCCGGGAAGCTTTTCTTCGTTGAGCTTAATCATCTCGCCGGTTTGGCAAGCCTCAGCGCGAAGGGCTTCTAATTGTTCCTCGGAACCGTCAATCCAAACAATATTGTCGGGAGTGACAAGTTTCACTTTTTCCTCAATCCAAGCTAAAACGGAAGGATTGTTCGTTAAATTAGCCATAGATGTTCTCCTTTCAGAACAAATTATTTTCAAATTTCATCAATTTATATTATACAATAAACTTTTTGTACATTCCATACATTTTTTTGATAAATTAATAAATGTAATGCCCTGTTTACTATACAAAGTGCACAAAATATTAAGAATAATGTTTTAAACTATAATACCTCTTAATTTTACAATCCTTATTCATCGGCGTTTACCCTATCACTGTGGCAAAAAGAAGCAAAAACTTTTCCTTTTCGATTGATTTCACACATAAAAACAGCAGGTTCGCTTACTAAAAAATGAAACGCTCTTATGATTCATCGATTCCCATAGTCGCATAGGCATTGAGCGAGCTGACAGCCGTATTGCCCGCTTGGTATTCATAGTAGCCCTGCGCGGCAATCATCGCAGCGTTATCACCGCAATACCGAATTGCGGGAAAATAAAGCTCATAGCCGTTGAGCGCTGCGGCATCCGTCATCTTTTTTCTGAGCACGGAATTGGCGGAAACACCGCCCGCAAGCACTATTTTTTGAAAGCCTTCATCGCGCGCTGCGCGCAAGGTGTTTTCGCACAGGCAATCGGTCACCGCATTCAAAAAAGATGCGCCGACATCCTTTTGAGAAAGGGCAATCCCCTTTTGCTCGGCGTTATGCAATAAGTTAATCACATTTGTTTTTAAACCGGAAAAAGAGAAATCATAAGGCGCTCCTTCCACTCGCGGGTGCGGGAAGGAAAAAGCAGTGCAGTCGCCGCCGGCGGCAGCTTTGTCCAAATTCAAGCCGCCGGGATACGGCAGCCCCATGGTGCGCGCCGCTTTGTCGAGGCACTCACCTGCCGCATCATCGCGGGTTTTGCCGATAATGCGAAAGCGCGTGTAATCCTCCACTGCGACAATGTGGGAGTGCCCGCCGCTGACCACCAGGCACAAAAACGGCGGTTCCAAATCGGGAAAACAAAGATAATTGGCAGCAATATGCCCCCTTAAATGGTGCACGGGAATCAAAGGCTTCTGCGCCGCATACGCCAAGCCTTTGGCAAAGTTAACACCCACCAGCAGCGCTCCGATTAAACCGGGCGCATAGGTGACGGCAATCGCATCAATCTGCTCTAAGCGCAGCTGCGCTTTTTCCAGCGCCTGCGCCACAACCCCGTTAATGGCCTCTGCATGGAGCCTGGAAGCAATCTCCGGGACCACGCCGCCGTAAATAATGTGTTCTTCAACCTGCGAAGCAATCACATTGGAAAGCACGGTTCTGCCGTCTTCGACCACCGCTGCCGCTGTTTCATCGCAGGAAGATTCTATTCCAAGTATTTTCATAGTTTTCGGGTCATTATTACCGCATCCTCTTGGGGAAGGCGGTAAAACTTTCTCCTTATTCCAAGCTTTTCAAAACCGCATGTTTCATATAGAGCAATCGCCGCTGCATTGGAGGCGCGCACCTCCAGTGTCAGCTCATACATGCCTTTTTCTTTGGCAAGCCGGCTCATTTGCTCCAAGAGCGCCTGTGCAACTCGCTGCCGCCGAAAAGCGGGTGCAACCATCACTTTTGAGATAAAGCCCTGCCCGGCAGCATTATTGAGCGCTGCACAGCCAATGACAGCATCCTCTGCAAGTGCGCACAAAAACAGCGCATCATCCTTCTCGAGTTCGCTCTCGAAAGCACTTTTATTCCAGGCGACAGCGCCGAAGCACTGTTGTTCAAGCTTGCACAGTTGCGGGATATGTTCTTTTTTAAGCTGCTCTATTCTCATGCTTTTGCATCATACCAGGTCTTGCCGCAGCCGACATCCGCTCGAAGTTTGACATGCATTTGGCAAGCGTTTTCCATTTCTTCTTTGAGCAACGCTTTGATATACTCACTCTCATCATCGCTCGCTTCAATAATCAATTCGTCGTGCACCTGCAAAATCAGCTTTGATTTTAAAGCTTCTTCTTTTAAGCGCCTGTACACCTTAATCATGGCAATTTTAATAATATCAGCCGCTGTTCCCTGAATCGGCATATTGCGCGCTACCCTTTCGCCGAAAGCGCGCAGCATACCGTTGTTGGAATTGAGCTCCGGTAAATACCGCCTTCTACCGAAAGATGTGGTCACGAAGCCGTCAGCCTTCGCTTTTTCGATGACCTCTTTCATGTAAACATCAATGCCGCTAAAGTGGTCTAAATACCCTTTAATGTAACTGTCCGCCTCCTTGCGGGTAACGCCGATATCCTTGGCAAGCGAGAAAGCGCCGATGCCGTAAACAATGCCGAAATTTACCGCTTTTGCACTGCGCCGCATATCACTTGTCACTTCCTCCAAAGGCACACCAAAGACCTCGGAAGCGGTGATTGCGTGAATATCGTCACCATGATTGAAAGCATTTAACATATTTTCATCGCCGGCGATATCGGCAAGCACGCGCAGCTCAATTTGGCTGTAGTCGGCATCGACTAAGCTGCAGCCCTCTTTTGCGATAAAATACTTGCGCATTTGGGCGCCCAAGGCGGTGCGGACCGGAATGTTTTGCAAATTCGGTTCGGTAGAACTGATTCTGCCGGTTCTGGTTTCGGTTTGGTTAAAGGAAGAATGAATCCTGCCATCGGGAGAAATCACTTTCAGCAGACCGTCACAATAAGTGGATTTGAGCTTGCTCAGAGAGCGGTACTCCAAAATCAGCGGAATGACAGGATGCCGGTCGGCAAGCCCTTCAAGAACTTCCGCATTGGTCGAATAACCGGTTTTGGTTTTTTTCTTACACGGCAGCTCCAAATCCTCAAACAGAGCCACACCAAGCTGCTTCGGCGAGTTGATATTAAACTCCCTGCCGACCAGCTCATAAATAGAAGCGGAAATACTATTAATGCGCTCTGCCAAGTCCTCTCCAAATGCCGCTATACCTTCTTTGTCGACAAGAAAGCCCTCGGTTTCCATGGCGGCAAGCACCTGTGCAAACGGTATCTCCAAGTCGCCCAGCAAGGCGGTTTGTTGGTTATTTTCAATCAATACTTTCAGCTTTTCGGAAAGCACGGGCAGCACCGCGCAGGCTTTGACCGCTTCTTCCCTCTCCTCGCAGTCACACTGCGGTGCGGGAACGCCGTTTTTGAGCGCCAGAGTCAGCGCAGAATAATCTTTCGCATCTGGGTTTAAAATGTAGCCGGCTAAAGAAGTGTCCATCACCACATTGGCGAGCGCTGTGCCGAATTTTTCGGCAGCGGTATACAGCGGCTTTACATTGTCAACAACCTTGGCGGCTTTGCACTCAAACACATCGGCAATAAAGCTGTAAAAACTCAAATCGACTGCATCGGCAAAAGTCACAATGTCACCGAGCATAAAGTATAAACCGCTCAGCGAGCCTTCTCGATATTCTCCGCTCATGTAGATGGTTTCCTGCTGCTTCAGCGTATCTGCTAATGTATTTAAATCCTCGCAGATGTCAAAGGCAACCGTGTAGCTGTTCTGCGCCTCGGGCTGCTCGGCGGCATCGCCGGAAAAATCCAGTTTTTTTAATATGGAAAACATCTCCAATTTGCGCAAAATGCGCACAACTTCCTCTTCATCGGGCTCCGCGCTCAGGTAATGCGACAAATCGGTATCAATCGGCACTTCCAGGCAAATGGTACCCAATTCCCTGCTTAAAAAACAATTGTCTTTGGAAGCAAGCAGTTTAGTGCGCATAGCAGGCTTAATATCCAAGGCTTCGATGTTTTCATAAATGTTATCAATGCTGCCAAAGCGCGCAATTAAGTCTTGCGCACCTTTTTCACCGATACCGGCAACACCGGGAATGTTATCGGAAGTGTCACCCTGAATGGCTTTGATTTCAATGAGTTTTTGCGGTTCAACACCGTACTTCTCGCGAATCAGTTCAGGGGTGTAAAACACGGAAACCGGCTGCCCTTTTTGAGTCGATGCCAGCACAACCGTGACATGCTCGTTGACCAGCTGCAGGGAATCCCTGTCGCCGGTTGCAATAAAGCAGGTATGCCCCTCGGCAGCACATTTTGCCGAGAGCGTGCCCAAAATGTCATCCGCCTCATAGCCTTCCAATTCGACCACGGTATAGCCGAGTGCGCGCAATAAATCTTTCATATAGGGAAACTGCTCGGCAAGCTCCGGCGGCATCGGCTTTCTGCCCGCCTTATACTCTTCATACATCTTGTGGCGAAAGGTCGGCTTTTTTAAATCAAACGCCACGGCAACACAATCCGGCTTTGTCTGTTCCAGTAGCTTAAAGAGGATGTTCATAAAGCCGTAAATCGCATTGGTGTGAATGCCCTCTTTGGTAGAAAGCTCCCGCACACCGTAAAAAGCGCGGTTAATAATGCTGTTGCCATCGATTACTAATAAGTTCATAGTTCCTCCTATTTGAGCAAAGCCGAGCTTTGCAATGTTACTCTTTATTTTACCATAAATCATTTGTCATTTAAAGTTTAATATGGTATAATTTTAAAAAATTCATAAAAACAGGTCGCACAATGAAAATAGGCTCTATTGAAATCAAAAACAACTTAATACTCGGTCCGATGGCAGGCGTTGCCGATATGGCATTTCGCGAGCTTTGTGTGAAATTCGGCGCAGGCTTCACTGTCGGTGAAATGGTCAGCGCCAAAGGTTTTACCATGGGCGACCGAAAAAGTGCCGAACTGTTGCGATTGAGCGATAAAGAACGCCCGGCGGGCATTCAGCTGTTTGGTACCGACCCGCAGATTATGGCAGATGCCGCAAAACGAGCGATGGCGTTTGCACCTGATGCGATGGATATCAACATGGGTTGCCCCGCACCGAAGGTTGCCAACACCGGTGCCGGCAGCGCACTGATGAAAAACCTGCCGCTGGCAAAAGAGATTGTGCGCGCGGTTGTCAAGGCAAGTGAAGTGCCCGTGACAGTCAAATTTCGCACCGGTTGGGATAGCGAGAGCATCTGTGCAGTAGAGCTTGCCAAAATCTGTGAGGGTGAAGGCGCTGCCGCTGTCACGGTTCACGGCAGAACCCGCCAGCAAATGTATGCATTCCCGATTGATTTTGACACCATTGCCCAAGTCAAACAGGCAGTAAGCATTCCCGTGGTCGGCAACGGCGGCATTCGCGATGTGCAGAGCGCAGCAACCATGTTTTATCAAACCGGTTGCGATGCCATTATGGTGGCACAGGGTGCCCTCGGAAAGCCGTGGCTGTTCCAGCAAATTGCCGCATACCTCAACCACACAATCGTACTCCCCGACCCGCCGCTTGAGCAGCAAATGCTCTATATGATTCGCCACATTGAGCGCATCGTTGCTTATAAAGGCGAAAAGGTCGGAATGCGCGAAGCGAGAAAACACGCCGCCTGGTATTTAAAAGGAAACCGCGGCGCTGCAGCATACCGCCGCAAATGCGGTGAGCTCGAAAACATAGAACAGCTCAAACAATTAGCTGCCGAGGTGATTGCCTCACAGCACCTTGGTGAGAAAGGAGAAAAACCCGACGATGACGAAAAAGGCAAAAACCGTAAAGAAGTCTAAGATTTTTCTAATAATTATTTCCATAGTAATTTGCGCCGCAATTCTATGGCTGTTATTCGGCTCTTATTCCCCTTTTGAAAGCATTCGCAAAGCCTATAACAAACCCGAGGAATTAATCAGCCTGAGTGAAGAAGCGCCGGATATCGCTCAAAAAATATACCTCACTGCTCACAGGGGCGTGAATGCGCAAGCGCCGGAAAATACGCTGCCGGCTTATCAAAAAGCGATAGAATACGGCTACTACAGCGCCGAATGTGATATTAAGCAAACTGCGGACGGTACTTGGGTGCTCTACCACGACCCGCTGTTGTACTCCCGTTTCCAAAAGTGGGGTGCTGTCGGCGATAAAGATTTAAAAACCCTGCAATCCTATTCCTACAAAACCGGTACTGCCTTTTGGGAATACCCCAATTTAAAAATCCCGACTTTGGAGGAATATTTGGATTTATTTGTCGGTGCCAAAACAAGACCGCAAATTGAAATCAAAACATCTTACTATGACGCTCTCTCTACTGTGGTGGATGCGATTAAAGCGCGAGGGCTTGAAAAGAGCGCCATCATCATTTCTTTTGACCTCGAACAACTCAAAGAAATTCGCAAATATGACCGTGATATTGAGCTTTGGTATTTGGTGTACGGCATCAAGCAAAAGCATCTTGACGAAGCCAAGAGCCTCGGCAACTGCTGGATTTCCGCAGATTTCAGCCTAAATGGTGAAAAGAAAATCAAGCTCTGCTTGGACCAAAACATCGGGCTTTCCCTGTGGACTGTCAACAAAATCTCTGATGCACGAAAGCTCTATGATTTCGGTGTGCGCTATATCGAAACCGACAAACTGTGTAAATAAGGGGCTGTCTTACACCCCCCTTTTGCTCATTTATTGCAAACAACAGAGGCTGTTTCAACGAAAATCGTTGAAACAGCCTCACTTTTTTTTACTCTTATTGAATCGCTTTATTAAAGAACTTGACCAAATCCTCATAAACCTGCTGCCTGTCGGTTTCGTTGTGAATCTCATGGCGGTCGGTCTTATAAAGGTTCATATCGGTTTTGGAGTGACCGGAAGCGCGCAGCTTTGCATACACTTCCTTAGGACCTTTTCCGTAGGCACCCACCGGATCATCATGACCGGCGGTCACCAACATCGGTAAATCCTTCGGTACCTGCTCATACCAGCTTGCGTCATTAACAAACATCAGCAGCTTAAACATATCCATATACCCTGCTACGGTAAACAGGAAGCCGCAAAGCGGGTCGGCAATGTAGGCATCGACAATCGCTTCATCCTTGGTCAGCCAATCAAAATCGGTTCTCTTTTCGGTCTTTTTGTTGTAGGAACCGAATGCCATTTTGTCAATAAAGGTGGATTTGTGCTGAGAGCCTTTTTTCTTTCTTTCTCTCTTAGCCAAAGCATAGCCGAGCTTAACGGCAGGATTGGCGCCGGCTGTGCCGCAAATGACTGCGCCTGCAAGTTTATCGGCAAAGAAAGCAAGATACCTTCTGGTAATGAAAGAGCCCATGGAGTGACCGAACAAAATCACCGGCACATCCGGAAATTCATCCTTGAGCATATCGGTGAGTGTTGCTTCGTCCTCAACCAGGTGAACATCGCCATCCTCTTCACCGAAATAGCCCTGGTTTTCTTCTTTGCCTTCGGGAATGGATTTGCCGTGGCCCATATGGTCATCCATCACAACGCTGAAGCCCTGTGTATTAAAGTACTCTGCAATCTCGGCATAGCGTTCACCGTGCTCTGCCATACCATGCACAATTTGGATAATTGCCTTCGGCTCGTCAATGAGCCACTCTCTGACAAAAATATCGCCTAATCCCGTGCTGGAAGGAAATGTTATTTCTTTATAAGCCATAATTCAAAACTCCTCAAAAAATAGTATAATCAAGCATTATTCGGCATCGCTGTCTGCTTCTTCGGGAAGCTCACTGGTGCAGTGCGGACAGCGGGTTGCTTCAATATCAATTTCACTCTTGCAGAAGGGGCATGTCTTGGTGGTTTCTGCTTCCTCTTCCCGGGCTTTCTTTTTACCGAGTGTCGCCGCTTTTCTAACAGCTTTAACAATTAAGAACACGATAAACGCCATCAGAATAAAGCTGATGATAGAAGAGATAAACGCGCCAAATTCCACTGTTGTCGCTTCGTTGCCGGGAATAATTTCAAAGCGCAAAGCGCTCAGTTTACCATCTGCATCGCTGCCGATACAGTTGAGAACCGGCGTGATGATTTTTTCCACTAATGCGGTGACAACATCTTTAAACGCACCACCGATGATAACACCGACTGCCAGGTCAATCACATTACCCTGATTAATAAAGTCTTTAAAATCTTTGAACAACTTTTTCATAAACAAATCTCCTCACAGTATTATATAAAAACATTATACATCATTCAAAAATACTTTTCAATAATTAATTGCGAAATAGGTGCGCAATCGCGGCGCTGTTGTTGCATTGTTTGAAAGTGAGCCGGCGTGCCGTGCTCACAATGCTACACAAAAACGATGAAAAACAGTTTCCTAAAAGCGAAGTTTATTTTATCAGGAAGTTGCTCGCCTTGCTGTTGTGCTTCGCCAAATCAAAAAGGATATGCAGTGCATATCCTTTTTCGTTAAGATTCTATTGTAAAGCGTTTGGTGGCTTTTTGCAGCGGGATAAGAATGAGAGTGCCCAAAATGCTGCACACAACCAGTTCTACAACACCGTTGATACCGACCATAGCAATCAAAAACTTAATAACACTGCCGGCACCTAAACTTGCCGCAACATTTTGAAGATACTCACTCTTCCAGAAAAAGAGCGTGAGAAAGCCCATAAATAAGACTGTGTTGGTCAGTGGAGCTGTTATCGAGCTGACAGCATAGTTAAGCACAACTCTCTTTGAACTCTTTTGCAGCGCTTTGTAAGTTAAGCCGCACACCACGCCGATGAGCACGCGCGGCACAAGGCACATCACCACCGTTTTCCAAGCGCTGATTTGCATTAAAGCGGTGCCGAAGGCATCCATACCGAAGCACTGAATCAGGCTGGTAATGCCAAAACACAAACCTAAAATAGCGCCAACCGCAGGTCCGTTGGTCACAGAGCCGATAATAATCGGCACGGTTAAAAAAGTAATTGAAAGCAAACCGATTTTTAAATACCCTACCGGTGTGAAAGCCATCACAACTATAATGGCTATAAGAATAGCAGTAATCGCTAATCTGTAAATCTTTTCTTTTTTCATTGTTTCCCTCCATGATTGTATTCGTAGATAAGCTTCAATCCGTCGTTAATCAAGTTCTTGTCATAAATCGGGTCGAATTTTTCCACACTGTTTAAGACAATCGGTGCAAGCCCGCCGGTGATGACAATTTGCATGTCCTCATAGCCTAAGCTTTTCATAATCCTTTCGCTTAAGCCTTCCAGCATCACAGCGGTGCCGACAATGGTTCCGGAAGCAATGGAATCAAAGGTGACATTGCCGAAGGGTTTATTGTACGCCTTAATCTCAATCGGATTGAGTAAGCTTGTGCCTGAGCCCAGGTGCTCAATGCACATGCGAACGCCGGCACTGATGGTGCAGCCCAAATAAGCGCCCTTATCATCAAGAACACTGATTTTGGTTGCCGTGCCGAGGTCCCAAATCAAACAGGGAAGCGAATATTTTTCTTTGGCGCTGACAGCACCTGCTATTAGGTCAGCACCCAGCTCACCGCGGTTGATGCCTTTGATGGCAAGCTTGGTTTTCACACCCAAATCAAGTGTTAAAACCTTCACCGCCAAAAGTTCTTCAATCGCCGTTTTGAGAACAGAGGAAAGCTCGGGTACAACAGAGCTGATCATTGCCCCTTCAAAGCCCTCCGTGCCGCAATGTTTGGTTTCGAGCAGGTGTTTGAGATCGTACGCATACTGGTCTGAAGTCTTGCGCCTATCTGTATTAATCCTTGCCGTAAACAGCGGCTTGTTCTCCTTGTAGACAACGGTGGTAATCGTTGTATTACCGATGTCTGCCGTGAACAACATTGATACCACTCCTTTCTAATGCGCGTTGCCTGGCAGTTGTTGAGAGCCTATTGGCGGGCATTTCAACTGCCTCTTCCACGCAGGATGCAGTTCCTCAATATTATATAATAAAAAAAATAAAAAAACAATATATAATTTATTTTGTTATGTATGAATCAACATATGAAGTAAATAATAATTCTTCGTTTATATTTTAGTTATTCTGAATATCGGATGCGGTATTGCGCTGTTAAACCGTGTCAGGCAGTTTTCTTATCCTTCATTCTAATCCACTCCTCTTTTCCCCCTACCGGTAATGCAATAACCTCCTGCAGCGAAACTGCAGGAGGTTATGAATGGGTTTATAATTTAATATTTATTTTTGCCTCGTTGGCGTTTGGTTGACTTAAAAAGCAAACGGGTCGTCGTCTTCGCCGCTGCCGCCTCCGCCGCCTTGCGGATCAATCACGCCGCGCGACTGCTGTTGTTCCCAGTCGCCATCGGGTAATTCGGAGCCGTGGGAGATAATTCTGTCATTACAGTAGTTGACAATTCTCTCATAACCCGGGTACGGCAAGCCTGATATCGGGTCAACACAATATGTCACAAAGTAATCTGCCAAGTAGTACACCGAGCAGTGGCTGTAGATGGTCGAGGTTGCGGTGTCGCCGCCATCATACACCGTGTAGGTAACACCTTGGTAGATGTAAGTGATGTAAGGCCTTGCAACATACATCTTTTTCCAGTTTTTACCTTTGATCTTGAGCAGCAAATTGAAGGTTAAGCTGTTGGTCGCAGATGCGCCTTCACC
>JAFRLX010000045.1 GCA_017430965.1 Clostridia bacterium | reverse complement strand
CCGCATTATATTATATAATAAAGTTTAACAGTAAAACAGCCCGAACAGGAAAGGAAGCAGCATGGAAGAGTTAGAAAACAAGGTCGTTACGCCAACCGAAGGCGAAGCGCCGCAGGAAGGCGGCAAAAAGCTGAGCAAGCGCAAGAAAACCGTTATCATTGTTGTAGCGGTGGTGTTGGTTCTGGCAATCGCCGGCGCTTGTTGCGCGTTCTTTTTGAGCGGCTATTTTGAGAAAAAATCGCGGGAGGAAAAGGTGCAGATTGTCGACACCGCGTTTGATGCAAAGCTGGACCAATTCTGTACCCAAAAGGTGCAGGATGAAAAGCAGGCGGCAGCGCTGATAAAGACATTGGCGCCCCATGTCAAAATCGAAAACCCGCAAACCGAGCTCAAACAGAGCGAAGCCTCACTGTTCGGAAAAGAGCATTTTTATAAATTCCAACAATACCACAACGCCATTCCGGTGGAAGGCAAGTACATCAGCTTTTGGGCGGATGAGAGCGGCAAGGTGTACAACACCATCTCCAATGTGATTCCGACCTACGGTTTTTCCGAGCTGGAGGAGGAGAGCCTCGAAAAGAGCAACGCCGAAGGCACACTGCCGCAAGCGCAGTATGACTACAAGCAGGTGCTCGAGAGCTACTGCAAAAAGAACCTGCCCAAGGGCACAAAAGTGCAGCGCATTGAGGAGCCTTCTGTCGAAAACAGAGCGTTTCGCAGCAACTCAAAAGAACTGGTGGTTACCTACCGCCTGTATGTGGCGACCAACCGCGGCGCTTACCATGCCGTGCTCGCTGCCGAAAGCGGTGAGCTGCTCGCTTTTAAGGAAGCCAAGGCGTATGCGCAGCAAACCTATCGCCTTCCGGGCAATGCAGGGGAACAGAGCTTTGAAGCCGTGAAGCTGGGCAAGGAAAATGTGCTCAGCTATGTGAGCAAAAGCGGCTGCGAAATCACTTTCCTGAACGCCGCCGACAGCCAGCCGATTGTGTGGACCGACAGCCTGGACAAAAACATTGTTGATGTCGCTGCCGCGGTGCAAAAGGTTTACCGCGGGTATCAGGCGCTGCTGCAGCGCGACAGCTTTGACAACCACCAGGGCAAGATTACCGTTTACATCGACACCAAGGCGGCCTCCGACAGCGCGCAGGCTTACTACACTTCCTCTCCCGAGGGACCGGCGATTTACCTCAACTGTACCGAGGATGCTGTGCCTGAAGATGTGATTGCGCACGAGTTTGCCCACGGCATCATTGCCTACACGGCGGGCTTGCAAAACAGCGCTTCCAACCGGCAGGCGCAGGAAGTCAGCGAAGCGGTTGCCGATGTGCTTGCCGAGCTGGTCGAACAACAGCTCAGCGGCACCGAAAAACCCGATTGGGTGATGGGGGATAACCTGCGCTCGCTCAAAGCGCCGCAGGCGTTCAAATACACTGCCTGCTACTATGAAATCACAGGGCAAAAATGCCCGATTTACGAAAAAACCGGTAAGCACAGCGCCAACGACAGCTACACCAAAGACAAGCAAAACTGCTTGGTGCGCCACGCCTACCCTTATGAATACTTCGGTGCGGGGTACTACAAATCCAACGCGCCGCAGCACAACTCCACCGTGCTTTCGCGCACGGCGTACCTGATGTGGAACGGCATCAACGGCAACAAGGATTTGAAAGTGGATGCGCAAAGCCTCAGCACCCTGTGGTACAAAACCCTGCTGAGCCTGCCGGCGGATGCCGACATCGAAAAAACACTCACCGTGTTGCGCATGAGCGCAGAGGGCATGCAGGCGCAAGGGCAGCTGAGCCTCGGGCAGGTGAAATGCCTGTATTTGGCGCTCAACCTCGCCGGCTTAAATGAGAACCACGCGGTCACCTATGCCAAAGACAGCACAGTGAGCGTGCTCTTTGAGGACGGCAGCGCCTGCGACAGCTACGATGTGCGCATTTCGCAGCTCGCGCATGACCAAACGCAGCTCAAAACGCTGCTCGAACAGTACGGCAACCTTGCCGAAGCGCCCGGCAAAGAGGTGCTCAAACAGAGCGTGTCGGATGCGGCGCCCTTCAAGCTGACCCTCGGCGCGGGCATTTACAAGATTAAGATTAACGATGGCGATGCAAGCGGCAGCAAAACCACCTTTGAAAAGGTCTTTTGCATCACTTCCGATGCGCAGGATGCCTATGCATTCCGCCAAATCAAGATAAAGACCGATTTCCAAAGCCCCGACAAGCTCTTTACCGCGAGCGATGATGCGGTGCAAAGCTTTGTTTCCATGCTCGAAACCACCGAGGTCTACTGGGTGGAAAGCGGCAAAGTGGACTTTGCCAAGTTGCCGCAGGAAGATTTGATTCCGACCTACCTCTTCGGCTTCTCCGGCGGTATGTACAGCTACCTCTACGGCACCAAGTTTGAATCGCCCCTCGAGGTTTCGCTCGATGCGGATAAGGCGGATTTCATCCTGCGCCATGTCTTTAACACGGTGCCCGACCACAAGCTGCAGAAGCAGACGGTCTATTACCAAAAGGACAGCCTCATTCTCAAAAATGACCCGACCGGCTATGAAAAGGCGGATGAATACATCCTCGATGCCTGTGAACACCTGGAAAACGGCAAGTACAACATCACCGTTCACCACTTGTGGCAGGACCCGCTGGGCGATAGCATCACCTACCTCTACGACACCACTGCCACCTTTACGGTCGGCTTGAAATATGATGAGGACTTGGGTTACTACTGGTCCTTCTACCAAGTCACGACAGCGCAAAAAGACCCGCAGCTGACCAAGCCGGAAGTGCTGACGGAACTGATTAAAAAGCACTGCGAGGCGATGACAACCGACCTCGCCACCGTGCGGCAGGAGGATGGCTCGTTAATCGACCACGTGCTTGTGGCGGAATACGATGCAGGCGTTTCCTCCTCACTGTGCTATGTCTACCACGTGTATGACCGGGAAACCCTCTATGAGAAGGATGGGAAAAAGAGCCTGCTTTCCAAAGAGGAACGGTACTTGGTGAAGGTGGAGCCGTACCTCGGCTTTGCTTACATTGTGAAGGCGGACGGCAAGGCACAAACCCCGCAGGAAAAGGATTTTATTTGGATAAAATAGTGGCAAAAACAGCGGGTTTACCCGCTGTTTCAGCTTGTAGGCAAAGTAGGTATGAAACGCGCGTTTCATACCTACT
>JAFRLX010000044.1 GCA_017430965.1 Clostridia bacterium | reverse complement strand
GGCATGGGACCGGCGGTAACAAACGGCAGAGCCGCGGCGAAGGCCGTTTTTGAGGATCTTGAGAAAAAAGGCCTGATGCCGGGACAGGAAGGGGGCACCCACTGAAAACTGAAAACTTTAACAATAAAAATATCGGGCAAACGCCCGATATTTTTATTTGTTAATTATCGTCGTGTCTTTGAGCAGCACATCGTGGCTGCCGCCCTCGACAATCGAGGTGGAGGACACCACGGTCAGCTTTGCATCCCTTTGGAAATCGGGGATGTTGAGCGCACCGCAGTTGCACATCGTGCTTTTAACTTTGGCGATGGTCGCCTCCACATTGTCCTTGAGGGGACCTGCATAGGGCACATAGGAATCCACACCCTCTTCAAACTTGAGTTTCTTGTCGCCGCCCAAGTCGTAGCGCTGCCAGTTGCGCGCGTGGTTGGAACCCTCGCCCCAGTACTCTTTATAGAATGTGCCGTTAATGTTAATCTTGTGTGTCGGGCTTTCCTCAAAGCGGGCAAAATACCTGCCAAGCATCACAAAGTCCGCACCCATTGCCAGCGCCAAGGTCATGTGGTAATCGTGCACAATGCCGCCATCCGCACAAATGGGCACATAAATGCCGGTTTCTTTGTAGTATTCATCGCGCGCCTTGGCAACCTCAATGACTGCCGTTGCCTGCCCTCTGCCGATACCCTTTGTTTCGCGGGTAATGCAGATAGAGCCGGGGCCGATACCGATTTTGACAAAGTCCGCGCCCGCTTCGGCAAGGAAACGGAAGCCTGCGGCATCCACCACATTGCCGGCGCCGACCTTGACACTGTCGCCGTACTTTTCGCGGATGAAATCAATCGTCAGCTTCTGCCACTCGCTGAAGCCCTCGGAGGAGTCGATGCACAGCACATCCGCACCGGCTTCCACCAAGGCGGGAACGCGCTCGGCATAGTCGCGCGTGTTGATGCCGGCGCCGACCATGTAGCGCTTCTGGTCATCGAGCAGTTCATTGGGGTTGGATTTGTGAGAGTTATAGTCTTTGCGGAACACAAAGTATTTGAAGTTACCGGCTTCATCCACAATCGGCAGCTGGTTGATTTTGTGTTCCCAAATCATATCGTTGGCTTCGGAAATGCTGATGCCTTCCTTGGCAACCACCATGTTTTCCACCGGAGTCATAAATTCCTTTACCTTTAAATCCGGCGCCATTCTCGAAACGCGGTAATCTCTCGAGCCGACAATGCCGAGCAGCTTGCCGTTTTGGGTGCCGTCATGCGTGATGGCAACGGTGGAGTGACCGGTGCGCTCTTTGAGTGCAATCACATCTGCCAAAGTGTCATCCGGCTTCAAGTTGCACTCGCTCTCCACAAAGCCCGCTTTGTAGGATTTGACGCGCGCGACCATCGCCGCCTCGTTCTCAATCGTCTGCGAGCCGAAGATAAAGCTCATGCCGCCCTCTTTGGCAAGGGCAATCGCCATTGTGTCATTGGAAACCGCCTGCATAATCGCGGAAACCATCGGAATATTGAGCGAAATTGCCGGTTGCTCTCCGGCTTTCTTGTTGTACTTGACCAGCGGTGTTTTGAGCGAGACCTTGTCGGGAATACACTCCGAAGAGGAGTAGCCCGGTACAAGCAAGTACTCACTAAAGGTTCTGGACGGTTCTTCAAAATAATGTGCCATAGTATCCTCCCGTTTTTTAATGAAAAGTGAAAAATGAATGATGAAGAATTGAGGTGGCAAGGCTCTGCCTTGCATTTTAAAATCGGGTGCGGGTGTCCCGCCCTCAACTATTCATTATTCATTATTAATTATTCACTAATTGATTGTCACCTTACAATCAATTCCTCTCTGCCTGCGCCGGTGCCGATAAACTTGACCGGTACGCCGGTGAGCTCTTCAATTCTCTTTAAGTAAATTTTTGCCTTTTCGGGCAGCTCTTCAAAGCGGGTTGCACCGCCGATTTCAAAATTGCCCTCAAATTCTTCATAAATCGGTTTGCAGCGCTCCTGGAATGCCGCGTTGGTAGAGTAGTTTGTGGTGCGCACACCGTTATCTTCATAGGCAACGCAGAGCTTAAAAGTCGGCAATTTACCGATGGTGTCCAAATGGTTGATGGCAAGCCCTGTAATGCCGTTGACCTTTACAGCATAGTTGAGTGCCACCAGGTCGAGCCAGCCGCAGCGGCGCGGGCGCTTGGTGGTCGCACCGTACTCATGCCCCAATTCCCTGATAGTATCGCCGATTTCGTTGTTTTGCTCAGTGATATACGGACCCTCTCCCACGCGGGAAGAATAGGCTTTGAGCACCCCGTAAACCTCGCCGATATCGTGGGCGGAAAGGCCTGTGCCTGTACACACACCGCCAACCGAAGGGCTCGAAGAAGTGACAAACGGATAGGAGCCGAAGTCAATATCAAGCAAAGTTGCCTGCGCGCCTTCGCAGAGCATGCTCATATCTTTCTCCAAACAGTCGTGGAGCAGGTTGATGGTGTCGCACACATAGCTTTTGAGGTACTCTGCGAGCGGTTTGTATTCTTCAATAATCGCCTCGGCATCGGACTCCTGCCAGCCGTTGGCTTTAAAGATGATGTTTTTGTTTTTCACATTCTTGCGCACCTTTTCTTCAAAGGTGTCGCCAATCAAATCCTCCATGCGAATTGCACAGCGCTCATACTTGTCGCAATAACAGGGGCCAATGCCTCTTGCCGTGGTGCCGATTTTGTCGCCGGGGGCGCGCTGCGCCTCCAACATTTTATCCATTTCAATGTGGTAGGGCATAATGACATTCGCCTTGTCGCTGATGCGCAGGTTCTCAATGGAGTAACCATCGCCCCGCAGCACTTCCAGTTCCTCAATGAGCACGCGCGGGTCCACAACCACACCGTTGCCAATCACCGCCAAAGTGCCGGGTGTCAAAATGCCGGAGGGCGCCAGGTGAAAAGCATACTTTTTTCCATTCACCTGAATGGTGTGCCCGGCATTATTGCCGCCGGAGCAACGCACGGTTACATCGGATTTTGTGGCGAGATAATCAATAATTTTTCCCTTGCCCTCATCACCGAAAAAGGTGCCGAGAACGATATTAATTTTAGACATTCCGGTAGTCCCCTTTAAAAAGTATTTAACTTTAACATTATACTATAACTGTTTATCCCTTGTCAAATGTAAGAACCGGCTGTATATGCTTCTTTCAAATGAATAATTTCCCTCTTTTTGCAAACACTGGTGGTGAAGCCATGGGTTTAAGGATTCGAACCTTATTGTCTCTCACTTGCTCTTTTTGGCTAATTTACTCGATTTTTCTTTGTGGGCAATAATACTATCACCCAAGCACGCTCTCACTGCATTATCAAAGCACATTTTTGATTTTTCAAAATTGATTGGCGAAAAGCCAACCTGCTTTTTCAAAATTCCAAACTGCACTTTGCTAATGCAGTGAGAGTGCAAAGCAGTTTATATTTTGCTGATTTGTTTGCAGACAAGGCAAAAAGCGGAGAAATACCGCCGTGTATTTCGAGTATTTTTAACACAGTATGCAGACAAATCAGCAAATAGAAACCGTACTTGTGTGATAATATTATTGCCCCGAGCCAAGCGGCATCAATATCAAGCAAATTATCTCAAAAACTGCTAACCGAGAGATGCTACGCAGTTTCTATCTGCCCATTTTTTACAAAGGCAAGGCAAAAATGCGAAGGAATGCTGGCGCATTGCGAGGATTTTTAACGCGGATTTTGTGAAAAAGAGGCGATAGAAACCAAAATGGTTCGAATCTTTAAACCCATAAAAAAGGAGGAAAAGTCATGAGCAAGAAAAACAAGCGCAACAACAATCGCAATGTGGTCGAGGAGCTCTCGCGCAACCTCAGCGAAAGCGCCAGAGAACCGATACCGACCGATGTTGACGGTGCCTATACCGGTTCACCGATTAGTATTGAGGACGATTTGCCGGTGCAGGATGCGGACGATTTATAAATGCGGAATAAAAAGGCGGGGACCCCATATTGTCGCTTCGCTCTAATGAATGCTATTCTATTCATTCAAATTATCGTTGTCATTCTGAGGTTCTTGGAACCGAAGAATCCCCGGTCCTTACACTTTCTTTTTGTCGACGAGATCCTTTGGCTTTGCCTCAGGATAACCGAAAAAGTCGGATGAAACAATCGGCAGAAATAATAGCCTCTTTAGAGGCATCCAAGGTGGCAAATACAAAAAGACTTGAACAAAGTGAAAGCCCGCGCCTTGAGGCGCGGGTTAGTAACGGAGCTTATAGCCGACTTCGCAAACCACCTGTTTGACAGGTGGTACTGATTACAAATACATCTTTACTTCCTCCAAGTGCCTGACCTCAAAATCGGCAGTCAAATATCAAAGCGCAGCATGGGAAATGCCAAAATGACCGTTTGTAATTCTGCGGGTACTCCATCATCTATATCCGCTTCAAAAGAAAGTTGATACACATACCCTGCCTTCGGCATTGGCTGCGAGCTGAGCATGCCACTATTGTTTCTTTTTATGGTAGCAATAAGCCTGCCACTACAATAGAAAGCATATTTTTCTGTACTGCAATATACTTCAATCGACTCATTGATAACATATTTTCCGCGTTCTTTATATGCAATTTGAAATAGCGTTTTACCGCTTATCTCATCACAAACAACACGAGTCAATCCCGGAACAATGTTGCTGACACTATAATCACTTTTCAAGCGTATACCGTTTCCGAAAACACTCAGCGGCATAGAAGGGGCAACCAATTCGGAAACCGAGCAAATGCAAACATCACTTTGATAAAACTCACAGTAAGCCACACCGGTTGCGATATAGCGATAACCGATAATTCGGTGAGAATGCGCCGATGCAAGGTCGCCGTTGATTTTATTCACTATAGCAGGCGCCGGTTGAACCCGCTCTTTTTGTGGCATCCATTCCGGAAAAGAGCAATGTTGTTCAAACAACTGTTCCAACTGCACAAATTCCTCGGCAACAGGCTCTTTGTTTATTTGAAAGCCGCTACTTGCAGTATGTGTATTGGTATAATAGCCGGTGGTTCCTAAAAATGAAAACCGCATATAAACGTCCCGCGATGCGCCGGGCGGCAGCGGAAATAAGTCAAATTCCGGAGTACGATTGAGAAACAAGCGGTTAAAAGCTGCTGCAATCAAACAGATGGAGTCTTGCGAAACAGCGGCTTCTTTTTGATCAAAGTACCCTGCCGGAAAAGACGTGGCGCCACCTGTGGATGACCTCAAATTCCTATACCGGATAAGCTGTTCTCCGGGCACCAGTTCCATATGCTTTTCGTTGCGTTCAATCACCAGCAAGTCAACATCCGAAAAATGGACTGAACCCTGTTGCTTCTCTTTTCTGTTATCAAAGAACATTTCTTCACTCCTTACTTATGTATGGAAAAATAAGCAGTCGACAACCGACTTGGTTGCAAGATAATCGAACACTTTTCCCTTGCCCTCATCACCGAAAAAGGCGGCGTTTACTCTTCGAGAGCATTCCTCAATGCTCATTCACATTGTACCAATATTGTACGCTCAATGTCAAGAGTAGGAACTCCGACAGATAATCCAATTATTGAATCGCTAAACGGATGGATAAAGGAAGAACTACGAATTGATTTTGATATATACCACTGCAAGGATATACCTGCATTAATTGAAAACTACATAATCTATTACAACACTGAACGACCTTCTGTCAAATGCGGCAGAAAAAGCCCTGTTCAGTTCAGAACTGAACAGGGCTTTTAACCTTAAATCGTAATTTGAACTTTTTTAGTGTCCACTTTTACTTGACAACTTCACACGTGCGGCTGTCTATTTTTGCCTACTGATTCAAATTACCTTTAAACAGGTATGAACCTTTTAGTGCTTATTTGGTTTTTATTCTTGTTTTCCATCCCAAGTTGCACAAATCTCTTTCTTTGCATTTCTATGAAGGCTAAGAAGCTGCAGGTAAAATTTTCTACAGCGCAGCGTTTGAAAATTTCTGCAGCTTCGCAGTTTAGGGG
>JAFRLX010000001.1 GCA_017430965.1 Clostridia bacterium | reverse complement strand
CTTGCAATACGACAGTATTCCCTCACCATTTTGCCTTGTCTTAGTAAAAAACAGGCAGATATAAACTGCAAGCACCTCTCGGTTAGAAATTTTTGAGATAATTGTGCCTCATTTGAGGCAGTTTGGCTGGCGCCAATCAACGAAAATGCGGTAGAATTAGCCAAAAAGTTCAAACGAGAGGCTGTTCGGGTTCGGCTCCCGTCGGGCTAACCTTCGTTACGGGGACTCACCTTTTTTGCACAAGGTTTATTTAGAGTCTGATTTCGGTTTGAATTAAGCGAGTGTATACTTATGAAATACCTTTTTACCTTTTTTGATAATAAGTTCCTGTGCAACATCGCTTTTGGTGATTTTGGCAGTGGGGTTGGTTTGTTTTTCATCATTCACACTCACGCCGCCCTGTTGCACAAGCCTTCTTGCCTCACCGTTGGATTTGGCAAGTTCACCCTTTACCATTAACGCAAGCAAGCCGATTTCACCGGCTTCGTCAAAATCCGCATCACTTAGTACCGTGGTGGGCATATTTTCGGTATCGGCACCGCCGCCGAAGAGCGCTTTTGCCGCGGCATCCGCTTTTTTGGCTTCTTCCTCACCGTGCACAAGCGCGGTCAGTTCATACGCCAAAATTTCTTTGGCTTTATTTAACTGAGAGCCTTCCCACTGTTCCATTTCGAGGATTTGCTCCAAAGGTAAGAACGTGAGCATTTTTAAGCATTTAAGCACATCGGCATCCGCCACATTGCGCCAGTATTGGTAAAAATCATAAGGGCTGGTTTTTTCCGGGTCAAGCCAAACGGCGCCCGATTGGGTTTTGCCCATTTTTTTGCCTTCGGAGTTGAGCAGCAAGGTAATGGTCATCGCATAGGCATCTTTCCCGAGCTTCTTACGAATCAGCTCGGTGCCGCCGAGCATATTGGACCACTGGTCATCACCGCCAAACTGCATGTTGCAGCCGTAATCGGTGTACAACTTATAAAAGTCGTAACTTTGCATAATCATATAATTGAACTCAAGAAAACTTAAGCCCTTTTCCATGCGCTGTTTATAACACTCGGCACTGAGCATTTTATTAACAGAGAAGCAAGCACCGATATCACGAATAAAATTCACATAGTTTAAATCCAACAACCAATCGGCGTTGTTCACCATTTGCGCTTTGCCCTCGCCAAATTCGATAAAGCGGCTCATTTGCTTTCTAAAGCAGGCGCAGTTATGCTCAATGACCTCTTTCGTCATCATCTGCCGCATATCGGTTCTGCCGGAAGGGTCGCCAATCATTGCCGTGCCGCCGCCGATTAAGGCAATCGGCTTGTTGCCCGCCATCTGCAGGCGCTTCATTAAGCACAGCGCCATAAAGTGACCGACATGAAGGCTGTCGGCAGTCGGGTCAAAGCCGATATAAAAAACAGCCTTGCCGTTATTGACCAATTCCTTTATTTCTTCTTCATCCGTTACTTGGGCAATTAAGCCTCTGGCAACGAGTTCTTCATACGTTGTCATCCTCATACTCCTTTAGTAATTGTTTTGCATTTTCGAGCATCAGCTCGTTTATATTCATACCGCCCATCATGCGTGCGATTTCATACTGCCTGCCCTCAAAATCAAGAGGCTGCACATTGGTATAGGTTCTGCCCTCCGCCACCTGCTTGTGGATTAAATAGTGCGTGGTCGCCATTGCCGCAATTTGCGCCAGGTGTGTTACACAAATCACCTGTGCATTCCGGCTGACCTCTTTGAGCTTTAAACCGACCTTCCCTGCCGCTCTGCCGCTGATGCCGGTATCAATTTCATCAAAAATCAAAGTTGGCACCGCTTCCTTTTTGCCGAGCACGGCGCGAAACGCAAGCATAATTCTGGAAAGTTCGCCGCCGGAAGCTACGCTTGCAAGCGGTTTTAAGCTCTCACCGGCATTGACGGAAATGAGAAAACAAATTTCATCCATCCCGTTTTTGCCGAGCGCACCGCTCTCAAAATTCACGCGAAACTGAGCATGCGGCATATTGAGAAAGTGCAATTCCCGCTCCACCTTTTCTTCAAAAGCCTTTGCGGCTTTGCGGCGCTGTTGACTCAGCGCCAAAGCCAGGCGGTAGGTTTCCTCTTTTTGCCGGGCAAATGTTTCTTCGAGTTCCGCTCTCTGTTCATCGGCATGCACAATGCCTTTTAGTTCTTTTTTGGCATTGTCTAAATATAAGAGAATATCCGACTCTGTCTTACCATAGCGATTGGAGAATTCATAGTAGATTCCAAGCCGTTCTTCCACTTCATCCAAGCGGTTGGGGCTGAAATTGAGCACCGCCTGCCGGTTGCGAATTTCTTCGCGCGCAGCGGCAAGAGCATCGGCTGCGGTAAGGAGTTTTTCTTTGAGCACTTGTAGCTTTTCGCCTTCCGCCTCCACCTTGGCAAGCACGGTATCGACAACCGTTGCCGCACCCGGCGCATCTTCATCCCCCGCCAAGCCGAGCTCCGCTGCTGCAAGGATTTCGACAAGAGAGGCAAGAGAGTTAATCATCTCTTTTTCTTCTAACAGCTTTTGTTTTTCGCCTTCGTATATTTCCGCTTTTTCGATTTCATCAATTTCATAGCGCAGCTGTTCAATGCGGCGCTGCTTTTGGCTTTCATCCGTTTGCAGCGCTTTGAGCGCTTTGATGGTTTTGACAAGCTGTGTGTAGGCGGCGCGGTAATCGCGCAGACAGGCAGTGTCCTCAAGCATTTCATCAACATATAAATAATGCCTGTCGCTATCGAGCAGCTTTTGCGAATCGTGCTGCCCGTGAATATTTACCAGCAGCTCGCCAAGCTCTTTCATGGTTCCCGCCGTGACCGGCTTTGCATTAATGCGGCAACTGCTTTTTCCATCGGCACCGATGCGGCGCTGGAGAATTAAATTGTCACAACCCAAATCAATCTCAATCGACTCTAAAAAAGCTTTCACCGCCGCGTCAGGCTCGGAAAACTCGGCAATGACCAGCGCATGAGAAGCCCCGGTGCGCACCAATTCCCGAGAGGTGCGAAAGCCGAGTACCGCGTTGAGCGCATCAATGATAATGGACTTACCGGCACCGGTTTCACCCGTGAGCACATGAAAGCCCTTGTCAAAGTCAATCGAAACTTTCTGAATGACTGCTATATTTTCAATTTCCAAATGAATGAGCATCGTCTACCTACATCAATCGGTTCATTTCTTCGCACAAATTCTTGGCGCCTTCTTCGCTTTTGCAAGCCACAAAAATCGTATCATCCCCGGCAATGGTGCCGAGCACATCGCTGTAATTCATTGTGTCAATAGCGGCACAGGCGGCATTCGCCATACCGTTATGGCACTTAATGACAGCTAAATTATTGGCATAGGATATCGCCGTGACGGATTCGCGAAAAATCGCCATATACTTATGCGCTTTTGCCTTGTTTCCGGTATCTCTTTTGATGTATTTATAGCCGCCGTAACCGGTTGCAACCTTCACCAAATCAAGCTCTTTAATATCCCTTGAAATCGTTGCCTGGGTAACATGAAATCCCTCTTTTTGCAGCAGCTTAATCAGCACATCCTGGTTTTCCACATCATAGTTTTGAATGAGCTCTAATATCTTTTCTAATCTCTTTTTCTTCATTGATTTACCCTCTGCCGATATTTCTTTCTATCATTTTTTCCTGCAGGATTTCATAAAAGCTCTGCCGTTTAATGGTAATGAACTCTACCGGGATTTCCGCTTTTTTGACCACCACTTTGCCGCCGTAGGGCACTTCAATCGGTGCTCTGGAATCGGTAACCAGGTACATGCGGCGAATATCATTTTTCTCGGAACTGTTTTTGAGCACCAATTCACTCTCGCTCGAGCACACAACACTGCGTGCGGTTAAGGAATGGGAACAAATCGGTGTAATGATAATGCACTCGATATGCGGGTCTGCCACCGGTCCGCCGGCGCTCATGGAATAAGCGGTCGAACCGGTAGGTGTGGCAATAATGACACCATCTGCCCGGTGCCGCGCCAAAGGCTTTCCATCTAACTCCACCGTGACATCCACCATGCGGATGTCGGTCGCTCTGCCGATGGTGGCATCGTTGACACAGTATTCCGCGCACAGCAGTTTACCGCACTCATCATACACCTCGGCTTTTAAGAGCATGCGCTGTTTAATCTTGTATTTACCGCTCAGCAAATCGGAAAGCAGCGCAATTTCGCTCTTTTCCAAACCGCTTAAAAAGCCCAAATGCCCGCCGTTAATGCCAAGCACCGGCTTGCCGTGCACCGCCGCTTCCGAAGCATATTTGGTAACAGTACCATCTCCTCCGACAACAATGACAATGTCACACTCTTGAATAATGCTCTTTGTGTTGCCGAAGCGCACACAGCTCTTGTCGCTCAGGTAGGGTTCGGTTTCCGGCGGCAATAACAACTCAACTTGCGCGGGCGCAAGCACCGCCGCTATTTCATTGGTAATGCTTACGGTATCGCCGTAAGGCATATCAGGTAAAATGGTTATCTTTTTCATACGCTCTCGTGAGATTCTTCTACTACTTGTTGCGGGTTTATATTCTTATCTGTTTCAGGGGTTTGGCTTTTTTGTAAATATGCCAAATATTCAATATTTCCCTCCGGTCCGCGAATTGGACTGAAGGACAGCCCTAACACGCTAAAGCCGCTCTCTACGGCAAAGCTCAGGATTTTTTCCACCACTTCCAAATGCACTGCGCTGTCGCGCACCACACCTTTTTTGCCGACCTTTTCTTTGCCGGCTTCAAACTGCGGTTTAATAAGGGCGACACAACTGCCGCTCTCTGTCAGCAACGCGCGCAACACCGGCAATATTTTGGTCAGCGAAATAAAGGAGACATCAATCGAAGCAAAGTCAATCGCATCGGGAACCTTTTCTTTTGTAACATAGCGAAAATTGGTTCTCTCCAAATTGATAACGCGTTCATCCGTGCGCAGTTTCCAGGCAAGCTGCCCGTAGCCCACATCAACGGCATAGACCTTTGCCGCACCGTTTTGGAGCATGCAATCGGTAAAGCCGCCGGTGGAAGCACCGATATCCATACAGGTCTTCCCCTTCAAATCTATGGGAAAAGTCTGCATGGCTTTTTCAAGCTTATAGCCGCCGCGCGATACATAGGGCATAACCTTGCCGCGGAACTCAATGTGCGCCTGTTCGCTCACGCTCTCGCCTGCTTTGAGTGCCTTGACATTGTCGACAAATATTTCACCTGCCATAATCATCGCCTTGGCGCGCTCCCTGGAAGGTGCAAGCCCCAGCTCTGTCACGGCAATATCCAATCTCTTTTTACCCATTGCTGATATCTTTGACTATACTCTCGGTATCCAAACCGAATTCCTTAAACTGTTCACTGACCTCTGCCGGTTTGACAAAGGTATCTTCTACAGCACTGAGCGCATAGCTGCCTTTGTAGCCTTCATTCGCCAGCAGGATATGGAAGTGCTCACCGATACCGCCGATTTTCATACTCTCTTCATAGAACCAAATTGCATCATACCCCAGCGCATAGCGCACTGCCTCGGCGTGAATCGGTTTAATCTTATTAAGCTTTAAAATGTTCACGGGTATCCCCGCTTCGGATAAGCGCTGCTGCGCTTCATAGGCGAAGCCGAAGGTTCTGCCAAAGGTGATAATGAGCTTATCGGTCTTCTGCTCGCTTTCAAAAACAGAATAGTCTTTGCCATCCGGCTGATAGCCCTCGGGCAGCACACATTCCCCGCCGCGGGGGTAGCGAATGGCGCTCGAAAACGCCTCTTTATATACCGAGCGGTACATCATATTGCTCAGTTCTTCAAAAGAAGCCGGCGCAAAAATATTAATATCGGGAATGCCGGCAAGCATCGGAATGTCAAATAAACCCTGGTGAGTCTGCCCGTCAGAGCCGACAAAGCCCGCTCTGTCAATGGCAAAAATCACTTTGAGCTTTTGCAGCGAAATATCATCAATCAATTGGTCATAGGCGCGCTGCAGGAAGGTGCTGTAAACGGCAAAAATCGGTATTATGCCGTTTTTGGCAAGCCCCGAACAGAATGTCACGGCGTGCTGCTCGGCTATACCCACATCAAAATAGCGGTTTTCAAACTGTTCGGCAAAGTGCTCAAGTCCCGTGCCGGTCGGCATCGCCGCCGTAACGGCACAAATGCGCTTATCCTTTTGCGCAAAAGAACAAATTGTATCGCTGAACGCCTTGGAAAAGCTTTCACCGGAGGGTTTAATGCTCTGCCCTGTTGTGATGTCAAAGGGACCGACACCGTGAAAGTGCTCGGGGTCATTTTCCGCAGGCGCATAGCCCTTCCCCTTGATGGTTTCCACATGGACAACACAGGGCTCTCCTCTTAGTGTTGCAATCTCTAAAATGTCATTGAGGCGGGTGAGGTTGTGGCCGTCAACCGGACCTAAATACACATAACCCAAATCCTCAAAGAAAGAGCTGTGGTAAAGCGCGCCTTTGAGCGCATACTTGGCTTTGACAATGCGGTTTCTGATAGGAATGCCGATGATAGGCACATGCTTTAAAATCGCTCTGAAGCGCTGTTTGCTCCTGAAATAGCGCTTGGTAGAGCGAATTTTTGCCAAAGAAGTCGCCAAAGAACTCTTGTTTTGCGAAATCGACATTTTATTGTCGTTGATTATGACAATCAAATTGTCGGCATCCTCATAGGCATTGTTAAGCCCTTCATACGCTTCGCCGCCGGTGAGAGAACCGTCACCGATAACAGCGACTACGAACCCCTTTTCCCCTTTTAACTTTTTGGCTCTTGCCAAGCCGCAAGCGGCGGAAATAGAGGTGCTGGAATGCCCACTGTAAAAAATGTCGTGTTCACTTTCCTCCGGATTGGTGAAACCGCTGATGCCGCCCTTGGTGCGCAAAGTACCAAACTGCTCAAACCTGCCGGTTAAGAGCTTGTGCGCATAACACTGATGCCCGACATCAAAAATGATTTCATCTTCCGGTGAATGAAAGAGCTTGTGAAGTGCAACGGTCAACTCCACAACACCGAGGTTGGAAGACAGATGTCCGCCGTTGTGGGCAACGGTTTCAATAATCTTTTTTCGGAGCTCGGCACACAGCGCTTCTGTTTGTGCCGCATCCAAGGACTTGATATCTTCCGGTGTATTGATTTGTTCCAAAATAGGATAATTACTCATAAAATCTTCTCAATATTTAATAAATATACAAAATATTATAGCATAATTGTATTTTTAGTCAATATTTATTTAGTGCTACAGCTTTCAAAAAGCCGCTGCAGAGCTTCGCTCTCAATGGTCGCGATTGGTTAAAGCCACTGTCATTTCTTTCAAAAATGCCGCTTTTTCTCCATAAACCTCCAGCACATCCAGAGCTGTTTTGCGCAGGGCATCGGCATCCTGCCGCGCCTGCTCCAAACCGAGCAGCGATACATAAGTGGATTTATGGTTCTCGCTGTCGGAACCGATGGGCTTACCCAACTGCGCGGCGCTGCCGGTAATATCCAAAATATCATCCACTATTTGAAATTGCAGCCCGATAGCGGCGGCAAACGCCTTTGCGCGCGCCATATCTTCCTCCGAACCATGTGCAGCCGCAACGCCGATTTGGCAGGGCGCACTGATAAGTGCACCGGTTTTTAGGGCATGCAGCTTTTTGAGTTTTTCAATGGAAATTGCGGTATTTTCGCTCATCAGGTCAATCGTTTGCCCGCCAATCATGCCGTCAATCCCCGCACTGCAGGAAAGGATTCTTCCACAAGTGAGCGCTGTATCGCTCTCCACTGTATCAAACCTGCCAAACGCGGTTTCAAAGGCAAGGTTGAGAAGTGCATCCCCTGCCAAGAGCGCATATGCTTCACCGAACTTTTTGTGGCATGAGGGTTTGCCGCGGCGCAAATCATCATCATCCATACAGGGCAAATCATCATGAATGAGGCTGTAAGTATGAATCATTTCCACCGCACAGGCAAACGGCAGCACCGCCTGCACATCTCCGCCCAGCATTTCACAAAATGCCAGCGCCAGCACCGGCCGCACTCTTTTGCCTGCATTCATCAGCGAATATGCCATTGCTTCACTGACAATGCTTTTTTCCTGCACCGCATCCAAGTATGATTGCAGTTTTGTATTGATGCGCGCAAGATAGTCGCGCTGTATCTGTTCGTATTGCATTATGCCTCTTCCTTCAAACTCTTTTCTTTCTCGCTCAAATACTCTTCACAGAATTTTGCGAGCTTTACGCCTTTTTCATACAATTCAAATGCCTTGTCCATATCGGTGTCGCTGTTTTCCAATAAGGCGACCGTTTGTTCAAGCTCTTTCATGGCTTGCTCATAAGTCAATTTCTGTTCCATAGTTACCTCGTTTTTGTGATGGTTGCCTCTGCCGCTCCGCTTGAGAAACGCATTTCAACCGTGTCTCCCTCAGAGAGCTGTGCAGCGGTGTAAACCGTTTTATTTTCCTTCTTTACCACACTGAAGCCGCGCGAAAGCACTTTGAGCGGACTGAGAGCATCCAGTTTTCCGCTCACGCCTTGCAAGCGCGTGCGCTGCGCCTGCAGTGACAGCGCAAAGAGGTGGTCTAACTTATCGCTCAAAGAAGCGATACGCATTCTGTTTTCATCTATGACAAAGCGCACATCGCGCAGGCAGGGTTTTGCTTTGAGCTGCTCGAGCTTCAGCCTTTCCCGATTCAGGCGATTTGTTAAAGCCGTGCCGAGCGCCGCTTTTTTGACAGCCAGTTCCGCTTTCACATCGCTCAAATTCGGCACCGCAAGCTCTGCTGCCGCAGAGGGGGTGGGTGCGCGCATATCCGCCGCAAAATCCGCAATGGTAAAATCGGTTTCATGCCCGACTGCGGAAATAACGGGAATATCGCTTGCCGCTATTTCTCTGGCTAACGCTTCGGAATTAAAAGCCCACAAGTCCTCTATGGAACCGCCGCCTCTCCCGAGAATAATTACATCACAGCTTTTTTCGGCATTGAGCCTGCGCAGCGCTGCACACAGCTGCTCGGGAGCACCTTCTCCCTGCACCAGCACCGGTTCAAGCCGCATTGCGGCAATCGGGTAGCGCCTGGTCAAAACATTGGTGATATCGCGAATGGCGGCACCGGTCGGCGAAGTAATCACGCCGACAGTCTGCGGGTAGCGCGGCAGCGCTTTTTTGCGCGCCGGCTCAAACAAACCTTCCGCCTCCAGCTTTTTTTTCAACTGCTCATAGGCAAGATTCAAGCCGCCCAAGCCCTTTGGCTGCATATCCTCTACATAGAGCTGATACACGCCGTCTCTTTCAAACACCGAAAGGCGCGCTTTGACCAGAATCTGCATGCCGCTTTCCGGTGTAAACTTCATGCGAGAGGCATAGGTTTTAAACATCACGGCTTTGACCACTGCTTTTTCATCTTTCAATGAAAAGTAAAAATGTCCGCTTTTTACATGATTGGTGAAATTGGATATTTCACCGCTGACATACACATTTCTGAAAGCGGGAATTTGGTCGAATAAACCCTTCACATAATTATTTAATTGTGATACGCTAACAACTAATTTATCAAATTCTTCCATTTCAAATATCCGTAAAGCGCAATGCCTGCCGCATTATCGCGCGCATATTCCGGTGCACAAAACCGCGCCCCGAGCGCATTGCTCAACTGCTCTTTTATGATGGTGTTACTCATCACACCGCCCGCAAAATACAGCGGTAATTGCCCGTAATGCTCTAAAAGCACTTCGCTCATTGCCTGTAGGGTATTGGCAATATAATCGAGTGTGAAGCGCGCTGTGTCTTCCCTGCTTTCACCCTGCGCAAGCATTCTTTCGGAAAGGTTTTGCAAACCCGAAAGCGAACAGTCGGCACCCTTTAAAGCGGCGCGTTTTCTGTAGTGCTTTGTGCTGCCAAGCGCAAGCGCCTCAAGCTCTTTTCCCGCCGGAAATGCCAAGCCCATAGCGGCACCGATGCGGTCAACGGCTTGTCCCGCCTTTAAATCAAGGCTCTTTGCCACGCGCTTCACCGAAAGGCTCTCACCTGTTGGCTTTACAAGAAGTGCATCGGTCGTTCCGCCGGAGACATGAAAACACAAAAACGGTGCTTTCAACGCCGCCAAACTCTCACAGCTGTATAGACATGCCAAAATATGCCCGATTTGGTGGCTGGTTTGAAACAGCGGAACACCCAGCGCCTGCGCGCTCACCGCAGCAGCATTGACCCCCGCCAAAAAGCACGGCATGTAGGAACCTTCCTGCTCGGCAGGTTTTTCGGAAACCGCCACCGCCACGGTTTGCACTTCGCGCCCGCGGTAAAGCTCTTCGACAATGGAAGGCAGCGCCGCCGTGTGATGAAAAACGGCATCACTTTGGCGCACTCCGTGTTCCCCTTGCTTGACAGGCAGCAGCTTGCCCGCCTTTGCCGCAATCTTTCCGCTTTGCACATCAATAAGCGCGGCAGAGGTTGTATAGTTAGAAGTATCGATTCCGAGAATTGCGCGCATTACTTGCTCCTTGCAATATTTCCTAACACGCCGTTGACAAACGCATAGTCCTTTTCGGAGCCGAAACGCTTGGCAAGCTCCACTGCCTCATTGATGGCAACGGAATCCGGCACATCCTCGCAAAACAGGATTTCATAGGTGCCGATGCGCAGAATTGCCAATGTGGTTTTCGGAATGCGGGACAGCTTCCAGTTTTTCAGCTTCGCGGTGATTTCAGCATCAAGCTGTTCTTTATTCTCTTTGACACCGCTGAGTAAAGCGGCTGTATAGGCATCTTCCTCATATTCGCCTGCCTGCACGGCATTTTCAATCAGCTGTGCGGCGCTTTCTTCGCTATTGAAGCATTCGCTGAACAATAAAACAAACGCTTGTTCTCTGGCTTCATTTCTTTTCATATTGCCTCCAAAAAAATACCCCTGTACCGTTATCGCACAGGGGGTACAAAATTCATTCACATTTAAAGGTACACAAACGATATAACGGTTCGCGCAAGCGCGCATTTTTATTTCCCCTATTATATCAAAATATTATAGATATATCAAGTTTTTTATATTTTAGTGTGTTTCGATATCTTTCTCTTCGGAACAGACTATAAAAAGACGGAAATGAAGATTTTTGCGGTTTCTTTTGCCTGACAAGCGCTTATTTTGCCGTGCTGACAGTAATTTGTGCCGCATCGATATCCGCTTTATTGCTGACAATTTCTTTGATTTGCAGCGCAATCGTATCGTCGAGCTCGCCATCCGGAATAATCACTTCGCAGCTTTTACTCCCCAAAACGGTAATGCAGTTGCTGACACCTTTGGCGCACACAAGGGTTTCGATATCCGTTTCGAGCGCAGCTCTTTCGCTGAGCTTTGCATAGGTTTCCACCGCTTTTTTCTTTTCATCGGATGTGGCTTTATCGCTGTCAATGACGGCATTGAGTTCACTCATCGTATTGTCTCGGGTTTTTTCGCGCTTGAGCTTACTCTCTTTAAAGTAATCACTCTGCGCCGTGGTTGCGCTGACATACTGCGCCTGTCCCAAGCTATCTTCCTTTGTTGTGCCTGAAACCGCAAACGGCATTCCTTTGGAATTGATGTACCAATTTGCAAACAGCGCACCGCCTAACACAAAGACCATTATCGCTGCGATTACCTTGCCTGCTTTTCTTCCTTTTCCCTCTTGATTTTTAGCCATGTTTGCCTCCTTTGACTACACTGATATTGGCACTGGTAATGCCTAAACCGGCGCGCACGCACTCAATGACCGCCTCGCGCACTTCCACTTGGTCTGCCCCTTCACACACCACGATAACACCGCGAATTTTCGGCTCGATTTCTTTTTCCAAAATCGGTTTTTCGCCATCATCATCCACAATCACATAGGTATTTTTTTGCGAAGCGGAGGCGGCGTTTTCTCCGCTTTGTGACTGACTCTCGCTTTCGGAGGAATACACGCTTTCCTGAGAGGAATCCACCGTCACCATCACCTCGCACTTGCCGACTCCGTCGACACACGCAAGTATTTGCTGCAAGCGATTTTCCACTTTGTCGGCATAGGCTTCGAGGTCAACACTTTGTTTGGTCTGCTCCGGCTCTGTCTTGTCCTTATCGCCGGAAAAACTCTCACTCAAAACGATACCGATAATCGCAACTAAGCCCACCAGCAATAAAACCTTGACGCGCTTTTGCTGCGGCACTTTTTCCCACAGTTTCAGTTTTTCCCATACAGCTCTTTTTTCCGCCATTTAACTTACCGCCGCTTCCAACTCATACTCTTTTTTTAATACATCGTGCACTTTTTGCCGCTGTGCTTCCGGCACTCCCTCAATGGTGATTTCATTAATAGATATGTTTGTCTGCTTATCAATATTCATGCTCACTTGAATTTGTCGAAAGTCCAGTTTCTTTTGTTCCAAAAGATTCGAGATTTCTTTTTTGATTGCTTCTGCAGCGGCATTGAGCTGCTGTGTGAGCAGGTATTGTTCCCCTTCTTTTTCTTGGTCTGCCACGGAAAGCTCGCCGGAAAAGATAGAAGCAATATCCAATTTATTCTTGCCGCTCAAAGGCGTGAGGAGCACGACAATCAAAAATGCACACAGACTTAATTTGAGCACCTTTTGAAAGTGCAGCTGCGGTTTTAAATAGGAAACAATGCCACAGAAAATACAAGCACTGCTCAAAGAAATTGCCCACACGCGCAAAGTATTCATAACGCTACCTCGAAGTTACGCTTTAACTGCTCTTTAATTGAAGAAGAACACCGAAATTGATAAAAAATAACAACAGCGCAAACAGCACAATAATGATGAGCACACTCAAAACCGCCGCCAAATTGTGCAACATTTTTTGAATCGCTTCGAGTTCAAAAGCAGCGCCGATGACAGCGGCAAGCTCCAAGCCAGCCATCCATAACAGAATTTTTATCAGCAGCGGCACAAACAGTCCCCCTACACTAAGCATGCCGAAAATGCCGATTGTGCTCTTTGTCAAGGAAAGCGACGAGGAAACCGCCACCGCCGCATCGCTGATTGCATTGCCGATTACGGGCACGAAATGAGAAGAGGCAAATTTGACCGTTTTGAGAGTGGTCTGATCGACCGCTCCTCCGATTTGGGTGCGCACACTCAAAACCGTGCAATACACCACTGCTGCCGCGCTCAACAAAATCAGCAGGTACTTGCGCACGAGCGCAATCACTTTTTCCAACCTAAAGCTGCTTTCCAAAGCAGCCGCGATACCGACACCCGCCAAAATATGATTGAGCGGCATAAAGAAAGTGGAAAACAATGTGTTTAACAACTGTGAAACACCCACCGCACTGCCGCTGCATACCGCTGCACTGACCGTTTTTCCCTGCGCCGCGGTAACCATACACAGAACAGGAATCGCACTCAGGCTGAAAACGCCTGCGCTTTCAATCACACTGCTTGCCTGCGCCATGAGACTGCTGAGTGTCGGAATGGTGCTCAGGCAAAGCAAAACGGCTGCCAAAATACCGAAGATTTCTTCCTTCTTTCCCGCCTTGCCGCTACCCATGGCATCGGCAAAGCACGCCAAAAACACCACGCCGAAAACACTGAGCAGGGATTTGAGATTTTCGCGCAATGCCAAGCGAAACGCCGAAAACAGGCTCTGCAAAAAACGGCTGAAACTCATGTTGTAGATACTCTCTGCGCTGATTTGTGTGAAACCGATTTCCTTTAAAAATGATTGGGTTTGCTCATCGAGCAAAGCAACGCTTTCGTAAATGCCGCTCTGTTCGATGGCGGTATCGTTCATCTGCTGCGCAAAGCCTGCCACGCAGAACAGGGGCAGCAGCAGTAACAGGCATAACCCTCGCTGTAACATTCTCATGACTGTATCAATCCTATACTTACTTCCAAAACCGCTTTAAAGAGCGGCAAACTGAGCAGCAAAATTGCCATTTTCCCTGCAAAAATCATTTGAGCGCTCAAACTGTTGTAGCCCGCATCCGCACAAATATCCGCCGCCAGCTGTGCCACAAAACTCATTCCCAAGCACTTTAGAATAATCGCAAAATAGGCACTGCCGGCTCCGGTGAAGGAAAAGATTTCGCTCATTTCCCCCATCGCGTTGACAATGCCGGCAATCACAAAAGCGGCAATCGCGGCAGTTGCCGCCATGAGCATTAACAGAGAAATATGCTCGTTTGTTTTTTTTAAGCTCAGTGCCGCAATCGCCGCGGCACAGGCAAATAGCGCAATTTTTAAAATCATTATAAATCAAAAACACTTTTGAGCGTTCCGAACAGTTCCGAGATTTGCGGGATGAGCATCATCAACACCACAATCAGTCCGGCAACGGTAATGAGCATCGCATGCTCTTCTTTGCCGGCGCGCACCAATACCTGGTTGAGTACCGCAATAATTATCCCGATAGCTGCTATTTTAAAAATAAATCCTATATCCATAATTCCCTCAAAACAAAATGATGGCTACGCCTGCCGCCAACAATATGCTTAGGCGCTCAATGAGTTTGATTTTGTTTTCGTTTTCTTTGCGCAGCGCTTCGTTTTCCTGATTAAAAAGCAGCATATAGCGCTCAATGAGCTGCTCGCCGCCCTGTGCATCCTGCATACCGAAGCTGCCGAAAAAATCCGCAATCAGCTCTTTCTGTTTTTGCTTCAATGCGCTTTCGCGCTTGAGCTTCTCCTTAACACTCTCACTCAGCGGCTCATTCAGAGACTCTAAAAAAGGAAGCGTATGCGGGTGCAGGCGCGCATATTTTTGCACAATTTCCAACACGGTGCTGTGGCAAAACAGCAGTTCCGACTTGGCAAAAGACAAAAACAGCAAAAATGCTTCCCCGTTTTTAAGCTCCCGGCGATACTTGCCGGCAAACATTTTGCCTGCGACAATCACGCTCACGCACAAAACAGCAATGCAAACATACTTCATAAGCGCACAAACTCCGTTATTTTACCTAATTTTTCTCCGCTTCCCAAGCTGACAACGGCACCGAAATTGCCGCTTTTTTCCAACAGGCGAAACTGCTCTTTTCGGCGCGCTTGCTCCACATTCTGCGCATGCAGGCTCACTGCAAAGCGCACGCCGCTGTGAAAGCCCTGTGCAATGCTGCGGCACTCCTCGAGACTGCCGATTTCATCGGCGATAATCCACTCGGGAGAGAGCGTGCGCAATGCGCACAAAATGCCTTGCGCTTTCGGAAAACAGCTGAGCACATCCGTATTTACGCCGATATCATACGCCGAAACACCCTGTTCCATCGCTGCAATTTCCCCCCTCTCGTCAATCACGCAACACTTCCTGTATTCTCCCGCAAAGCCGGAGGAAAGCAAGCGGCACATTTCGCGCAGCAGGGTTGTTTTACCCGAGCAAGGCGCGCCAATAATAATGGCGGAACACAGTTCGGTTTGGCTGAGTTTTTCGAGCACCTGCGCAGCTGCCGTGCGCACCTGACGCACCAGCCTAAAATTGAGCGCGCTAACGCCTTTGACCGCTGTCACCTGCCCGCTTTGCACCACCGCCTCACACGCCACCCCTACGCGGCTGCCGTTGGGCAAGGTAACATAACAGGCGTTGAGTTTTTCCTGGTAGGAATACACGGAGTAGTGGCAAAGCTTGGCAAACACCGCATCTACCTGTGCCGCAGTCATTGTCACCGCGCCGGCAGGTGTTGCCGAAAGCGAAGCATCCGCAAGCAAAAAAAACTTGCACTGCGCCGAACAAAGCACAATCGGTTTTTCTTTTCTGATGCGCAATTCCAAAATATCTTCATGCCGATTCAGCGCCGACTGCAGCAAGGCTCGCTGCTGCGGTTCGAATAATGCCAAAATTGCTTCACTGCCTTTGTGTTTTATCATAGTAATGCTTATGCAAACTTGTCCGATTTTATACCTTCGGCAAAAGGGATTCCTCAAAAACCACAAACCCGTTATTGATAAACACATAAGAATATGGTATTATAAATAAGTATATATAATAGTTTAGGAAGGCTAAAACAATGCAGAAGAAAAAACAAAATGTTATCCGACAATTATGGCATAGCGATAGGGTGATATTGGCACTGCTATATGGATTCAGTGCTTTTCTTATCTCGTTTACCGCGTTCAGAATGCTGTATATACAGCACAAGCTCTTTGCAGCTGTTGCGGTCTTAATCGCCTGTATTGCCGGAACCTTTGCGCTGTTCTATTTGTTTATCAAAAAATCCGGAGGCGTTGCAAAAGCGGCAGACACCGTCCGAAGCGGGAAAATGATATGGCTGAGCCTGCTTCTGAGCGGCGCTGTGAGCGTGTTTGTTTTTGCCGTGTATACCCTTTCGCCCATCGGTGATTACACTGTCCTGCGCATGGACCTCTACCACCAATACGGACCTCTGTTTGCGGAACTGTATGACAAAATCGCACAAGGGAAATCGCTCTTGTATTCTTGGAACAGTGCCGGCGGCAGCGGCTTCTTGGGAAATTTCTTCAATTACCTTTCCAGCCCGTTTACCGCGATGATTTTCTGGTTTAGCAAAACCGAAGCAGTCACAACCGGCATTTCCGTGATTGTGTTTGCAAAATGTATTGCTTCTGCAGGCACTTTTGCCTATTACCTGAAAAAGAAAAGCACCGATATGGCGTTAAGCATCCCTGCCTTCTCCCTGCTCTATGCCTTCAGTGCCTATTTTATCGCTTACTTCTGGAATGTGATGTGGTTAGATGCCGTTGTCGTTTTCCCGCTGGTGATGCTGGGAATTGAGCGCATCATCGACCGCTCAAACAGTAAACTCTACTTTGTTGCATTAATCTATACCTTCTTAACCAGTTACTATATGGCATATATGGTATGTCTGTTCAGTGTTGTCTATTTTGTAGCCTACTACCTTTCCAACTACAGCATTACCGCGCTGTATGTCCCTAAAAGCTACGATATGCCGCGCTTTTCCAAGCTCAGGCAGTCCCGCCTGCTGTGCGCCGGGCTTCGCTTCGGTGCAGTTTCGCTATTGGCGGCACTGTGTTGCACTGCCACTTTATTGCCGATTTACAAAGTGTTAAGCGCTTCCTCTGCCACCGGAGATTCTTTCCCGGGCGAAGTTGAATTCTATTTTGATATCTATGATTTTATTGCGGCGCATTTGGCAAGCCTTGAACCGACCATTCGCAGCAGCGGCGGAGATGTAACGCCGAATGTTTATTGCGGAATGATTACGGTTTTACTCTATCCCTTGTACTTGATGAGCAAGCGCATCGGCTGGAAAGAAAAGCTGGTAAACACCCTGCTTTTAATCGGGATTTTCATTTGCTGTAATCTGAACATAAGCAATTTTGTGATTCACGGCTTCCATTTCCCGAATGATTTGCCCTACCGCTTCTCCTTTATGTACTCATTTATCCTGCTCGTTTGTGCCTACAAGGTATTTCGCTATATTAGGGAGTTTGATAACAAAACACTCGTTATCATCGGCGGCGCATTTGTGCTGGTCGTTGTCATTGCACAGAAATTTGATTTGCGCTATGTCAATAATTTGACCATTTATTTCTCCATCGCCTTTGTGATTGTTTATACCCTCCTGCTTGCCGCCTCAGCCAACAAAAAGCTGACAACCTCTCTAATCGGGGTTGTGCTGTGCTGTGCTGTGGTCTGTGAAGTACTTGTGTGCGATGTGCCGCGCTTTGAATTCGGGGTGCAGGAATCCGAGTATGTCGATGATTATGAGGATTACAGAAAAGCCATTTCCGCTATCTCGGAAGAGGACGACGGCTTCTACCGCTTAGAGCTGAGCCACCTCCCCTCTGTTTTGAGAATGGCGCCTTGCTGGTATGATTACCGCGGTATCGACTGTTTCTCTTCTATGGCGAGCGAAGCGAATGCCAAAATGCAATTCCGCCTGGGCAATGCTTCCAACAAAATCAATTGCTATACGTACAATACCCAAACACCCGTATACAATATGATGTTTAATATTAAATATGTGATTGAGAACAATTTACCCTACAAATTGAACGAAAGCTATTTTGAGTATTTGCGCGGCAGTCAAGAGAAATTAACCACCTATGAAAACAAATATCCCTCCTCTATCGGCTTTGCGGTCAACCGCGCACTGTTAAAGAATTGGAATGTAGAAGGTAAAAACAGCGATGCCGGTTTGCAGAGCGAATTTATGAAATACGCCAGCGGAATGGATCAAACCTACTTTGAAAAGGGCAAGCTCTTTACCAATGGTGCAAAGGGTTGTTCGATTACGACCTTTGAAAATGATGGCGACGGTTCCATTTCCTTCTCTTTATATGATGATAATGAAAACGCCAACTTCGGTTTGGATTTCACTGCCGAAAAAACCGGTAATTATTACATCTACCTCGGCTCAAATGAATTTGACCGCGCCAAAATTCAAACAAAGAATTACACAAAAATGCAAGACATTTCCAATGAACCGTATCTGTTGGATTTAGGCGTGCTCGAAAAAGGAGAAGAGGTCGATATCACCGTTTATATCAACGATGAGTGTGAAGGCGGCGGAGACGGCACGGTTTATGTCACGCGCCTCAATGATGAAGCGTTCCAAAAAGCCTACAATGTTTTGGCGGATGACGGCTTGATGCAGGTCGAAGAATACAACGATACCTACTTAAAAGGAACCGTTACCGCTAAAAAAGATGAAATTCTCTACACCTCAATCACCTACGACAGCGGCTGGAAATGTTATGTGGACGGCGTACCGGTTGAACCCTACAAAATCGGTGGTTGCCTGATTGGTTTGGAAACCGGCGAAGGGACGCACACCGTGGAGTTTAAGTACGCGCCTGCCGGTCTGAAAACAGGTGTTTTGATTAGTGCCATAACCCTCAGCGCTATTGCCTTGTTCTTCATCCTCAAAAAAATAATCATCAGGCTTATAGCCCGCGCGACAGACAAATTATTAGAACAAAATCAACAATAAAAACAATCACATTTGCCGCATGCGCAAGCACAATACGGCGAATGTGATTTTCTATTTTTTTACTTTTGTACAAAAGCGTAAAAATTGTAACAATTTGGCAACAATTTTCTACAGTAATGTGCATTGAAAAAGACTGTCGAAACGATTAGAATAATATTAGAATATTATCAGGAGGAATAAGACTATGGCAGATGTTCTCACCCGCTTCAATTCACTTCCCTGCGGACCGATTGGCATTATCGCAATGAAAGGCTGCGAGGAAATTGTCAACAAGATTGATAAATACCTTGTAAAATGGCGCACGGAAAGCACCAGCGAATTAAAAAATGAGATTGATTTAAAAGGTTATATCCGTGACAGCTATCAAATTCCCGTTTACCTTCCCCGTTTCGGTTCGGGTGAAGCAAAGGGTGTCATTCAATGTAGTGTCAGAGGTATGGACCTCTACATCATTTGCGATTGCTTTAACTACAGTGTGACCTATAAAATGTACGGTCAGGAAGTGCCGATGAGCCCGGATGACCACTTTGCCGATTTAAAGAGAGTCATTGCCGCAGCAGGCGGCCACGCAAAGAGAATCACCGTGGTGATGCCGATGCTTTATGAAGGCAGACAGCACAAGCGCTCCGGCAGAGAAAGCTTAGACTGTGCACTGGCACTGCAAGAGCTCGCTACCATGGGTGTGGAAAACATTATCACCTTCGATGCACATGACCCCAGAGTTTCCAATGCCATTCCTCTTAAAAGTTTTGAGAATGTGCGCACAAATTACCAAATGATTAAAGCGCTCATTCGTGAAGTGCCGGATATCAAAATTGATAAAGAACACTTAACCATTATTTCTCCCGATGAAGGCGGTTTGGGCAGGTGTATCTTCTATTCCAATGTGTTGGGTCTTGAACTCGGTATGTTCTACAAGAGAAGAGACTACTCACAGGTGGTTGACGGCAGAAACAAAATCATTTCTCACGAATACCTCGGTTCCGATTTGGCAGGCAAAGATGTCATCATTGTAGACGATATGATTTCCTCAGGTGACTCGATGATTGATGTCGCAAAGCAGTTAAAAGCGCGCAATGCCAAAAGAGTCTTTATCTGCTCTGCTTTCGGTTTGTTCTGCAACGGTTTAGAGACCTTTGATAAAGCGTATGAAGACGGATTGTTTACCAAGTGCTTTACCACCAACACCATTTACCGCACGGATGAGCTCAAACAGCGCGAATGGTACTGTGAAGTGGATATGAGTAAATTTATCTCCTACATTGTTGAAGTTTTAAACCATGACGCTTCGATTGAAAGCTTCATTATTACCAAAGACAGAATTGAAAACCTCTTAGTGCGCAAAGGCTATAAAACAAAAGAATAACATAGAGAAAACCACCGGTTGAGGCAATCTCAACCGGTAGTCTTTTTTTGATAAAAAACAGTGGCTGTAAAAGCGATTTTACAGCCACTGTTAACTCTGTTTGTTAATTGTTTTTTAGAGATGAATCGGCGGAGTTGTAAAGTCGTCCGGCAAAGCCTCGGCAAACTTACCATAGTTGGCAGAAGCCAGAACAATGGAAACGTCACTGATGCCGACGGTACCGTCCATATCAATATCGTAATCCGTATTATCGGTCGCAAAGATGCCATCGGTCAACAAAGCGGCAACATCCAATACCGAGATTTTACCATCTCTTGTGACATCACCAATCGGTTCATATTTGGTTGCCTCTGCGCTGTATTCTTCCTGATAATCGCTTGTTTTGATTTCTACACTACCGGCACGAACCAAAAGCCCGAATTTTGAAATAAAGTAAACTTCATAAGTGTCTCTTGCGACAAAATCCGCTGTAAATACGCCGTTTGAAGAATCAACGGAATACTTCTTGGTTTCTCCTTTGTAGAGCATCATTTGCGCCGGGGTACCGTTTAATTGGTCGTAAGTATATTGCACTGTATAGATATCATCCAGCGGGATAAACTTGAAATCATTTGCTTGCTTTTTTGCATACTGATAGACCGGTGTCGTTTGCGTTTTATCCTCATTAAACTTATAAGAAGTAATCGCTAAATCCTCATACTTTTGGATTTGCAATTCATCATCATAGTAATAGCCGATGGCTCTGTCGCCGATTTCCGCAATGCTTCTGTAAACGGTAAAGTTTTCAATCGGGCAACCCAAAAATGCGCCGGCTTTCAACACCACATTTTTCGCTTCCTTCGGAATTGTCAAGGTCTTTAAGTTGCTGTTGCCGAAGAAGGCAAAGGAATTTACAAGCTTAATATACTGCCCCAAATTGACACTTTCAAGCCCTGCATTCAAAAATGCATAAGAACCGATGTTACCGACTTTTGCTGCAGAAAAATCAATGCTCTTTAATGCGGTGCAGCCCTCAAAACATCTTTCGGAAATACCGGTCACCCCTGCGGGGAGCACAATGCTTGTGAGCAAAGTGCAATCGCGGAATGCATAGGGTTCAAAGGAAGTGGTTGTGGAAAGAATGGAATTATCGCTGCTGGCTACCGGGTGCAGGAGCAGCTTTGTTTTGTCTTTGTTATAGAGAGTGCCGTTGTAAGCAGCAAAGTACGGGCTATCTTCATCGACCGTAATGCTCTGCAGGGTATCCGCGCGCAGAGAATCCATATCGATATCCTCTACAAAGCGCGCAATATTGATTTTTGTCAGGATATCGGTATAATTGTCAAGTGCGCCTTCCTCAACGGCTGTTACATACACATAATTTGTGCCAAAGGGGTCGGGAGCGTCATTGTCATCATCACCGATGCCCGCATTGGTCGGCGCATCGATTTTTTTGTCAGCATCCCAACACAGCCTTAACGGAATGGTAACCTCCGAAATCGGCGTAGTAGTGGGACGAATATTGACAATATGCGCACCGCCATCGGCAATATAAAACTCATACATACCGTCGCGGTAATACTGTGTTTTCTCAGCAAAGGCAAGAACACTCATGCTTGAGAGCAATAAAACACAGACTAAAACAATGCTTAATATTTTTTTCATACACATACCTCTCATGCGCTAATCGCAAATCTCTCTGACGGCTTTGCATATCACTTTAGGCTTATTGGTAATGATACATTTGACACCGCGCTTGACACACATTTGTGCTATGTAGGGCTTGTCGACTGTCCACACAGTCACGCCAATCCCTTTTTGAGTGAATTTTTCCACGATGCCTTCCTCGCACAAATAATCGATATGCGGGTTGGCAAAATCAAAGCCTAAATTTGAAATGTAGGAAGCCGGGTCCTTCAAAATTTCTTCAATATTGTTTTGCTTGACTTCCGCCTCATCGTAGAGCGCGGCAATGAGCATTTCCGGACACAGCAATTGCGCCTTTTGCAACAGTGCATAATCAAAACTGGAGAGCATCACACGGTCTACCATCTTATGCTTTTTGACCGCCTCAATTGTTTTTTCCACAATGGGCGAATTAAAGTGCATTGTCTGCTTCAATTCCAGATTGATTAAACTCATAGAGCGCTGAGCAATTTCAAGAGCCTCATCTAACGATAGGATTTTTTCTCCCTTGAACTGTTCGCCCTTCCAAGAGCCGAAATCATATTGCAACAGCTCATCATAAGTCATTTGTTCCACATAACCTTTACCATTGGAATTACGGTCGATTTCATAGTTATGTTGGATAACGGGAATGCCGTCTTTAGTTAAGTGAATATCTGTTTCAACCCCGTCGGCACCCTGTTGCACTGCCAATTCGAAAGCGCTGCGCGTATTGTCAGGCGCATAGGCACTTGCCCCTCTGTGCCCCAATATTAAAGACATTTTGGATTAACCTTCTTTTATAGAATTAACTAACTATTAGCTAATTCTATTATATAATATAAAAAAATAAATTCAAGAGAGAAAATGAAATATTTTTTACTTTTTTATAAATTTTTCGTAAATTTCTACACACTTGAAGCGAATTTCAATTTGCGGATTGGAAAAAACAAGCTTTTGCTCCGCTTCATTCAAAGTCTGCACACGGGTTTGTTTGCCGCTTGCCGCCAGGCACATTTGCGGAAACATCACACACCACCAATTATGTCCATTGCCCTCACCGATAATCACTTGCAGCGCTTCATATTCACCTGCCGGAAGCGTGAAATCGCTGTAATACCTGGTGTCAAAAAACGCCTTGGAAAGCTTTACTTCAACACTGTCAAAACAGTTGTTGGCGCGCAGCTCTTTAATTGCAATATTCCTTATCACATCAAGGTTTTCAGAAGCTTTTTTCTTTGCCTGATTTATCGTTTCCACTCCTTCAAAAATCGCGCCTCCCTCTCTTAATACGGCATCGCGCACTTTCAGTTTCAAAGCTTGGTCGGAAGGCGCATCGGAGTTTGCCAAAATATGCAGGCGCAACACATCTTTTTTGATTTGATTACAGCAATTTGCAAATGAAATAAAGTTATAAAAGATGCAACCGATTAATACAAGACACAGAGTCAGTTCAATTTTTTTGAGTTTCATTTTCCTCACCTCATTTTGACGTAAGCAGTTTCGGCAAAAAACAAGCCGATACTTCAAGTATCGGCCGGGATTGGAAAATTATTCCGCTATTCTTCTATTATTTTGCAACCGTAATATGTCGGCTTGCATAAAAAGCTGTCCTCAAACTCCTCTTTGAGCTCCTCATAAGCGGCAACTGCCTTGCTTTCATCATCAAAAATGCCGAAAATGGAAGGTCCGCTCCCGCTCATGCAGGAACCGAGCGCACCGTGCTTGCGCATCACAGCTTTAATGGCAGGGCGTTCCCCTACCTCAATAAACTGTTCAAACACATTTTCGCACAGCCTTGCTGTCTCCTTTAAATCGGAAAGGTAAATGGCGCGCACAATGCCTTTTTGGTCGGGCTTTCTGCGCCAGCCGACTCTATCGTATTCTGCATAAGCTTCGGCAGTGGAAACATCTTTGTGCGGTTTGACAATCACAATGTGGCAGTCCTCAATCGGGCGAATCAGTTTCATTTTGTCCCCGATACCGCGGCAAATGCGCGTTTTTCCCACAATGCAAAACGGAACATCTGCGCCCACTTGCGCGCCGATGGCACACAACTCTTGATAATGCAGCTCGGTGCCGTAAAGCGCATCTAAAGCGACGATGACTGCAGCGCCGTCGGCACTGCCGCCTGCCAACCCCGCCTGAGAAGGGATGTTTTTTTGGATGCTGATGGCAGCTCCGCCCTTGATGCCTGTTTGCCGAAAGAATACCTGCGCCGCTTTGTAAGCGATGTTGCTCTCATCCGCAGGAATGGAAGGGTCAGAACAGCTGACAGTGATTGTTTCCGCCTTTTCCACGCTCACCTCATCTGCCAGGCTGACAGACTGCATCAGCATATACAACTCATGGTAACCGTCCTCACGCTTACCGATAATATCGAGCATTAAATTGATTTTTGCGCAAGCTTTAATTCTCATGGTGTAATTCTCCGAGGAATTCTCTAATCCTGTTCATTGCCGTGCGAATATGGTCAACCGAATAGCAATAACTGACGCGGATAAAGCCCTCTCCGCTTTCGCCGAAGGCGGTACCCGGTACGACTGCTACATTCTTTTCTTTTAACAGTTGTTCACAAAACTCATCCGAGCTTAAACCGGTAGATTGGATACTCGGGAAGCAATAGAACGCTCCCTCCGGTTCAAAACAGCTCAGTCCCATTTGATTGAACGCATTGACAATATAGCGCCTGCGGTAATCATATTCCGACTTCATCTGTTCGGTGTCCTCATCCCCGTTTTTAAGCGCATCGATTGCCCCGTACTGCGAAGTGGTCGGTGCCGACATAATCGCAAACTGATGGAGCTTGGTCATTTGCCGAATGAGCGGCTGCGGGCCTAAGGCATAGCCGAGCCGCCAGCCTGTCATGGAGAAGGTTTTGGAAAAGCCGTTAATGACTACCGTTCTCTCGCGCATCCCTTCGAGCGTGGCGATAGAGACATGCGTTTTGCCGCCATAGGTCAAATTGGCATAGATTTCATCGGAAATCACCAAAATATCGCTATCTCTCAAAACTGCGGCGATTTCTTCCAGTTCATCCCTTTCCATAATCGCCCCGGTGGGGTTGTTCGGATACGGTAAAACCAACGCTTTTGTTTTGGGTGTAATTGATTCTTTGAGCGCCTGAGCAGTCACTTTAAAGCGGTTTTGCGCCGTGGTGACCAGCGGAACAGGCACGCCGCCGCACACGCTGACAATCGGGTTATAGCAAACAAAGCTCGGCTCGGGCACAATGATTTCATCGCCGGGGTTAATCACCGCGCGAAGAAATAAATCGATACCTTCACTGCCGCCGACAGTCACAAGCACTTCGGTTTTGTAATCATACTTTAAAGAGAAATGCGTTTCGGCATAGCGGCAAATCTCTTTTCTCAAAGCCAATAAACCTGCGTTCGCCGTGTACCTGGTTTTGCCGATATCCAGGCTTTTCACCGCTTCTTGGCGAATATGCCAGGGTGTTAAAAAATCCGGCTCACCGACACCGAGCGAAATCACATTTTCCATTTGTTCCGCCAAATCGAAGAACTTTCGAATGCCGGAAGGCTTAACATGAAGCAGGTTTTGGTTTAACAGTTGTTCATATTGCATCATAATGAGATATTCCCTCTATCATCTTTTTCGGAGGAATCCATCAGTATTCCATCATCCTTATAGCGCTTTAACACAAAATGGGTTGTCGTAGAAAGCACGCCCTCGATTGCCGAAAGGTTTCTCGCTACAAACAGGGCAATTTCCTGGAACGACTTGCCTTTCATTTTAATCGAAATATCGTAGCCTCCGCTCATCAAATAGCAACATTCAACCGCGGGAATTTGGCTCATTTTCCTGGCGACCTCATCGAAACCCATCCCGAGCTTCGGCTGCACCTGTACATCAATAAAAGCGCAAACATGGTTCCCGTCTTCCAACTTGTCCCAGTTGATGACGGCTTTTTCTCCCATATAAATCTTGTCGCTGCGCAATGTATCGATGCTTTTGGCAACTTCGCAAGCGGGAATGCCAAGCATAGTTGCCATTTCTTCCAAAGAAATACCGGGATGCGCATCTAAGAGCTTAATAATCTCATTCATTTTAATACCTCAAAATATTTTACATATTATTTTTTATTATTTTACCATAGAATGATTGTAATTGAAAGCAAAAAAACGCATATTTTTCGTTTGTCGGTAAAAAATAATAGTGAGTTTGCGCAGTTAGAAAACTCAAGTCCAACGAAAAAGGAGTTGAAAGTGATGGATCTTATCAATAAAATTGCATTGATTTTAAGTATTATCGGTGCCGTAAACTGGGGCAGTGTCGGTCTTTTTAAATTCGATATAGTTGCTTGGATTTTCGGCGGTCAGGCTTCCATCGGTGCAAGACTGATTTATATTGTTGTATTTGCAGCCGGTTTGTGGTGCATTTCTCTGTTTTTCCAAAAAGACCATGACTATATTACCGAGCATGTGCAATAGATAAAAATACCCACCCGATAGGGGCACCCTCAATATGCAGGGGTGCGATAAAGAAGGTTTTGCGGTACAGTTTAGTGACTGTGCCGCTTTTCTTTATGCTGTTTGTTTCTTTTGGAAATTGCCGTTTTCATCTCGCAATAGCGATTCGTCTTCATCAGGCACATTGAAAACACCAATTGCTTTGTAATAGATGTCAATTTTTTGTTTTCGTTTGCCACTGCTCTTGTCGGTCGCGTGGACTTCGATTCTGTCAATCAAAGTGTTTACCATTTCCGCCGTCAGTTTTTCGGGGTCGGTATATCTGCGAACATTCTTTAAAAATTGTTGCAAGTCATATTGCTGCTGATTAGCTTTCAAGCTCAAAGCAAAAAAACCGTTGATTGCAAGATAGCTACCTGTTTTAATCTTTAATGTAGAGGAAAAATTCTTCCCTAAATTGAAAATGGGTAGGTACTAATATCATCATTAGAAGCCTACCCTTTACTCGCATGTTCACGGATGCGCGGACGATTCTCTCTCGCAAATCATTACTTATATACCGAACAAATGTTCGATACTATTCTAACACATTTTTTATTTTGTCAATAACTTTTTTCGGTGGGGTTAAAGAAATATCAGGCGGCATCGCTGCCGCCTGATAGAAAGTCAGTTTATTCTTTTTATACAACCTTAACCGAACGCATACCGTAGTTAGTTGCCATCAAAGCAACCGAAATGTCATCAATCGTAATCATCCCATCACCGGTTAAATCTATTTCGCTGTTGTACTTGCCATAGTTGGCAGTGGATAGCAGCATCGAAATATCGGCTATGTCAATCACTTCATCCCTGTTGACATCACCGAGCGGGAGTGTAATCGCTCCCGTGTTTGTCACAGCCCCGCTTGCAGTATCGTATTCACCGAGGTAAATTGTCAAAGCGTTTTTTTGCTTTGCATAGACTTTGTAAACGCCGCTTTGCACATTGTCCTTCTCAAAGTTACCGTCTGCCGCGGATACGGTTAAGGTCATGCTCTTGCTCTTAAAGGTGAGCGTGGTGTTTGTACCGTTAAATGCCGGCACCTTGTAGCGAATGGCGGCAAAGTCGGTCGCACCATAGTGTTTGGTCGCATTCAGCAGCGGGTCGTTACCGGTGCTGCTTATCGTAACCGCATTCCAGTCTGAAGCCGTACCCTCATAGAACACATCCGTTAATGCGCTGCAATAGACAAACGCGTTATCGCCCACACTTTCCATGCTCTTCGGCAGTGTAACGCTTTGCAGGTGGTCACAATACCAGAAGGTGCTCTTTTCAATCGTTGTTACACCCTTGGGAATCGTAATGCTTGTGAGCGCATAGCAGGCGCTGAAGGCTTCCTTGCCGATAGACTGCACACTTTCGGGGATATTGATGTCCGCAAGCAGGAAGCAAAACGCAAAGGCATCTTTACCGAGGCTCGTCACTGTGCTCGGCAGGCTCACTTTTTCAAGCTTTGTTAACTGCGTGAAAGCGTCATTGCCAATATTCGTGACACCGCTTTCTACGACAATTTCTTTAATTTTCGGGTTGTTATTAAAGGGTGAGGCGTTGCCTACCAGCTCATAGTCATACATCACACCCGTGCCGGAGATGGTCAAAAGCCCGGTGGTTTCGTTTAAGATGTAGGTCACATTTTCACCGCAGGTGCCGGTGCGTATCACATCGCCCGTTTGGGGTTTGACCGCAAGCAGCGGGTCGTTACTGTCTAAAATCTCAACAGCGTTCCAATCTTCCTGCGTGCCGGCGTAACCCACGGTTTGCAAGCCGAAGCAGCGAGAGAACGCAGCAGCACCGATTTTTGTGAGCGTGGTCGGCAGGGTAATTGTTTTTAACGCGGTGCAGCTTGCAAAGGTACTGGTGGCAAGGCTTGTCACACCGCTTGGAATCGCAATGCTTTCGAGGCTTGCGCAGTTACCGAATGCCTGCCCGCCGATGCTTGTCAGGCTATTCGGAAGGTTAATGCTTTCCAAATTCTCACAGCCGCCAAAGGCGTATTTGGCGATTTTTTGCACGGTGTTACCGAGTGTAACATCCTCAATCGTTTTGCAATTCCAAAAAGCATTCTCGCCGATAGTGGTAACACCGTTAGCGACATTTACCTTGAGGATTTTTTCCTTAAATGCATACCACGGCATAGAGG
>JAFRLX010000043.1 GCA_017430965.1 Clostridia bacterium | reverse complement strand
CTTCGGAACAATTAATTCTTGTTCAGGCTTCCAATATTGAAGCTTACGGTTTTAACGGCGTTTACGACGGTAATCCTCATGGCATAACCGTTAATGTTATCGACCCGAGTGATGCAGAAGTAAATTACGGCACAACAAAGGGAACATATAACTTAACAGAATCTCCGACATACACGGAAATCGGTACATATCCTGTTTATTACCAAACAACCGTTAAGTCAATGGCAGGCGAGTACATTGTTATTGAAGGTGCGGAAATTGTCAATATTCAGGCAGGCGTTAATTTCCTTCCAAACGGTGCTTCCGGTACAATGGACAGCATCATTGTTACAAACTCTGTAACGCTCCCGGAAAACGGTTTTACGAATACCGTTCATTATGTGTTCAGCGGATGGCTTTGCGATGATGATAATCAGATTTATCAGCCCGGTGATACCGTTTCAATTACTAAAGTTGTAACAAACTTTACTGCTCAGTGGACAGAGGTTCCTGTTTACACAGTCACCTTTAATTCAAACGGCGGAAGTGCAGTTGATGCGCAGGAATTGCAGACAGGTACAAAAGCCGTTAAACCCGCAAAGCCGACCAAAGCAGGTTATCATTTTGTGAGCTGGCAGCTTTCCGGTGTCGATTTTGATTTTAACACACCGATAACACAAAATATTACTCTTACTGCAGTTTGGGGAGAAGGAATTTCGGAGGAAACCTCTTTCGATAACGGCATTCCGGATGGTTGGACACAGTCTTCATCAAACAACAGTTATCAATGGGAAATCGGTGTAGGCGACCATGATGAGTCAACCGGAACTCACAGCGGTGATACTAATGCGTTAATCACACATGATTCTTACGACAGTACAGCCTATCTGATTATGCCGCTTATGGACCTTTCATCGACGGCAGCCGCAACAATTGACTGTTGGTATATTAATCGCGATTGGGCCGGTGATATTGATGAATTTGGCGTTTACTACAGAGTAAACGGCGGTGAGTGGCAGGAGATTTGGGCAACCGGGTCCGGTAGCGCTCACGGCTCCTGGACTGAACTTTCTATTGATTTACCGAGTGCGGCATTTGTTTCAAATGTTGAAATCGGTTTTAAGGCAACCGACCATTACGGCTACGGCGTTGGTCTTGATGATGTTGTTTTTGAAGCCGCTTCCGCTTCGGCAGAGCCTAACAACGGCTATAATCTGACACTTGATGACGGCATCAATGTCAACTTCTTGATTGACACTGATTTCTATGGTGCTGAGGATGGCTATATTGAGTATGAATACATTAAGTCCAACACCATCGAGAGCGCCGAAAGAGAAAGCGGTAGCATTGATGTTGCAACCCTGCCGACTTACAACGGCGGCAATGTGTACGACGGCGACAGCCAGTTAACATTAAAAGCTGCACCGGCACAGATTGCGGAAGACTACATTATACGTGTGTATAACAAAGATAGCGAATTGCAGAAAACCTTAACCGTTTCGATTGCCGATTATTGTGAGAAGTTGAAGAATGACGCCACCTACGGTGAGTTGATGAGTGCTCTTCTTGACTACGGTCAGTTAGCCAACGAATACTTCGGCTATGCCGATAAAGTCGAGGGTGACTATGAAGTGCCGCACAGCGAAAACTACAAAGCGGAATTAAGTGCAGCGGAAACTGCAGCGCTCGATTCTCTTGCAGCAGCAAGCATTGTCAATCAAGGCGCAGCACAGGTGACCGGCGTTTCCTACATCGCACAGATGGACCCCGAGTTTAAGTTCTTCTTCACCGGCACTTCCGCTACAACAGCAGAGGTCACCGGCGACTTAACGGCAACGGTGGAAAAAACAAACACCGGCGTTGTGGTGAAGGTCAGCGGCTTGAACGCTTCCGGCTTCGGCAAAACCTTCACCGTAACGATTGACGGCACAGTGCTCGATTATAACGGCTATGCTTACATCAAGTCGGCACTCCGTTCTGCGGCTTTGAAAAACCTTGCACAGGGTATCTTCCGCTATGCACAGGCGGCAGATAAGACTTTTAACTAAGGAGGGCGATAAAAATGAAATATTTAACACCTGAATTAGAAGTGATTAAATTCGAGGTTTCGGATGTGCTCGCAACCAGCGCAATCACCCCCGAAACAACCCCGAGAGAAGATTGGGAAACTCCCGATACAGTCCCCTTCGGGTTTTAATCAATTAAAACACGTGCGGGCTGTCTTGCAATTGCAGGGCAGCTTGCTTGCTTTTAGTTCCCGATAAAAAGTTCTTGACAATCAAAATAAATGTGGTAGAATAATATCGAACATTTGTTCGATATTATTCTTTTTTAGTGAGAGTCTTACATCAAAACAGCAGGTAACCTACACCCTTGTTCATGGGTACTCCGCTTGTTTAATGTACCGACTCTTTTCCTTTTTATTTGATAATAACTCAGTATGTTTCGACAAGGTTCCCGAATAAATTACAACCTTAATAGTATATATTATCGTGAGACTATCTTTCGATTAGTGGTCAATTTTACCTTGAGGTTGCGAGATAAATCCCCCTATTAATCTTCAATTTGGGAAGTGATTATTACTGCTGATTGGAAGATACCTCCCCCCTATTAATTTCATAAGGTAGCAATAAAATAGGCGGACAAAAATGGAACTACCTACCAAGATAATGGGTGAGATAAAGCAGGCGTTTAAGAAACCGTTAAAAAGTGTCTGCGTTATCGTAGCGAGCAGACCCTTTTTATCCACAAATGGAAAAAACGGTAGCTTGAACGCAATCCTTCAAAAAATGATTGCGTTGTCGTAGCGAGCAGACTGTTTGTGCTACAAACAGTATTTCTCGCTAAAGGGGCACCCTTAAACCCGTTCAAAGTAAAATCGAAATTTTCATTTTTTGCGTTGGAGGTTTTAGGAGGATATCCTCCTAACAAGCTACCGTTTTTGCCAAAATGTGGCACAAAGGGTCTGCTTGCTACACTGACGCAACGCAAATTTGCGTTTTTGTTTTTCGGTTGGTTTTTACCAATTTGTAATATAAAAAATTTTAAGCAGGAGGAAAAATATTTGGCGTATAACAAGAAAACATGTGAAGAAGTAAAAAAGATTTTAAAAGATTATAAACCCCTTCCGATTGAAATTAATCGCGAGCAAAAAAGATTGGTGCGTGTTCCAAAGGATGCAGATTTTGAAATGAAACTCGGTAACACCACCTATGAAGTTGCCGGTCATTTTAATAAAGACGGCGATGAATTTTTGCTCAATCAGTTAATTAGAAATTTAAAAAACTAAATTG
>JAFRLX010000042.1 GCA_017430965.1 Clostridia bacterium | reverse complement strand
TAGCAGTTTTTGCTAAGTAGTTTTATTCGAATAAGGGAGAAAATTTTTCTTGCATACTTGCCGTATTCAAGGGAAATTTTATCACTTAGGCGGATGAAAATACAACGCAAAAACCAAACTTCGTTACGGGGACTCACCTTAGCCAACTTCCTTATTTTTTCAAGATAATATCCTGCATATAGGTGTTTGCCGTGTTTTCCATTGTGTCGTCAAGCGCTTCAAGCCCCGCAAAGTCGGGATATTTTTGTGTGAGCGCTTTTTCCAAAATCATATCGCACAGCTGCGGGTTTTTCGGAAGCAGGGGACCGTGCAGGTAGGTGGCGACCACATTTTTGTAGCACACACCCTCCGCACCGCTTTGACCGGTATTGCCGAAGCCTTTGACCACCTTGCCCAGCGGTGTATGGGAGCCGATAAAGGTTCTGCCGCCGTGGTTTTCAAAGCCTACAATGCTTTGCGAAATATCCTCATTTTGCAGCACAATGTTGCCGATTAAACGCGGTGAACCGTGCTCGGTATAAATGTCTAAAATAGAGAGTCCTTCAATCTTCTCATCAGGCAGGGCATAGTATTTGCCGAGCAGCTGGTAGCCGCCGCAAACCGCGACCAAAACGCCGCCCTTCTCCACATAGTCTTTGAGCTGCTTCCGGTACTCCAGGAGCTTTGAGCAGACAATTTTCTGCTCTCTGTCAGAGCCGCCGCCCAAGAAGATAATGTCGACCTTATCAAAATCCAAAAAGGGCTCATCGTAGGTGCACTTTATCAGCTTTGCTTCAATGCCGCGCCACTGCAGGCGCTTGCGCATGCATTCGATATTTCCCTTGTCGCCGTACAGATTCAGCAGGTCGGGAAACATGTGTAAAATGTTGATGGAATATGGCATTTATGCTTTCCCTCCATACTTCTTTTTGAGCTCAAGCATGATATCCTCCGTGGTGTACATCGCGCTGTAGTTGACCAAAATATACACGACTTCGGTATCGGTTTTGAGTGTTTTTTCAATCGCTGCTTTCATGTCGGCAGTGGTGCTGTCGACTTTCACATCGCTGTATTTAAAGCGCAGTGAAATGTCATAAAGGCGAATGCCTGTACAGGTGAGCGTGTTGAGCGAGTCGCTCCAAATCTTTTCAAAATCCACATCCCACAGCCAGGAAACATCTCTGCCGTCGTTGGCGTTGTCGTTGATGGCGATGATGACATCCTTTTTGCGCGGGTCGGTAAGCACGGTGCCGATGGCTTGGTTAAAGCCGGCAGGGTTTTTGGCAAGATTGAGGATAACGGGCTTGCCGTCAAGCACAATTTCCTCCATTCTGCCGATTTGCGGCTTATAGCTCTTTAAAAGCTCAGAGAAGTTTTCGGTGCTCACACCGAGCGCCGTTAAGGCGGCATAGACCGCTATCATATTGTAGATGTTATAAAAGCCTTTATAGTGGAGCACCATATCACTGCCGTTGAGCTTGAAGGTGATGTCGGAAGCATTGAGCGAAACGGCTGTCGCTTCCACCTGTACCGGCGGGCGCTTGAAATCGCACTTGGTGCATTCGTAATCGCCCAGCTGCGAGTAGTGGTAGTAATTGTACCACTGCTTGCCGCCGCAAATCGGACAAAATCTGCCTTCCTTGGTGTCATCGGTCTGCGGGAGCACCTTTTGGCTGATGCCGTAGTAGAGGGTTTGTTTGTTGTTTTTGTAGCCGAAGGCGGCACAAAGCGGGTCATCCGCATTGAGAACAAGGGTGACATCGCCCGCCATGTTTATGGCTTTGGTGAGCAAATCCACCGTGATGTCAATTTCACCGTAGCGGTCAAGCTGGTCGCGGAACAGGTTGGTAATGACCATGGCGTTCGGCTTCATAAATTCAAAGACCTTGACTGTGGAGGCTTCATCCACCTCAATCGAAGCATAGTCGGCATCAATTTTGCCGCCGAGGCTTGCCGAGAGGGCAAAGGCAGTGGCAACGCCATTGAGCATGTTGGCGCCCAATTTGTTGCAGATAACTTTGTTGCCGGCGCCTTCGAGTGCCGAGCACAGCAGGTTATTGGTCGTGGTTTTGCCGTTGGTGCCGCACACGCAAACAATGCCTTTGCGCACCTGCGCTGACAGGCGCCGCACCAAATCAGGGCAAATTTTAAGCGCCACCGCACCGGGAACCGAGGAGCTTTTGCCGCCTCTGATTTTGGCTAAAAATGCGGTTAAGCGCGCTGCTAAGATTGCAAAAAATACTTTCATAAATCATCCGTTCCGTCAGTTAAAATAATATAGAATAATTCTATTACAATTATGGTATGATGTCAAGCGCTTCGGCGGGTATCTTCGTTTCTTTTCTCCTTACCGCCGTGCGGTGCTTGCACTGCACATTTTTGCGCCATAGTTCATAGTATGCTATCGAGGTGGTTTTATGATGCATTCTATCGCATACATCATTGCGGCGTTTCTGAGCAGCTTCGGCTTTATTTGCCTGCTATATACACTTTTTTGCAGCCTGTTTTCGCTGCGGGAGGAACCGCTTTTTATTCTGCTTCCCGTCGGGGAGCAGGCGGAGGATATAGAGCTGCGCATCAAGCAGGCGCGCCGGGCGCTCAAATGCCTCAACGGCAGGGGAGAAAAAAGCATTATTGTGCTCGATAACGGGATGAGCGAAATGACAAGGCAAATTGTTTTGAAGGAAGCGGAGGACAGCGAGAATATTTTTATCATGCAAGCAAATGAGTTGCAAAAGTTGCAGTGATATAGTAAAATAATATAATAACGTTTTCTCAATCAACAGGAGTACAAGTGGAACAGGAAACAGTGGTAATTACCGGTACCGTGGAAGAGATTACCTTCCGCAGCAGCGAAAGCGGCTTTTGTGTACTGCAAATAGAGAGTGAAGGAGAGCCTGTGACTGCTGTCGGCGTGATGCCCTCAGTGGTTTCGGGCGAATTTGTGCGCTTGGAAGGAAACTGGCAGGTGCACCCTTCCTTCGGCAGGCAGTTTAAAGTCAGCGGCTGTATCAGCGAAATGCCCTCTACCACAGCGGGCATGTACCGCTATCTGGCATCCGGCGTTATCAAAGGCATCGGGGAGAGCACCGCCGAAAAAATCATCAAAAAGTTTGGTGAAACAACCTTTGAGGTGATGGAACATGAACCCGAGCGCCTGACCCGGGTCAAGGGCATTTCCGCTGCCCGCGCAGAGAAAATCAGTGAGCAGTTTGTTTCTCAAAAAGCGCTCAGGAACACAATGGCGGCGCTGCAGGAATACGGCATGAGCCCTGCCGAAAGCATGCGCGCTTATCGCACCTACGGCAACAGCATTGAGTATAAGTTTAATGAAAACCCTTACATTTTGTGTGAGGATGAAATCGGCATGAGCTTTGAGAGGGCAGACGGCATTGCCGCGCGCCTGCCCAACCGCCCGCATGAAATGCTGCGCATTATGGCGGGCATCAAGCACATTTTGCGCCACAACCTCGGCAACGGGCATTCCTGCATCCCGCGCGACAAAATCACGGCGCCTGCCAAGAGCCTGCTCTCTTGTAGTGAGGATGATGCCGAAATCGCCGTGGACAACCTGATTTCCACCGAGGAAATCATCGAACAGGAATTAGGCGGCAGGCAGTTTCTGTTTTTGCCGAAAATCTACCGGGCGGAAAGAACCATCGCCCAAAAAATGAAAATGTTTTGCGATTACCCGCCCGAGAGCATTTATATCACTGAGGAATTGCTGCACTTTGCCGAGAACAGCCTGCACATCACCTTTGAAGGCAAGCAGGAGCAGGCAATTCGCGCAGCGCTCGAAAAAGGGCTGTTGATTTTAACCGGCGGTCCCGGCACCGGCAAGACAACAACTTTAAAAGGTATCATCCGTTTAATGGAGCAGCGCGGCTTAAAAATTGCGCTGAGTGCGCCCACCGGCAGAGCCGCCAAGCGCATCACCGAAATCACCGGCATTGAAGCACAGACCATTCACCGCTTACTGGGTGCCGGCTATGTTGAGCGCGGCAAAATGCTCTTCCAAAAAAATGAGAGAGACCAGCTCGATATTGATGCGATTATCATCGATGAAATCTCGATGGTGGATGTCACGGTGTTTGCTGCGCTTTGCGAAGCGATTCCGATTGGCTGCCGCATCATCATGGTGGGGGATTTTGACCAGCTTCCGCCGGTCGGTGCCGGCAATATTTTGCAGGATATTATGGCGTGGGGCAGGATAGAGACAATCAAGCTCACCGAGATTTTCCGCCAGGCAATGCAAAGCGATATCATCACCAATTCGCACAAAATTGTCAATGGAGAGTATCCGGATACCACCGCCAACAATAATGACTTTTTCTTTATGCACGAGGAAGAAAAAAGCCTCGCCAAATCCACGATTGCCGACCTGGTTACCAGGCGCTTACCCAAGGCGTACGGCATGAAACCCAAGCGCGATATTCAGGTGCTTTGCCCCTCTCATTTGGGTGAAATCGGCACGCTGAGCCTCAACATTTTGCTGCAATCGCTGCTCAATCCGCAAGAGCAGAAAAAGAAAAAATTTAACCGCGGCGGCTTCGAGCTGCGCGAGGGCGACAAAGTGATGCAAAGTCGCAACAATTATGATATACCCTATGAAAGCCTGACAGAAGAAAGCGGCGGGGCAGGGGTATTTAACGGCGACATCGGCACCTTGCGCACAATCGATTTTCGCAACGCGGTGGCAGAGGTGGTGTTTGAGGACAAAATCGCTACCTACCCGCTGGAGAGCTGCGGCGATTTGGAGCTTGCCTACGCTGTCAGCGTGCACAAGAGCCAGGGCAGCGAATTTCCGGTGGTGATTATGCCGGTGCTGGGTGTGCCCAAACCGCTCAGATACCGCAACCTGCTCTATACGGCAGTGACAAGAGCCAAGCAGCTGCTTATCCTTGTCGGCAGTGAGGCGGAGCTGCGCGAAATGGTGGATAATGACAGGAAGGCAAAGCGCTTTTCGGCGCTCAAGTATTTTTTAAATGACTAAGATGCAAAAACCGCTGTATTTCTCATTCTTTCCGCGCAAGTGTTTAAGCTGCGGAAAGCTTATCGATTACAAGGCTTACTATTGTGACAGCTGTCGCGCACAGATGCCCTTTATCGGTGAGGAACGCTGTGAGCAGTGCGGCTGCGGCAGAGAGCATTGCCGCTGTAAGCACAAAAGCACTCACTATGAAGCGGTGCTGGCACCGTTTTATTACGAAGGCGGCGCAAAGCGCGCTGTCATCAAGCTCAAGCGCTACCCGATTTATGCCGAGCCTCTGGCGAAGGAATGCGCTGCCGTGTTTGCACAGTATTACGGCAGTATTCCGTTTAATTTTGTGTGCCCTGTGCCGATGGGGAAGAAACGCCGCCGGCAAAGCGGCTTCAACCACTCCGCAGCGCTGGCAAAGGAAATTGCGGCGCAGGTCGGCTTACCGGTGCAGGAGTGTTTGACGGTTGTCGGGAATGCAAAAGCACAGCATACCCTGGATTTTTGCTTTCGGGCTGGAAATGTGCGCGGTATTTATGATATAATAGAAGATAATGCAGTCAGCGGCAAAGTGATTTTGTTGGTGGATGACATCAAAACCTCGGGCGCAACGCTCAATGAATGTGCGCTGATGCTCAAGCTCGGCGGTGCAAAAGCGGTGTATGCGCTTTGTGTGAGTGTTGCGAAGGGGCAGGAATAAAAAAATAGCTTTTTGCTTCAGGAAAAGGAGAAAGTATGGATCTCGGTATCGATATCGGTAGCAGTGAAATAAAAATATTTGCCGATGGTAAGGGCGTTGTGCTCAACGAACCTGCCGTGGTAGCGATTGATACGACTGAGGGCAATGTGATTGCCTACGGCAAGCGCGCCAGGCGCATGATTGGCAGAAACCCCGATTCCATCACGGTCGTCAAGCCCGTTGAACACGGTGTGATTGCCGGCTTTGATTATTGCGAATATATGCTCAAGCGCATGATTCAAAAGGTTTGCGGCAACACGATGATTAAGCCGAAAATTGTGGTGGCAATTCCGAGTGTTTTAACCAATATGGACAGGCTGACCATTTTTGATGCCGTTATGGCTTCGGGTGCGCGAAAGGTGTGCTTGGTCGAAAAGCCGCTCCTGGCTTCCTACGGCGCCGGGATTGAGTTCGGTGCCAAACGAGGCAGCGTGGTCATTGACATCGGCGGCGGCACTATGGACACCGCGATTGTCACTTACGGCGGACTTGCGCTGCACGATGCGCTCAAAATCGGCGGTTTGGATATTGATGAAGCCATTATGCGCCATGTCTACGAAACCTACAACATTAAAATCGGCGAGAGAACGGCGGAAGAAGTCAAAAAATCCATCGGCACGGCGATTGCACCGAAGGTAGAGGTGACAATGCCTGCCAAGGGCTTAAATATCAACACGGGCTTGCCGGATATCGCAGAGCTGACAAATTTTGAAATCTATGCCATACTCAAAGAGTTTTTGAATAAATTTGCCGCTTCGCTTGCCTCTATTTTAGAGCAAACGCCTCCGGAGCTGGTTGCCGATATTTCTCTGGAAGGCATCCATATGTGCGGCGGGATGTGCCGGCTCAACGGTATGGGGCAGTTTATTTCGGAATATATCGGCATTCCCGCAAAGCTTGTGCCGGAGCCGGAAAACTGTGTGGCACGCGGCACCGGTGTGGTGTTTGAAAATGCCAAAGAGCTGCGCGCTTTCGGCTACAAATTCCGCTCCTTTGAGCGGGAAGAGCCGGTCGGGATTAATGAAAACATTTATGCGGATGATTAAATGCCGTGTTAAAGCAAGGGGCTGTGAACGCACGCAATCAACAGGATTGGGCGGCTTCACAGCCTTTATTTTTTTGCCTGTCGTAATATATTCCTTAGTTAATTATTCCTGTTTTAGTGACATTTTATATATTTAATGATATAATAACTGAGTTATAAATCTATGAGCACAATTTCTACCATCCGTTAGGAGAATTTACCATGAAAAACTATGGCAAAAAACTGTTGTCGGTGTTGCTTTGTGTCGCTTTGTTATTGGCAAGCATCAGCGTTTGCACCATCAGTGCGCAAGCAACATCCACCTATGCCTCCACTTCTCAAAACAAGTATAAAATCAGGCTTTTGGTCTTTGAGGTCGAAACGTTTGACGGCTCCAATAAAGCCTTCGGCGACGACAGCGCGCCCTATGTCAATTACGGCAGTGAACACATCGGGCTCGATGAAGAGTGGTGCCGCGTTGATTACAAAAAGGTCAATGCCACCGGCTCTACCGAAAGCGCCTACATCACTCTCTATGACCGCGATGGCGACGGCAGATATAACGTTGTCAGCGCCTGGGGGTCCAGCGGCGGCTATTTCCCGAGCAAAGAGGGCATGATAATTGACGGCTTCCCGACTCATTTATATGCGCAGTACTACAAAACCGGCAACAGCTGGAAGGGCAAAAACGGTCAGTTTAGAATCTTTTTGCAGGTTGCGCGCCTTGTCGATGGCGAATGGGTGTGGGACCAAGGCACTAATGAAGAAACCGGCGATGCCGTGATGAACGACTCCTTTGATTCGGATGCCCAAAGCACCTACGGCGGCGGTTTGCTGGATTTGATGAGCACGCGCTCCGGCGACAATGTCAAAAATGTTGCATTGGTTGCCGAAGGCGATGTGCCGCAGGATTATTGGCCTGTTGCACGGGGCGCGGACCCGACTGTTTCTTATGAAAACAGCATGGTCATTTGCCCGCGCAGCAACGAAGAGGATATTGTCAACCCGCTGCTGGTGGAAAATGCGCCTAAGGACCAATACGGCGTGAGCATGGCGGCAAACATAGAGCTGAAATCCGAGGTAAGCATCGTCGGCATTGAGCAAAACGAATGGAATACTGTCATTTCCACCCATGCCAATTTGTCCGGGGGAGACTATAACTCGGAAGCCTACAATGCGCAAACTGTCACGGCGAGCATCAGGTGGCCGCAGCATTTCGGCGTTTCCAAAAAAGCAACCGTGAGCTTTTTGGCGGTGGATTACCAAACCACGGTTTTTATGTATGACAGCAACGGCAAAAAAATCGATGAATGCGATTATTACTACGGCTGTGTGCCGACACTGCCGCAGGCAGCCAAGCCCTTTGACGATGCACAGCACTATTTGAATGTGCATTGGGACCATGCCGCACAGGCAGTCAGCGACAGCTCCAACAATACTTACACACTGTGTTATGATACCGCTGCGCACAATTTCAGCGAGTTTGAGCCGGTTGACATTGAATTCCACAATGGTGTCTGTAAAACCGATCCAAACGATGTTCACATTGTAAAGCAGCACCATGAATTCAGCACACAGGTCATTGAGGCCACCTGCACCGAAAACGGTTGCACGCGCCACACCTGCGCCCAATGCGGTTATTACTATGATACCGAACCCACCATGAAGACCGGGCACAGCTGGGGAACCGGTGTTATCACCCGAGAGCCGACCTGCGCGCAAAACGGGGTGAGAACCTATACCTGCGCGCGTTGTTCCGCGACCAAAACAGAATCTGTCAATGCCTTGGAGCACGAGCTGCAGCTGCAGCAGGTAGCACCTACCGACAAGCACAACGGCGGCGTGTATTATGAATGCGTAAACTGCCACGCTTACTGGGGTGCGGTGTACAGCGAGCGTTTAGAGGATTACGATGTGCCCGATGAAACGCCCTGCGAAAGTGTGCAGCAAGCCCTTGCACAGTCCGATACTTTGCCGGCGCCCTACTTTAACACCTTTGTGGACCAGAGCGAGCAGTATGATTATGCAACAAGAGGCGCAGCGCTCAAATATGTGCACTTAAAACTGCCGGACTATCAGCCGATGCGCTTTACCGCTTCGGTCAAAGTGCCGGAACGAGTCAGCTCTGCCATCGGTGACAGCGGCAACGCCGTTACCGATATCGGCATTATTTATTCCCAAACGCAGTATATAAGCTCTTTGGAAAATTTTACCATCGGCAACGAGAATGTCTATAAAATGAGTGTGAAGGAGAAAAACAGCGCTCCGGTGTATGACGGCACCAACTGGGGCGGCGTCACCAAACACGAAACAGCCGACGGCACCCAGTTAACCTTTAATTTGGTGGTGCAGGTCAAACCCGAGAACTGGCGCGAGGACTACTGCGCAAGAGCCTACATTACGTATACCTACAATGGTTTCAGCTATACGGTTTACGATGAAGCCTTTTCCTCCAGAAGCGTGGAGTACCTTGCAAGACAGATTATTGCCAATCCGAATGAACCGCAGCAAGCCAAAGACTATTGTCAAAATGTTATTTTGAAAAACCTTCCCTCATAGAGGGCGTAAAACCTAATCTTCAGCGCTTTGAGCGCAACGAGACTTTCCACCCGCGCGGCAGGCGAACTGCCGCGCGGGTTTTGTCGCAAAGCGGAGTGAATTGTAATATTACGAGCGCGATAATATATTATTATTGATTTTGTTCTAATAATAGTGTAGAATAGATATATTAATGTGAATGAGAATGCACAAACGCAAAGCATTTGCCTGCGTGCAGTCATTCAGTTGGAGTAAATATGGATAAGTATTCGGCGAACACGGCGCAGAAGGCAAAACCCAAAAAGCAAAAAAAGCCGGCTTCGTTTTTGGCAAAAAGTATCATCACCTTTCTCGTGTTGGTTGCTGTAGAAGCATTTCTTATGCTTGTGCTTCACTATATCGATACATTGTCACTGCACTTTGAATCGCTCATTTCCCGGTTGGAAGAAATTCAAGAATTTATTTTGAATTTCATGTCTGCCGCCAACAATATTGCGCTGACAATTTTGGTGCTGCTGTTTATCTATTTCATTAAAGCCTACCTTCCGTTTTTGCCGCTTTCGATTGTGTGTATGATGAGCGGTATCGTTTTCGGTAAACATTGGTGGATTGCTTTATTGATTAATTTGACAGGGCTTGCCGGGATGTTTTATTTGCGCTTCAATTCCGGGCGCGTAAAAGGTGAAAACTATATGCAAAACCTGTTGCGCAAAAATAAGTATGTGCGCTTAGCGCTGGATGTCAACGGCGTGTCGAGTTATTCACTGTTGGCAGTGTTTCGCTTTTTCCCGTGCTTCCCGCTCAATTTTGTCAGCAGGCTTTATGGGGCAAACAGGGATTGTAAATTTCAGTGGTACATGCTCGTTTCTTTGCTTGCCATCGCACCGAGGGTCTATGTGTACACCCGCATCGGTCGGGAAATATTCAATCCTTTCACCAAATCCTTTGTGGTGCTGATTATGATTTTTGTCGCCTTCAGCGGCTTCGGTGTGTTTATTGCCAATACCGTTTTCTATATCAAGCGCAAGCGTGATGAAAAGGATGGCAAAATCGAGTTTGAAGAGCAGGAAGCGCTCGAGCAGGAGCAGGACAGTTCCAAAAAAGAACAGTACATCCCGATTCTTCCCGAGGATTTAACTGCGCTCGAGGGAGCGGAGTTTGAGGATGTTCAAAATCTTAGAAATAAATTTAGAGGATAAAGGCCATGAATCTGTTTGAAATGAAAAAAGCCATCCAAAATGGCGAAATGAATGAGAAATTTATGTATTTATACGGCAAGGGGAGCGAAGCGGATGCCGCTGCGCGCTACATTGCCGCGATAGATGAGTTTTATGACTATTTCGGCTACGGCGAAGGGGAGTTTTATGCTTTCTCCGCACCCGGCAGAACCGAGCTTTGCGGCAACCATACCGACCACAACTACGGTAAGGTGCTTGCGGGCGCTGTCAACATTGATGTTATCGGCATTGTTTGCAAAAATCAGAGCGGTACCATCCGCGTCAAGAGCAGAGGGCATGCCATCAATGAAATCAGGACCGATGAGCTGGAGCCGGTAAAGGAAGAAGAGGGAAAATCCAACTCCATTCTGCGCGGTGTTGCCGCGCGCATTGGGCAGTTGGGGTATACCATCGGTTCTTTTGATGCATACACGGTCTCTAATGTGCCGGCAGGCAGCGGGCTTTCTTCCTCCGCTGCGTATGAATGCCTGCTCGGCTGCATTTTGAGCGTGCTCTATAATGAGGACAAAATCAACAATGTGGAGCTGGCGCAAATCTCTCAGTTTGCGGAGAATGTGTATTTCGGTAAGCCCTGCGGCTTAATGGACCAGCTCACCATTGCAACCGGCAGTGCCGTGAAATTTGATTTTAAGGATATTGAAAACCCCGGTATCGAAAAGCTGGATTTTGATTTTCAGTCAACCGGTTATGCGCTTTGCATTACCAATACCGGCGGCTCTCATGCGGATTTGACCGATGATTATGCCGCCGTTAGAGGCGAGATGGAAGGCGTTGCCGCTTTCTTCGGGAAAAAAGTGCTGCGCGAAGTGGACAAGCAAGAGGTGATTGCCAACATCCCCGCGCTGCGGGAAAAGCTCGGCGACAGAGCCGTGCTCAGAGCCATGCATTTCTATGGTGAAAATGAAAAGGTAGAGGCTGCGGCGGCAGCGCTCAAAAAGGGCGATTTTGAAGCCTTTTTGGAGCAAATCAGCGCCTCCGGCAGAAGCTCATATATGTATAACCAAAATGTGTACAGCCCGAAGGCACCGGCACAGCAGGGTGTTTCTTTAGGCATCAACATTGCCGAGAGAGTGCTTGGCAAGCGCGGCGCATTCCGCGTGCACGGCGGCGGCTTTGCAGGCACTACCCAAGCCTTTGTGCCTGCCGATTTGGTCGCTCGGTATCAGCAGGAGATGGAAGCGGTATTCGGCGAAAACAGCTGCTGGGTGCTTTCCATCCGACCCTGCGGTCCTATCCAAGTGATTTAACTGTTCAGAGTTTGTTAAAAAGGGGAGAATGAATATGCTTTTGGAAGTTAGTTTTGATATGATTCGGCGCGGTGTGTTTGAAAATCCGTCATGGGATTGGTCCAACACATTGGTACTGACATTAGCCGGATTTTTCATCGTCTTTTTACTGCTGTTGATTTTAATTATCGTTTTCAGCATCTTCGGCAAAATTATGGCAAAAGTCAATGCCAAAGCCGCTGCCAAGCAGCAAGCCGAACAAAAGGCACAGCCTGCGCCCGCCGCAAACGGCGAGGTAGATGATGAAACGGCAGCCGTGATTGTTGCCGCCATTACCGAAGCGAGCGGCGGCAAAAATGTTATTATTAAAGATATTAAGGAGGCGGGCAAATAATGGCACAGTTTTTAGATGCACTTTCCAAACTCGCCTCGGAATCCGGTATTGCACAGTTCTTTACCGGCTCTTGGCAAAACCTTGTAATGATTGTCGTTGCCTGCGGATTGCTTTGGCTCGGCATCAAAAAGGGCTTTGAACCGCTGTTAATGGTGCCCATTGCCTTCGGCATGCTGCTGGCAAACCTGCCCGGCGCAAATTTAGCAGTGCACTATCACGATATTCCCGAGTTTATTCAACTCATTAAAGGACAACTCGTTGACCCGGTAACACACCAAAAACTCACGGCAGGGCTGTTGGATTGGCTGTACCTCGGTGTTAAAGCCGGTATTTATCCGCCGCTGATTTTCTTGGGCATCGGCGCGATGACCGATTTCAGCCCGCTCATTGCCCGTCCCTCCAGTTTCATTTTGGGTGCGGCGGCACAGCTCGGCATTTTCGGTGCCTTCTTAATGGCTATGTTCTTGGGCTTTGACCCGCAGGCTGCCGGTTCTATCGGCATTATCGGCGGTGCTGACGGTCCTACGGCGATTTTAACCACTTCTATTTTAAAACCGTCTTTACTCGGTCCGATTGCGGTTGCGGCATATTCCTATATGGCGCTTGTGCCGATTATTCAACCGCCGATTATGAAAGCGCTTACCACCAAAAAAGAGCGTAGTGTTGTCATGGAAACTCTGCGCCCCGTCAGCAAAAAAGAAAAGATTTTGTTCCCGATTATGGTTACGATTGTCGTATCCTTAATTCTGCCTTCTGCAGGTGTGCTGGTCGGTTGCTTAATGCTCGGTAACCTGCTTAAAGAGTGCGGTGTAACCGAAAGACTTTCTAAAATGGCACAAAATGAATTGTGTAACATTGTAACCTTAATGCTTGGTCTTTCCGTCGGCGCGACTACAAACGGCAAAACTTTCTTGACTTTCGATACTTTAAAAATTGTGTTATTAGGCTTAATCGCTTTCTCTGTCGGTACGGCAGGCGGTGTGCTCTTCGGCAAAATTATGTATGTGGTTACCAAGGGCAAAGTCAATCCGCTCATCGGTTCTGCCGGCGTTTCCGCCGTACCCATGGCAGCAAGAGTCAGCCAAAAAGTCGGTCAGCAGGAGAACCCCTCCAACTTCCTTCTCATGCACGCCATGGGTCCGAATGTTTCCGGCGTTATCGGCTCGGCAGTTGCCGCAGGCGTTTTACTCGCTATGATTCCGCATTAATTTTTATGGCGCGATGCGCCATAAAAATTAATGCTAAAACAATAAAAAGAGCGATGGTTTTCATCGCTCTTTTACTGAAACGGAGATAGTTTTGATTACCGATTTTTTAGAACTGAGAAAGAAAATTATTGAAAAAGAGTTTGCTTCGCTCAATCCGGAGCAGCTCAAAGCCGTGCTGCAAACCGATGGTGCCGTGCTCATTTTAGCCGGTGCCGGCTCCGGGAAAACAACGGTGCTGGTCAACCGCATTGCCAATTTGATTAAGTATGGCAAAGCCTACCACAGCGACTATGTACCGGGGTATGTAAAAGAAGAACACATCGCGTTTTTAAATGACTACCTGGAGGGCAAAAGCCGCGACCACCAAAAGGCATCCTCGCTGTTGAGCGTGGATGCGGCAAAGCCGTGGGAGGTGATTGCCATCACCTTTACCAACAAAGCGGCAAATGAAATGAAAGCGCGCCTGGAATACCACTTAGGCGAGCAGGCTAATGAAATTTGGGCATCTACCTTCCATGCTGCCTGCACCAGGATTTTGCGCCGCTTCGGCGATAGAATCGGCTTTTCCAAATCCTTTACTATCTATGATACTTCGGACAGTGAAAAGGCAATCAAGCAGGTGCAAAAGCAGCTGAGTATTGATGATAAGCTGCTTTCCTACAAGCTGTTGCTCAATGAAATCTCCAATGCCAAGGACTCTTTGATTTCACCGCAGGAGTATGAGCAAAATGCGGCGCATGACTTTCGCCTTAAAAAGATTTCGCAGGCATATACCGCCTACCAAAACCTGCTTTTAAAGAGCGATGCGATGGATTTTGATGATATCATTTTCAACACGGTCAAGCTCTTTCGTGAACATGCGGATGTGCTGGAGCATTACCGGCGCCAGTTTCAATATGTGCTGGTGGATGAATACCAGGATACCAACCATGCGCAGTATGTGCTCACCTCGCTGTTGGCGGGGGGCTACGGCAATATCTGCGTGGTGGGGGATGATGACCAGTCAATCTACCGCTTCCGCGGTGCGACAGTCAAAAACATTTTAGAATTTGAGGATGAGTGGGAGGATGCTTTGGTCATTCGCTTAGAGCAAAACTACCGCTCAAAAGAGAACATTCTCAATGCGGCGAACAGTGTCATTGCGCACAACACCAAGCGTAAGGGTAAAACACTTTGGAGCGAGCGGGGAGAGGGCGAGAAAATCAGCGTTTACACTGCTTACTCCGAAAATGATGAAGCCGCTTTTATTGCCGACACCATTTTTGAGGATGTGGCGCAGGGGATGAAATACGGCGACCATGCGGTGCTGTACCGCGCTTCCGCCCTGTCGGCACCGGTGGAGCGTGCGCTCGGCAGGAGCGGCATTGCCTACAAGGTGCTCAGCGGGCATCGTTTCTATGACAGAAAAGAAGTAAAGGATGCAATGGCATACATGAATTTGGTTGCCAATCACGATGATGATATTCGCCTGATGCGCATTATCAATGTTCCCAAGAGAGGCATCGGCGAAACCACCGTGCGCAACGCCTATGAAATTGCGCAGGGGCTGGGCATGAGCATTTTTGAGGTGCTCAAAGAAGCCGAGCAGTATGAAAAGCTCTACCGCGCGGCGGGAAAGCTGAAAAGCTTTTGCGCAATGATAGAGCGCATTGATGCGCAGCGAGACAGCGCTTCTCTTGCGGATTTGTTTGATATTGTCATGCGCGAAACCGGCTACCGCGACAGCCTGTTTGCGGATGAAAACAGCGAGGAACGCATTCAAAACTTAGACCAGTTAAAGTCCGAAATTATGGAGTACGCCTCTGCGGCGGAGGAACCGACCTTAGAGGGCTTTTTGCAGGAGGTTGCGCTCAGCTCCGACCAGGATGAACTCACCGCGGAGGATGACTATGTGCCGCTGATGACCATGCACGCCTCCAAGGGCTTGGAGTTTCCGGTAGTCTTTATCATCGGCATGGAGGAGGGAATATTCCCTTCGCGCCAGGTGATGTTTGACCCGACCGAGGTGGAGGAAGAGCGCCGCCTTGCCTATGTCGGCATCACGCGCGCCAAAGAGCGCCTGTATTTAACCAAAAGTGAAGGGAGAATGCTCTACGGTGCGACCAACCGCAACAGACCTTCCCGCTTTTTGGATGAAATCCCTGCCGACTATTTGGAAGAAACAGGGGTGAGCAAGAGTGCCGCCTTTACAAGCTTCGGCAGCGGGTTTGGCGGCAGCGGTTTTGCCGGCAAAGCGCAGAAGCCTTCGCCCTTTGCAAAGCCGCAAACCCCGGCGGGGGATACCGCTTTCGGCGCCGGCGACAAGGTGCAGCACAAGACCTTCGGCGAGGGAATGGTAATTTCCGCAGAGCCGATGGGAAGCGATGTGCTGCTGGAAATTGCCTTTGACAAGGTCGGCACAAAAAAACTGATGGCAAAATTTGCGCGATTAAAAAAGTTGTAGCCGCCGGCTACAACTTTTTGCCAAATAAGGATTTGTCGCGCTCTTTGAGCGCGCAAACCTTATTTATCAGTTTTCAGTTTTCAGCTTTCAGTTTTCAGTTCCACCCACCGCGCGCTATGCGCGCACCGCCCTTGATAGGGCGGTTTCATAAAATGCAAGGCGTAGCCTTGCGACTGAACACTAAACACTGAACACTGAACACTCAAATAAGG
>JAFRLX010000007.1 GCA_017430965.1 Clostridia bacterium | reverse complement strand
GGAAATGCCGTCTTTCAAAACTAATTCGCATGCTTTAACCTTAAACTCTTTGTTGTACCTTCTTGCCATTTTTAACACCTCTTTCATTAATTATATCATTCACTGTTCGAGGTGTCCAATTTTATGGTACAACTTTCAATTATTCATTATTCATCATTCATTATTCATTAAAAACGGGCGACCACAGGTCGCCCCTACAATTCTAATCAAGTGCGAATGTGTCGCCCGCAATTATTCATTATTCATCCTTCATGATTTATTAAAAAAACGCCTCAACAGCAACAACTGTTGAGGCGTTTTTTTATGCTTTTTTGAGTGCTCTTTCCAACCAAATGGAAGCTAAATCAAGGGCTTCAAACAAGCCGTTTTTCTCACTTGTTTTGACCATTGCCTCAATAGGATTGAGTGTGATATCGGTTGCAATGAGCTGAATTCTTACCTTGTCGGCAATTTCGGTGTCATTGACTTTTTTTGTGCTGAGAATGGTGAGCATTACCACATGACTTTGGTCCATAAACCCGTAGTAAATGGTATTGCCGCTGCGCACAAGCGGTTTGCCCTTATACATTAAGAAGGGACTTTTTGTTTTCTGAGCCATACTTTTCTCCGCGCTCCTTATTTCTTGATATATTCGATGACGAGCTCTTGCAATAATTCATCTCGGTCAATTCTGCGAATGAGGCTTCTTGCATTGTTATAGGTGGTGATATAAGTCGGGTCCTCGGAAAGCAGATAACCGACAATTTGGTCAATCGGATTATAGCCCTTTTCATCAAGAGCTTTGTAAACTTCTTTTAATATTTCCTTGGTATCCATCTCTAAATTATTGGGTAATTTAAAGGTGAGTGTTTTATCATGCATATGAAGCACCTCCATCGAAAGAACATTTTCGTTTCCTTCGCATATATTATATACAATTATGCCGCAAATTACAATAAAGGAAATGAAAATTTATAATTTGTTTATAAATTACGATGTGCCGCTACAATCGTAATGCAAGCCCTCAGGGCTCGCAAAACAGGGTTAACCCTTGTTTTGAAAGCCTTTTAAGAACGAATTTGCACGCCGATTTGCTTGAGCGAATCCAAAGCTTTTTGCACGGCGCTGTCAGCCTCGGTATCGGTGAGCGTGCGCTCGGGAGAGCGCAGGGTTAAGGAAAAGGCAACGCTCTTTTTGCCGATGCCGATTTGCACACCCTCAAAGATGTCAAACAGCTCCACTTTTTCAAGCATTTTTCCGGCGCCCGCTTTGATGGCTTTTTCTAAAGCGGCAACCTCTGTTTGCTTATCGCAAACCAATGCCAAATCGCGGGTGAGTGCCGGGAATTTCGGCAGGGCATGGTAAAGCTTCTCGGTATTTTTGAGCGCAAAAAGTGCATCGCTGTCAAAATAACCGATATAGGTCTTGGCACCCAATTTGTAGTTTTTGCACACATTCGGGTGCACCTCGCCGATAACACCAATCACTTGGTCGCCCACAGCGATTTTTGCGCTTCTGCCGGGGTGCAGGGTAGGACTGGTCTTGTAAGCGGTATATTCCGCACCTTCAATCCCTAAGATATCCAAGAGTTTCTGCGCAGCGCCTTTGATAGAGTAGAAATCGCTGTCGCCGCCGTAGGCGCCGAAGGTGAGCATTTTGCTTTCTGTCGGCAGTTCCTGCAAACCGTTGGATTTGTAAACAGTGGCATTTTCATAGAACTTCGCCTGCGGTGTGCGGTAATTGTAATTGCGCGCAATGACCTCGAGCATGCTCGGGATTGCGGTGGTTCTCATCACGGAAGTATCCTCACCGAGCGGGTTGGAAATCACCACGCTGTTGCGCAGCTCGCTATCGGCAGGCAGTAAAATTTTATCGTATGCCTTCGGGCTGATAAAGGAGAAAGTGTTAATCTCGCTATAGCCCATCGCACGCATGCTGTTTTCCACTAAGCGTTCATATTGCTGCTTTTCGGTGAGCTTTGCTTCGGCAACACCGGTGAGCTTCTTGTTCGGAATCTTTTCAAAGCCGTAGAATCTGGCAATTTCTTCGGCAATATCTGCCTGGTGTTCAATATCGTTTCTGAAATAGGGGGCGGTAATCACTCCGTCTTTAACCGTGAAGCCGATTTTTTCGAGAATGCTTACCATTTCCGCTTCACTCAAATCGATACCGATAAAGTTGTTAATCCATTGCGCGTCGAGCGGTAACTGAACCTCGGGCTTCGGCGTGGGGAAGACATCAATCATCCCGTTGACCACATCACCGGCATCGAGCATTTGCAGCAGCTCCAAAGCGCGCATAATGCACAGCATACAGCTTTCGGGATTGAGCTCCTTCTCATAGCGCGAGGAGGATTCGGTTCTCATGCCAAGCGCTTTTGCGGTGGAGCGCACGCTATAGCCGTTAAAGCAGGCGGATTCAAACACGATGGTTGTGGTATCTTCCATAATACCGCTGTATTCGCCGCCCATGACACCGGCAACGGCAACAGGCTTTTTGGCATCGGCAATCACCAGCATATCTTCGCTGAGTGCGCGTTCCTCGCCATCCAGCGTGGTGATGCTTTCTCCTGCTTTGGCGGTTCTGACATTGACTTCGTTGCCCTCTAAGTAGCGCAAATCAAAAGCATGCATCGGTTGACCCCATTCCAACATCACGAAGTTGGTGATATCCACGATGTTGTTAATCGGGCGCACGCCGCTGGCTCTGAGCCTTTCCCTCAGCCACAGGGGGCTGGGTTTAATGCGCACATTTTCCACCACGGCGCCGATGTAGCGGTAACACAAATCGGGGTTGTGAATGCTGACTTTTAAGTGTTCATTTACATCACCATGCCCTTTGTTGACAATGGGCTTGGGCATTTCAAACTTCTTATCAAAAGTCGCTGCCGTTTCTCTGGCAAGACCGGTCACGGACATGCAGTCGGAGCGGTTAGAGGTGATTTCAAATTCAATCTTGGTGTCGTTAAAGCGCAACACCTCGCGGATATCCTTGCCGAGCTCTCTGTCGCATTCTTCACCAATGGTCATAATGCCATCTTCAATCGCATTGGGGAAATCGTTGACAGTCAACCCCAATTCCGCTACAGAGCAAAGCATGCCGTTGCTCATAACGCCTCTGAGCTTGCCTTTGGTGATTTTTTGCCCGCCGGCAACCACGCTCTTGTGCAGAGCAGCCGGCACATAATCGCCCACTTTTAAGTTTTGCGCACCGGTGACAATTTGTACCGGTTCCTCTGCGCCGATGTCGACCTGACAGACCCACAGGTGGTCGCTGTCCGGGTGCTTTTCCAGCTGTGAAATTTTGCCCAAAACAATGTTTTTCAGCTCTTCGCCTTCCTGCTCCCAGCCTTCAACTTTAGAACCGGTGAGGGTGATTGCCTCGGCAAACTGTTTATCGTCGATATCAATTTTACAATAATCATTTAACCATCTTTTTGATAAAATCATTCAAAACACCCCCTTAAAATTGCTCTAAGAATTTAATGTTGTTTTCATACAGCAAGCGCATATCATCGATGCCAAAGCGGAACATAACCAAGCGCTCCAAGCCGATACCGAAGGCAAAGCCGCTGAACTTGTCGGCATCCACGCCGCCGTTTTGCAGCACCTTCGGGTGCACCATGCCGCCGCCTAAAATTTCAATCCAGCCCTCTCCTTTACACATGGAGCAGCCTTTGCCGCCGCATTTGAAGCAGCTGACATCCATCTCACAGCTCGGTTCCGTGAAGGGGAAGTGGTGCGGGCGGAAGCGGGTTTTGGTCTCTTCGCCGTAAAGGCGCTTTGCAAAAGCTTCAAGAGTGCCTTTTAAATCTGCCATGGTGATGCCTTCATCGAGCACCAATCCCTCAATTTGGTGGAAGAGGGGGGAGTGGGTGGCATCCACGGCATCGGAGCGGTAAACTCTGCCGGGGGCAATGACACGAAACGGCGGTTTTCTCTTCTCCATGGTTCGGATTTGTACCGGGCTCGTTTGTGTCCTCAAAAGCATATTTTCGGTAATGTAGAAAGTGTCTTGTGTATCTCTTGCCGGATGCCCCTTGGGAATATTGAGTGCTTCAAAGTTGTAGTAATCCCATTCCACTTCGGGACCTTCCACTACATCAAAGCCCATGCCGGAGAAAATTTCCTTGACTTCATCGAGCACAATGCTCAGCGGGTGAGTGTGCCCGATTTCCGGCTGCTTTCCCGGAATGGTCACATCCAGCGTTTCCGCAGCGAGCTTTAAGTTTTGCTCTGCAAGCTGCAGTTCCGCCTGCTTTTGTTTAATCAAAGTGTCAATTTCCGCTCTGATTTGGTTTGCCTTTTGCCCCACAATCGGGCGTTCCTCGGCGGAGAGGGAGCCCATTTGCTTTAAAACAGAGGTGATAACACCCTTTTTGCCGAGCTTGGCAACTCTGAGAGATTCCAATTCAGCCTTATCGCTGATGGCGGCAAGCTCCTCGACGGCTTGCGCTTTTAATTCATCTAATTTTTTGAGCATACTATATGTCCTTTCTTATGGTGGCAAGGCTATGCCTTGTAATATATGTTCGCCTATTGGCAAATTGGCATATTAGTGGGTGGCGGCGCTTTGCGCGCTCTTTAATAAGGGATTTGAATTGCAGTGGTGTCGTTTTGCGGGGCATTTTTATGCAACACTCGCATTGCTGCCGTTGATTGCGCATTTCGAACTCCGAACACCGCATAAAAAAAGCCCCTTTGTCAAAACAAAGGGACGAATAATAATCCGCGGTACCACCCCGGTTTTTTCTCTGTTGCGAAAACACTTGGAAGCCTGTAACGGTGCCGACCGTTTCTCCTTACTAAGGGTAGCGCAGCGCTGACCGCCATTCGGGAGAACCACTCCGAAGGGAACTTCGGTTGAGCATTGCTGCGCGGCTCGCACCTGCCCGCACTCTCTGAAAGCAACCGCAAAACTTACTTTCCTTCTTCACTGTGTTTGGAAATATCAATAATCATTATAACATTATTTAAAATAAAATCAACATTTTTTTCAACTTTATGGTATAATGGGAGCAGAAAACGATTTAGGGAGGCTGTTATGAAGGTATATTCCGGTCAAAGTATTAAAAGAATCGAGCAGGCGTGTTTTGATGCGGGGATGACAGAGTTGCGCTTGATGGAAAACGCAGGTGTCGCCTGTGCAAAGGTCATCCGCAGGGAATTTGCGCTCGAAGAAAATAAAGGCAAGCTCGTTGCCGTGCTGTGCGGCAAAGGCAAAAACGGGGGAGACGGCTTTGTGATTGCCCGCAAACTCTCGGAAATCGGTGCGGAGCCTGTGATTATTCTCACTCACGCCAAACCGACCATAGCCGAACCGGTCAAAATGCTGGAACGCGCCGAGAGCCTGGATATTCGCGTGTATGAATATGCGGCGGAACCTGCCCTGTGTAAGGAAGTGATTGCGCAAGCCGATTTGATTGTGGATTGCATGTTCGGCATCGGCTACAGAGGGTTGGCGGATGAAAGAACGCGCGAACTGTTCGAAGCGGTCAACGCTTCTCCCGCAAAGGTCGCGGCGGTGGATGTGCCCAGCGGCTTAGACAGCGAAGGTGTGAATTTTGACCCGGCGCACATTCGCGCCGATTTAACCGTGAGCATTTCCGCGTTCAAACCGGTGCATATTTTGGAAGCGACTGCTGCCTCCTGCGGCAAATTAGTGGTGGTCGGCATCAACATTGCACCGCAATTCTTTGAGGCGGAAGAAGCGGTAGCGGAAATTACGGACAAACGAATTGTGCGCTCTATTTTGCCTGCGCGCGCGGCAGATGCAAACAAGGGAAGCTTCGGGCATCTGTTACTGGTATGCGGCTCTTACCGCATGCCCGGTGCAGCCGTTTTCAGCGCCGGAGGGGCAGTGCGCAGCGGTGTCGGGAAAATCACGCTGGCATTTCCGCAGCCGGCGTATCCGGCAATTACCTCCAAGCTCAATGAACCGCTGTTTTTACCGCTGGCTGCCGATGAAAAAGGCTTTTTTGATGTGGCTGCGCGCGATGCATTGGTGGCGCAGTTGAGCAAAATGAGCGCCGTTGCGATTGGTTGCGGTATCGGAACGGATATCGGCGCACAAGCGTTGCTGGAAACGGTATGCAAAAGATGTAAAGGCACAATACTTGTCGATGCGGATGGCATAAATTTGCTCAGCGAGAATATGTATTTATTAGAGGAAAGAAAAGCACCAACAGTGTTAACACCGCATCTCGGAGAGTTCTCCAAGCTGATGGATAAGCCGATTGAGGACATCAAACGCAATCGGGCAAAGTATGCTAAACTGTTTTGCGAGCAGTACCCGCAGGCGGTACTGGTGCTCAAAGGGAACAACACAATTATCGCTAAGAAAGGGGAAATCCTTTACATCAATCCCACCGGAAACCCCGGTTTGGCACAGGGCGGAACAGGCGATGTGCTTGCAGGTTTGATTGCCGGATTGGCAGCGCAGGGGATTTCGCCGTTTGAAAGCGCTGTTGCCGGTGCGTTTATTCACGGTGATGCCGGCGACCTGTGCGCAGCAGAACTCTCGCAGCGCGCAATGAGCACCGATGATCTCGTGCGCTTTTTGCCTTCCTCTTTAATACAATTTGAGGAATGAGTGCTATTTGAAAAAAATCATTGCAATAGGAATGCTTTCGGCTTTGTTGCTTGCGGGCGGTTGCGCGCGGGCAAGCAAGCCGAAGGCTTTTGTTTTGCCGCGCTGCCATGCGCGGATTGTCTGCGCGGAAGAGCAGTTTGATGCCGTGCTCAATTTTGCGGCAAAGCCGCAAAAGGTGATTTTGAAAACACAACAGAATGCGTTTGATACGCTTTATCTGTTTGAAAAAGACAGCGTTATTCTGCGCTATGATAACATTCAAACGCAATTAAACATCAATGCTTTACCGGATACCAATATTGCAACTTTGCTGTATAAACTGATAAATGCTGTGCAGGCAGGCGAAGGAAAGTGGGAGCGCACGCAAACGGGTTTTTCCTTTTGCGGCAAGGTAAACGGCACTGCTTTCAGCGCAAAATGCGATGGGAGCGGTCAGCTGTTGGAATGTGAGGTGCCGGAATATCAGTTTTATTGTAAAACAGTGAATTAAAAGAGTAAAATAGCGAATGAAACCCCTCTCTTTGGTCAAAACTATAGGTGAAAACAAAAAAACGGAAGTGATGGTTTTGATTAAACGCGGAGAAATTTACTATGCCGATTTAAGCCCGGTTGTCGGTTCGGAGCAAGGCGGTATGCGCCCGGTACTTATTATTCAAAATGATGTCGGCAATATGCACAGCCCTACCGTGATAGCGGCGGCAATCACCTCGCGCCAAAGCAAGGCAAGAATGCCCACGCACATTATTGTAAAAGCCGAACAGTGCGGCTTGCCGCACGACAGCATGGTGCTGCTTGAGCAGGTGCGCACTTTGGATAAAACCCGCCTGAAAGGAAAGACCGGTCAAATCAGCCTGAGGGATATGCTGCGCGTGGATAAAGCACTGAGTGTTTCCTTAGGGCTGCAGGTGTCGTGAACAAATACGGCTTGTCGAGCTGTTTGCTCGACAAGCCGTATTTGAGTGTTCAGCGTTCAGTGTTTAGTGTTCAGCAAGGTAAAGCCCTCCCTTACAGGGAGGGCAGGCGCAAAGCGCCGACTGAAAACTGAACTCTGAAAACTGAAAGCTTAAATAAGAAAGCGGAAGCCCTTAGGTGAGTCCCCGTAACGAAGTTTGGTTTTTGCGTTGTATTTTCATCCGCCTAAGTGATAAAATTTCCCTTGAATACGGCAAGTATGCAAGAAAAATTTTCTCCCTTATTCGAATAAAACTACTTAGCAAAAACTGC
>JAFRLX010000041.1 GCA_017430965.1 Clostridia bacterium | reverse complement strand
CGCCTTGCATTTTATGAAACCGCCCTATCAAGGGCGGTGCGCGCATAGCGCGCGGTGGGTGAAACTGAAAACTGAAAGCTGAAAACTGAAAACTGACAAATAAGGGTTGTCGAGCAAACAGCTCGACAAATCCTTATTTGTCGCTTAAAGAAACAGCGCGGTGCATTCGCACCGCGCTGTGAAGTTTAAGCGAATTAATTAATACACAATCGACTCCGCCTGGGCGCCGTAGTTGGCTGCCGCGAGCACAATGGAGAGGTCGGCAAAGTCTACCGTGCCGTCGCAGTTAATGTCGTATGCCGCGCTGTCGGAACCGAAGTTCTCTTCGAGAAGCAGGGCGTTGACATCATTGACATCGACCACATTATTGCCGTCCACATCGCCGAGTTTGAGTTCGATAAGCGCAATGTCTGCATTCTTATCGGTAGTCAAATCGGTCGTATCATCGGCAATAACATCAATCGCCTTGACTTCAAAGGCAATGCCTGCCGCGGTTTCGAGTCTGATGGTATACCTGCCTTCATCCACATCGGTAAAGGTAAACGCACCGTCGCTGTTCTTCTTAACTTCCACGGTGGCAATGAGCGTATCGCCTTTGTAGAGGCTGACGCGCACATCCGCATACAGGCGGGAAGTATCAATCTTACCGCTCAGTTCACCGGTGGTGCCGACATCTTCTTCCAAGAGTTCTTTGATGAACGATAAGCCTAACAAATCAACTAAGAATTGATAAATTTCACCCGCGCGGGTAATCACACACTTCGAGTAAGAATTCAACCAGTCTTGCGAGAAGGTATCATCGAAAATCGCGTTGACATCGCTATTGACTTTCTTCATTTGCAGCACATCGTGCGCCAAATCCCCTTCTACCTGTGCAAAGCCACCCTTAATGGTCTCGGTCAAGGATTGAATTACCTCGCCCAATGCGCCGACAGGGTTACTCTTGAAGTTTTCGGGGAAGTCGGCAAGTGCGCCTTCATAGAAGGGCGTAAAGTCCGGCGTAGCGGCAATTAACTGCTCTGCCGTAGTTTCATCGAGGATGCCTTCGCTGACCAGCGCCTGCAGTGCCGGCTCGTAGATGCCGAAAATCATCTCGAAGATAGCCTTCCACCTGCCGCCGGTGGTCAGAATATCCACAATATTGTGGTTCATGATGTAAACATAGATATTTTCGCTGCCGTCTGCCTTGTCGCCCATAATGACATTGATTAAACCTTGTGCAATCACATCCGAAGCTCTCGTTGCCAGCGGCACGAGCATCGGGTTAAAGGAAGCGCCGCTTTGGCTTGCCGCCTTTTGTTCCTGCCTGTAGGTATCAATTGTTGTGTTATATTCGGCAATCTGTTCTTCCACACCGGCAATTTTCTCATTGCGGATGGTCTGAATGGACTCTTCAATATCGACAATGGAGTAGTCACCGACTGCCGGCAGAGAACCGTCGTCAATCGCGATGGTGACACCTTCGCCTGCTGCTTGAATATTGGCAAGCACCGTGCCGCTCTCAAGAGCCTGAAGTTCTGCGCTCTTGCTGTCGTAAACAGCGGTATGCTCTTCTTGCAGCGCTGCCGCATCATCATACGCCTGTTGCTTGGCATCGAGTTCACTTTGCGCCTGTTCAATCATGGTGTAAACCGCGATACCGTCGGCAAGCATCCAATCATCAATAAAGGTGTCGCCGTCACCCTCGTAATCTTCATAATAATCGGTGATGTAGCCGACAAATTCTTCGAACTTGCCTTCACCGAAGGTAGCGTCAAAATCATCGGCGCAGTCATCGCGCAAGGTATCAATCAAACTCAAATCCTGCTCGTCAAAAATCGCGCACAAATCGCTGTAGAACGGGTCATTGTAAGGATAATCCTGCAGTGCATTGACGGCTTCAAACGCTGTATTTGCCTCATCCAAATCCGCTTGTGCCTGCGCCACTGCGCCTGCGTCAGCTTCTATCTGTTCGGCGAGTTCCCCGATTTCCTGCTCGAGAGCTGCTTCTTTCGCAGCAATTGCGGTTTCGAGTGCTTCTTGGTCAAATACCGTTACACTCTCATCGAAAATACCGGCTTCTTTGGCTGCTGTCAGTTTCGCCGCATCGACCGCTACCTGCGCCTGCATCAGGTATTCATTCCACTGCGCAATCTTGGCATTGGCGCCTTCGATTTCGGCTTGCGCTTCGCGAATGGAAGCTTCTGCCAGAGAAATGAGCACATCGTAGCACATCACTTCATTTTCGACTTTCAGGTAATCGCCGTAGCCCATTAACAGGTAGAACAGCATGCCGGCTTTTTCGCTGCCGTCAGCTCCCGTGTAACAGATAGCAGATTTAATTAACTGCTTCAATTGCGGGGTTTTATCATACAATAAGGTTTTTAATAAGTCACCGTTATTTTTATTAACATCTTGATAGATATTGCTCAAGAAATCAATTGCCGCCCCAATAATGGGTACATACTGTTCGAGTGCCTTCGGTCCGGTATATTGCGGCACACCCTCTTCATCGAGCATGTCATAGAAGGTGGTGTTACCCTCACCGTCATAGTAGATATTATCGGTAAAGAACATGTCGTAAGACTTAAAGTTAGCATCCTCACCATTGAGTAAACCTAACGCAAAGTCCGCGATTGCCGCCAAAGTAGAGGAATCGGAGAGTTTTTTGAGAAGGGTATCGACCGGCTTGGTCTTAATATCATTCAACAAATCACACAAAAGCCTTGTCAACGCTGTGCCGAGTCCCGGGGTAGCGGCAATTTCGCCGAGTTTCTGCGAGTCGCCGAGTGCGATTTTAACAAAAGCATTGGCAAGTGCGAGATTAGAAACTCCGCCGGTATAGTTTTTCCAGTTAAAACCTGCCGCTGCAATGCTTGCAAGGTCAGTACCATTCTGCTCCATTTCCACGAAGCGCATCAAATTGCTCTGTTGGGTACTGCTTAAAGAAATCATCGCACGCAGGGGTTCGCCCTCGTAGCCGTAGGAAGCGAGATTGGCATTAATGGTGTTCAGATAAGTGCTGCTGCCATTCAAGCCGGCAAGGTAGGCAAAAGCGCTGGGGCTTGCCAGAGAAAGCGCCGCGGTAATGTTGCCCAAATCGCTCATAATCGCACTGAAGTTAAAGGCGCTGAGCACGGGAATCAAACAGGAAACAATGCTTTCATAAGTCGGCTGCACATCGGGGAACATGGTCTGCAAAGCGTTTGCCGCAATCTGCATTACTTGGGAATTGTCACCCAACAACTCTTGACTGATAAAGCTGTTGAGATAGTCGACATTGATGTAATCGTAAACGCCGTAGGTGTCTAAGAAACCGTTGAGCATTTCGCTTAAATCCGCCAGAATGTTGGAACCGCCGTTTTCGCCGATATATCTGCCCACAAGGCTATTGATATATTCATCTGCCTGCGCAAAGAGCGGGTCTGTCACAGAAGCGATTTCATCCCAATCAATCGCTTCTACCGCCGCTACAAAGTCTTTTAAGCCATAGAGTAAGGCAATGAGGGCTTTGAGAGGCGACTCATTCATCATTTTATCATACACACCGTCAAACGCTGCAAAGAAGCCGCCGATAAGAGAGGCGAGCGTTGCGCTCACCGGTGCAATCATATCCTGCGCGGGCAAAGCAGCCAGTGCCGCTTCACTGTCGCTGATAACCTGCCTTGCGGTGCTGATCATCTTGTTGTAAACCGCCTTGGCATCTTCCGGTACATAATTATTTTGTAAAGCATCGATCTGATTGGCAAGGGTATCTGCCTGCGCACTGCGCTGTGCAATGAGCTCTCTGAGTTCGGCTTGCCTTGCATAGTTCTCTGCCAAAGCATCTTCGGTTTCTTTGACCTTAGCTTTTGCAGCAATGTAGTCGGGGTTACTTTCTATTTCCGCCTGATTTTCAGGTGTCATTTGCTCCTCAAACTCGGCATAGGCCTCATAATAGCCTTTAACCGCATCCTTGGCGAGTGCTTCGGCTTTTTCGAGAGAGTCGAGTTCACTCACATTCTCTGCAATCTGCGCCGCAATGGCATCGAGTTGAGATTGCAAGCGCGCAATCTGGGCCTGCTGTGCCGCACCGGAATCAATCTCGGCTATTTTTTGGTTGGCAAAGCGAATTTCGATATTCGCGCTTTCGATGTCACTGGTAAGTTTCGCCTGCTGGGCGCCGACTGTCGCGCTCGCTGCCTGCAATGCCGCCTGCGCCAGCGCCGCCAACTCCTTGGAGCGCTTGGAGAAGAGACTCTCAAGCATGGAATTATTCATTTCTCCATACATCCCGTCAAAGAGCGCTAAGAGTGCATCAACTGTATCAAGGTAAGCGCTGACCATGCTCGGTCCGACATAAGAGTAAGTGCCGTCGTCATTAGCTTTCACATGCGGAATAACGGAACCGTCGGTATCCTTATAAATTCCCTCTTGGAAAATCTTATAAGAGTAGTAATCGGTTCTGACTGTCACTTTATTGGCAACCTGCAAAAGCTCCTTGAGTAAGGGGTGAAGCTCGCTGTTGGAAATCACCTGCAGCACCGCGCTGACCGGTTGGGCTTCAAAGTTATCCAAAATGGTCGCCACCGCATTTGCCAAGGCTCGGCGGTTGGGTGTATCTAAAATAAAGTCAATTGCCGCTTCGGTAATAGCGGGTAAGCGCGCATCGTCTGCAATGAAGCAAAGCAGCACAATCTTGAAGTAATCGAGCGCATGCATATCGCCTATATAGTTGCGCACATCGAAATTATCTAAGCGCAAAGCACCGGCTTGCCATTTCTTATAGTATTCGCGAATTTCCTGCTGCTGTTCGGCGGTTAAATCAATCACCGGCGTAGATGTGTCAAAGCGCAACTCGGCGGGCAGTTTGGCATTGATATCTTCCACATACTGCGTGCCGCCTAAGTAAGCAAGATTATAAATGAGAGACAAATCGGTCGTTTCAATTTTTTCGGGCTCTTTAAAGACTTCCGGCCCCAAAGAACCGATGGCGCGCGCGAGCGCAAAGACCAAGCCGTCGCGATCGGTCGGGTAATCCTCTTGGGCATAGCCCATTTGGTAGAATAAATCCCCTAATTGGGAGCAGAGCAATTCGGAAAGCGCCGGCATATTCTCGCTGAGCAATTTATCAAATGTTTCCAGGCTCAGGAAATTGCCCTCTAAAAAGGCTTTGAGCGCTTCCCCGTCCGTCAGCAACATTTGAATGCCGGGCGTGGAAACATCGTTTTCTTCATTTTCGGCAAAGGCATAGAAACTGACAGAAAAGACCGACAGTAACATCACCAATGCCAAAATGATGCTGATTACTTTTCTCATAGACTGTTTCATCATAATAACACTCCTCTTTTTTGACATTCAGGATTTGAACCGAATAAGCCTGAATGCCTCGAGTATTTTTATTGTTTTCGAGGTATCCCGGTATGTGCTTTTTCGCTTGTTTTCCTCTGCGCCGGGGTAGCCCGAATCGGTGTGTAAACTTATATAGACTTATTCATATTAATTATAATATATTTAAGGCAAAAATCAAAGGCACAAATTAGTAGAAAAGCGCAGCGGTTTTTTGAACAAATCCAACAAATAAGGCTTGCGCGCACAAGCCTTATTTGAGTTAACAGTTTACAGATGACAGATAACAGAAGCGGGCGGACAGAGTCCACCCGCAAAAAAACTGTTGCCTGTTACCTGTTGCCTGTCGGCTATTAGACTAAAAGAGCAGTTTCTACTGCTCTTTTAGTCTAATCTGTCTTCTTTTTTCTTTTTGTTTTCTCTGACAATCATCACGGTTGTGATCGTTGCCGCAATAACCACGGTGACGGAAATAACAGTCACAAATATCGGTACTGCCTTAATGGTAGTTGCGTCATAATTCTTTTTGTCTTCCGCATCCACATCCGGCAATGTTGTCATTTGCGACATCAGTAAAGTACCGTATTCCTCATTGAAATTGTATGCGAAATCCGCAAGCAGTGCAATATCTTCTTCCGGATCTTTGCTGTTTTCAATGCTGATAACGAAGGCAAACGGATTGCTGGCATTGATAATGCCCATATCCATCGCATTGCCGACCGGTCGCGAAAAACCGTAGCGATGGGTAATTTTGCAATCGTAAATATATGTCTCACTGTAGCGCCCGCTGCAAAACTGCTTAATCGAGTCAATGAGCATATGCTTAAAATCGGTGCTGCAGTACAACGCTTCGTTATAATACTTACTCAGAAAATCAATGGCAAAATTTGCCGAAAGAACATCCGATTCAAAAAAAGCATCATCCACAGCGGTGTAGGTCACTTCATACATAGCTCTTTTGACAGCTTCCATCCCGCCGTACTTTTCAATTAACAACTCGGTGGCATTATCGTCATGCCCGAAATCTTTGGTCAGTGAGCGCAAAAAGACAGTTCTCAAATTGTCGTTGCCGACATCTTCGTTTAAGTGATGTCTCCCGCTGACCAAGTCCTTATAATACAGGTAGGCAAGCGGAAATTTAATTCCATCGCTAGAAGCAAATAATTTGTCTCCGTTATAGATATAAGTCAGCTCTCTGCCGAAATCCATATAACCAAAGGAAAGATTGTTACCGTCAATACCGTTCTTTTGAATAAAATCCTGTAATTCTTCCTCCAAGATCTTGGCATTATCCGCCGCAGTGGTTTCCTCTTTCTTGGCAGCGGCAGCCACGGAAGGCAGCGCAAAAGAGCACACTGAAAACAGTATCAGTGAGGCTAATAATAAAGATAACAGCTTCAAACCTTTCATAGGTGCTCCTTCGGCAATTAATTTCTGAAAATCAATCAATAATTATTTTTATTATAATGCTTATGAGAAAAAAAATCAACTTAATTTATAAAATGATATTATTTGTAATATTTATACCATATAAAACGGTTACTCCTCCTAAACCTCTTGCTGTTGCCTGTTGCCTGAGAAAAGGCTCCGCGCCGAAACGCGGAGCCTTAGATTAGGTTTTAGTTACTAATAATATAATATACCAATTATATATCAGCGACTAGCAGCCAAAGTAAGCGCTTGCCTGCACACTGTAGAGATACAGAGCTCTTGCAAGGTTCACAAAGTTGATGTTGTTGGAGCTTGCAACAATTGCCTTAGCAATGTTGGTAGCAGCCAAAACAGCTTCGCCGTTGCTGGTTTCCAAGGTAATCACATTGTCGATGTTACCGGAAGCAATACCCTTAATGTTCACGCAGCTCAAACCGCTCTTGCTGGTCATTGCTGCAGAGATGGAGCCTGCACCCTTAGTGGAGTCAATCGAAATGCTTTGAATTTGAGTATCAGCTGCGCAGAAGATATTCACTTCAAGACCGGAAACAACGGTGAAGGAGTAACCGGTGTTTTCAAGTGTCACATTAGTGCCGCCAACGTTCATTTCATCAGCATCCAAACTGGTCACTGCAGGGTTGTAGTAAGCCGGAGATTCCGGTGCTTCATACTGGAAGTAAACCTGAGCAGCCTGGCAATAGTCTGCAAGTGCCTTGCAAAGAGCAGCATAGTTTGCATATGCATTGTCGGTCTCAGCCATCTCGATAACTCTTTCGCACAAAGTCTTCACATTTGTGGTAGCTGCATAGATCGGAGCGTCAGCTTGAGCATTTGCATACAGTTCGATGGTAACATCGTCTGCATACTGAGCAGGAGTCATCTTGAAGGAGAGCTTGTAAGTGCCGTTGTAATAGCTGCCTTCCTTCACATACTTGGTAGCATCGGTCAAAGGAATAATATCGGTGCTCACATCAATAGCCTTGCTGATATCTGCATTGTGGTTGTAAGTAAGTTTTACAACTGCTTCGTTAACATTGATGCCGTAAGCATCAGCATCGAGGTAAGCGTTGAAGCTTACGCGATCGCCGAGAGTTAAGGAAGAACCGTTGTGGGCTTCAGCCTGAGGCTCTTCGAGTTCGTATTCGATATCGGTGATATCAAATGATTGACCGCCTTCTTTTTCAACATACTTGCCGGTTTCGGGATCAAGAACAGTCTCAAAGATACGCAGTTCAACATTCACATTGGTGCCTGCCACTTCAGGAAGGTTGGATTTCACACCGCAGTTGAACTCTTGCACTAAGGTGCAGATGTCTTCGTAAGTGTAAACGCCTTCGCCGAGTAAGGTCTTGAGAAGTCTGACTTCGGTGTTTGCCGGGATAGCTTCGCTCGGAGTGAGAGAAACCCAAGCTGCATCGTTTTCGTCATACTGACCGGCAATGGTCACACCGTATGCCGGGATGTCTTCATCTGCCCAAATGACATAGTCGGCAGAGTAGGTCTTGTAAGCGCTTTCCTGAACGGAAACAGCATCATCTTGAGCAGTGAACTTGTAGCCCTTGTCAAGAGTGATGGTAGCAGCTTCGTGAGAAGCAAAATCAACAGCAGTGATACCGGTGATATCGGCAGCTGCTAATTCGGTCACGGTAGCCTGCGGAAGAGCGGGCTCTTCGAAGGTGTACTCGATATCTTCGATAGCGAGTTCTTTACCGCCTTCAACCTCAACATACTTGCCGGTTTCGGGATCTAACTGAGTTTCGAAAATACGAAGTTCTACAGTCATTTCGATATCTTTTGCATCAAAAGTCTTAGCGATAGCACCGCACTGGAACTCGTTAACGAGAGTGCAAATATCTTCATAAGTGAACACATCTTCGCCTAAGAAGGTCTTGAGAAGTCTGACTTCGGTGTTTGCCGGGATATCCTGATCCGGAGTAAGGGTAACCCAATTGGGGCTGTGGTGGTCGGATTGACCTGCAATGATAATGGAACCTGCCGGAACAGTTCTGTCAGCCTTGATAACATAGTCAGCAGACCAGTTCTTGTAAGCGCTGGACTGAACGGAAACAGCATCATCATCAGCAGTAAACTTGAAGCCCTTGTCGAGAGTCTTGCTCTGACCATCGATAGTGGTGATGTTGAGAGCATCACCGGTCAATTCGGTAACGGTAGCAGTCGGCTTTGCGGGCTCTTCGAAGGTGTAGTCTACATCTTCTACGTTGAGCACTTCGCCGCCAACTTTTTCAACATACTTGCCGGTTTCGGGATCCTGAACGGTCTCATAGAGACGGAATTCCACGTTCATCTCGATATCTTTTGCAGTAAAGTCGTTGGCAATAGCGCCGCACTTGAACTGCTGCACGAGAGTGCAGATATCTTCATAAGTGAACACGCCTTCGCCGAGAACATCTTTGAGAAGTCTGGTTTCGGTGTTAGCGGAAATGGTGTTGGTCGGGGTTACGGTAACCCAGTTAGCACTGTGGTGGTCGGACTGACCTGCGATGGTCACGGAACCTGCCGGAACATCTTTATCAGTGGTAATAACATAGTCTGCGGACCAGTTCTTGTAAGCGCTCTGCTGAACAGTAGTAGCATCATCGTCAGCCACAAAGAGGAAGCCCTTGTCGAGAGTCTTGCTCTGGCCGTCGATAGTGGTGATGTTGAGAGCATCGCCGGTCAACTCGGTAACGGTTGCGCCGGGCATGGTGGTACCATACTCATAATCCACATCTTCAAGAACGTGAGGCTCTGCAGTCGGATCTTCTACATACTTGCCGCTTTCGGGATCGAGAACGGTTTCGTAGAGACGAAGTTCCACTTTGAGGTCGTCGCCTTTGATTTGTTCGTTGTTGGTCTTAACAGCACACTTGAAGACTTGCACTTGGCTGCAAATGGTTGCATAAGTGATTTCGTCGCCAAACATGGTTTCGAGAAGTCTGATCTCGGCGCCTGCGGGAATGGTGCTGTCGGGAGTAATGGTGACCCATGCGTCAGGGCTGTAGGCATCAAACTGACCGCCGATGGTGATATCGCCGGCATTGATGTCGGTAGTAGAGCTGAGCACATAGTCACAATGCCACTGTTTGTAGGGGCTGCTTTGAACGCTGGTAGCGTCATCCTGCGCCACAAATTTGTAACCCATATCAAAAGAGGTTGCGCCGGTAGCACCGGTACCGTACTCATAATAGGGTACATTGGTGATTTGTGATTTCGGCAGGGTAGTCACGGTTGCCTGCGGAAGCTCATCTGCGAATGCTGCGAAAGGCAATACGGAGATGATCATCAAAACAGACAAAGCGATTGCTAAAATCTTTTTGGAAGTTTTCATTTCAAAATTTCCTTTCATTTTTCTTTATTTTTTAATAATAAAATTTTTTGAAGCGAGGTCGGAAACGCCTGCTTCAATTTAAGGCTTGCGAAGGTCGAACGAGAACCGTTCTACCTTGGGCGCATAGTATTTCCGAGGTCGATTCTCATTCGACCCCCGCAAACCTACAACAAATAAAATAAACCAGTTTTGCAGCTGACCGCGTAACAAAAATTACCTGCTCTGCCTCATTTTATTTTAATGCATAATAATTATAGTAAAAACCATTGAAAAAGTCAACACCCTATTCTGCGCCATTTTTTCAGAAATTCACATAGAAATTCTGTTAAATTTGCACAAGAGAAAGTTTTCAGTGTTCAGGGTTCAGGGTTCAGTGGTGCCGCTTTGCGGCACATGATAATGATGAATGTTGAATGTTGAATGTTGAATTGTGGCGGCAACACTTTGTGTTGCATTTAAATGGCGGTTCGTCAAGGGCGCCGAACCCTACAAATCTGAGCGCAGCGGAACAAGTGCGAATGTGTCGCCCACAACTATTCATTATTCATTATTCAT
>JAFRLX010000040.1 GCA_017430965.1 Clostridia bacterium | reverse complement strand
CTACTTAGCAAAAACTGCTATGCACCCTAAAATCGGCAGATTTTTTGTCAGAATAAAGCAAAATAGTCGCTTAAGGCTGACGCCTAAGCGACTATTTTAATGCAATTATGGCGAAAAAAGATGCGATTTGAGGGCTAACCTTCGTTACGGGGACTCACCTTTTTTAGAGCGTGCATTTTTTTAGTTTACATTATACAGATTATAGTTTACAGTCGGCATACTGAAAACTGAACACTGAACACGGTTTCCGAATATAAAAAAACGGCTGTTGCCGTTTTTTTACATATTCAGAAACATAAAGCTGTCTTGCACCGCATTGGTGTGCACGATGTCGCCTACCCCGTTGAGTATTTCGGTGGGCTGGTAGGCATAGAGCTTCGGTGTTTCGGCGGTTGATACGCCGGTGAGCACCATCACCGTATCAATGCCGCTTTCGGTGCCGGCAATGATGTCCGTGTCCATATTGTCACCGATAACCACTGCTTCGGAAGAATGGCAGCCGAGCAGTTTAATGCCGGTGCGCATCATCAGCGGATTAGGCTTGCCGCAGAAGTAGGCCTTTTTGCCGGTGGCAATTTCAATCGGGGAAATAATTGCACCGCAGGCGGGGTAAATACCGTCCTCGGTGTTGGCGGTGGTGTCGGCATTGGTGCCGATAAGCTTTGCGCCGCCCTCTACCAAATTCACCGCTTGGGTGAGTGTGTCGAGCGAATAGGTCCTGCCTTCGCCGACAACCACATAATCGGGATTGACATCATTCATTGTGATATCGGCATCATACAGTGCGTTGAGCAGCCCCGCTTCACCGATGGCAAAAACCGAGCAGTTGGGTTTTTGCTTTTTCAAAAAATGCGCAGTGGCAAGGGCGCTGGTGTAGAAGTGCTCTTCGCCGACATTCAAACCCATGCGCTTGAGCTTTTGGTGCAGTTCGCGCGGGGTTAAATTAGAGTTGTTGGTTAAAAACAGGTATTCTTTTTTCTGCTTTGTGAGCCACTCAATAAATTCCGCCGCGCCGGGCAAAATTTGATTGCCGTGGTAAATCACACCGTCCATATCGCAAATAAAACCTTTTTTCTGAGAAAAATCAATCGCCAAATGATTCACCCCTTTCAGTGCTCTCGCTATGGTTGTATTGTAACGGTTTTGGCGTTAGTTTGCAAGTAGTTTTTCCGTAGCTGCCAGCTTGGCGGAAATGACCAAGATTTCTGCGCACACTTTGAGCTCCTCTACCGGCGGGAATGAGGGAGCCACGCGAATGTTGCTGTCCTTCGGGTCCTTGCCGTAGGGGAAGGGTGCGCCCGCACCGGTCAATACCACGCCCGCCTCTCGGCAGAGCTCAACGGTTCTCTTGGCGGTGCCTTCCATCACATCTAAATTGATAAAGTAGCCGCCCTTAGGATGGGTCCATTTTGCAATAGCACATGCGCCGAAGCCTTCGTTGAAAGCATCTTCTACCGCTGCAAATTTCGGAGCCATAATGGCGCGGTGCTTAGCCATGTGTGCCATCAGTGTCGGCACATCCTTTAAGAAGCGGATGTGGCGCAGTTGGTTGAGTTTATCGTTGGAAATGAATTGCTTGCTCATTCTGTGTTTAATGGCAGCAATGTTTTTTTCGCTTGCTGCAATTGCGGAGATACCGGCGCCCGAGAAAGTCACCTTGGAGGTGGAGCATACTTCCACAAACAAATCTTCGTTGCCGTTCTTGATGGCTTCGGGGAAGATATTGAGCAGTTTGTCGCCTTCTTCCGGTTCGACCAGGTCGTGCACCAAATAGGCATTGTCCCAAATGACCCGAAAATCTTCTGCTGCGGGTTTCATTGCAGCGAGGGCTCGGACCTTTTCATCGGAATAGGTGCAGCCGGTGGGGTTGGAGTATTTCGGCACGCAGAACATACCTTTTACCTGCGGGTCTTTGATTGCTTCCAGAATTTGCTCGATATTCGGACCGTCGTCTTCCATATCAATCGGGAGCATTTCCACACCGTAGTATTCCAAAATGGCAAAGTGCCTGTCATAACCCGGGCAGGGGCAAAGGAATTTCACCGGTTTGCCGGAAGCGAGCCAGCCGTCCCCCAGCAGGTTGGGCATTAGGCATTGGGTGATGTAGTCAAACATCACGCGCAGCGAAGCATTGCCGCCGATGATAATGTTTTCAAACGGCACTTCGAGCAAATCGGAGAAAAAGCGGCGGCATTCGGGAAGGCCGTCAAGCACACCGTAGTTTCTTGTGTCAAAGCCGCTGTCGGAAAACACATCCTCAATCGAGTGAAGATTGGTGAGCATTTCATCGGACAGGTTGAGTTGGTCCGTGCTCGGTTTGCCGCGGGACATGTCTAATTGCAAGCCCTTGGCTTTGAGCGCTTCATATTTTGCAAGCAGGCGGTCATGCTCTGCCTGTAATTGTTCCTGACTCATTTCGATATATGTTGCCATGAAGTAAAATCTCTCCGTTTCTATCTCTTTTGGCAGGCAACACGGTTTTGGTGCAGCCTGTTCTGAATTGCTGTTGTAATGCGCTGTTGCGCTTTCAATGCGGATTGGCGCCAATAAATCATACTACATTTCGCCAAAAAATGCAAGCGATTTTATTGTTTCTTGCAAAGTCGACAAGCGCTTTATTTTATTATACTCATTTTAGCTCGAAAGGTGAAGAGTTTGCAAGTGAACACCCGACTGCTGTCAAAGAAACCGAGCAGATGCTTGGTTTTGCGAAGCAGCAGGTTTTAAGCGCAGGGCTTATAAAACAGTTGTTAATTTGCTTTAATACTTGTACTTTTTGCGCTGTGTCAGGAAGAAGGTGACAGTGACTGCCAGCGCTGCCAGTTCCGCCACATCATTGGCAAACCAAACGCCGTCCACACCCCACAGCAGCGGCAGGGTAAAAATGGCAATAAGCTGAAACACCAGTGTTCTGCTAAAGGAAATGGCGGCGGAAACTTTCCCGTTATTGAGCGCGGTAAAGAAGGCGGAACCGAAAATATTAAAGCCGCAGCACAGCAGCGATATCGAAAAAATCCGATACGCGCGCTGCGAGAGGGCAAGCAGCTCTTTATCATAACCCACATACAGCCGGCAAATCGGGTTGGCGCCGCCAACGGCAAGTGCAGTCAGCACAACGGAAGCGGCGCCGACAATCACCATGCTTTTTTTGAACAGGTTGTGCAGCTGTTCATGGTTTTTGGCACCGAAATTGTAGCCGAACAGCGGGGCACTGCCGATAGAGTAGCCGATAAAGACTGCCACAAACATAAAGGCGGTATACATCAGCACGCCGAAGGCGGCAACACCTTTTTCGCCTGCCAATTTCATCAGCTGATAGTTATAGAGCATATTGACCAGCGGGAAGGAAATGTTGGTCACAAATTCCGAAGCGCCGTTGGTGCAGGATTTGAGAACAGCGCGCGGGTCCCAATGTGTTTTGCCCAGGCGCAGCAGGCTTTTGTTGGGTGCCGCAAAGTAGATGAGCGGCACAAACCCGCCTACGCACTGGCTGAGCATTGTGGCAAGACCGGCGCCTTCCACCCCCCAGCCGAAAACGCCCATAAACAGCGCATCCAGCACCATGTTGGTTATCCCTGCGGCAAGGGTGATGAAAAAGCCCATTTTGGGGCGCTCGGCAGTGACACAAAAGCTTTGAAATGCCGATTGCAAAGCAAAGGGAATTAAGCCTGCCATCACATATTTTCCGTAAACAGTGCAGTGCGGCAGCATTTGTGCATCGGCACCGAGCAGGCGCGCCATCCGGTCCATAAACATAATGGAAATAACACTAAACACCGCTCCGGTTGCAATCAAGAGGTAGATGAGCAGCGAAAAGAGTTCATTTGCTTTTTTTCGCTTGCCTTCCCCAAGGGTTTTGGCAACAAGCGCCGTGCCGCCGGAGCCGACCATAAAGCCGACAGCATCAAAAATCATAATAAAGGGCATGATTAAATTCACCGCGGCAAAAGGGGTGGCGCCGACAAAGTTGGAGACAAAATAGCCGTCCACAATGTAGTAAATAGAGGTAAAGAGCATCATCGCCACACTCGGCAGAGTGAAGCGCAACAGCTTTTTGTATGTAAAATGTTCGGAAAGCGCTATGCTTGCTTTCGGCATAAAAACTCTTTCTCCTTTTTGGAATGTTGCCACATATTCAGTATAATTAATCTGCTCGTCGCTGTCAATTGCTTGACTAAACTCCATAAAAATGATACTCTTAGAATATAAGTAATACTCACATTTAGGAGTGATTGATGATGAAAAAGGTTCTCGCAGTGGTTTTAAGCGTCGTATTGCTATGTAGCGTATTGCCGCTGCAGGTCTTTGCGCGCGAAATAAAATACTTTGATTTCTTACCCAAAAGAACAAAATATTTAGAACATACGGGTGGGCACTATAACGAAGATAATCCCGATGAATACATCTACGACATCCGCTTTGCGCCGGGGGATATTGTGCGCATAACCGCTTTCGATAACAATGAAACCGATTACACCTGTGTGCGCAACGGGGAAACGGGTGAACTGGAATTTCGTGCCGAAACCGGCGATGTGATTACACTCGATGAACTGCATATAACTACCAGCCAGGAATATGGCGATAGATGGTTTTATATGGATGGCGAGGATAATCATCATGAATTTACCGTTGAACTGGAAGGGGAAGAAGCAACCGCGAGCTTAGAAATCGTGAAAAACACGGTAACGAATATCACTTTTATGCAGGGCGAGCAACGGCGCTATCGGTTTGAAACCGACGGTGAGTGGAAAACCGACGGGCAGGGGCAGCCTTACTTTCACTATGCGCTGCAATATGTCAGCGCAGGGGATATGTTAATCGTCGGGAAAGAAGGAGTGGATTATTATTATGAAGCCGTTTGGAGCGAACAAGAGCAGCAGTTTTATTTTCGCGATGAAGCCGGTACCGACACGATTGATATCGGTCCGGGCGGCATAGAGTTTACGGATAATCAGGCAGAGGAACCCTTTACCGTCGGTGATGATAATGCGTACACCGTACACTATGCGGGGTACACTTGTGAGGTTTCGGTAACTGTCGACACAACGAATATAACACTTTCCTACACGCCGAAAGAGCCGATAACGGCATATTTAAATACAAACGGGTTCTGGGATACCGATGGTGAAGGCAACCCCTACTTTTTCTATAACGGTGTGATGTGCATTAGCGACGGTGATATTCTTACCGTGACAGATAATACCGGCGAGAGCACGGACTACATTTCCCGTTGGAATGCCGAAACGGACGAAAGAGAATTTGTCAGCGCAGCCGGTGATGTGATTGCCGGCAGCGAAGTCCACTGCACAGATGAGCAGGAGGAACACCACTTCCAATTAGGCAGCGAGAATTATTTTTATATTGAATATAACGGTATGCGAGCTGCCGTGCCGGTCACAGTCAAGCAAAACCCGGTCAGTGCCATTACTTTCACCCCTGCTCACCCGGCGGAGATTTGCGAAAACACCGGCGGCGCATGGAAAACGGATACGGATGGCACGCGCTGGTATGATTACACTATACCCGCGTTCCAAGAGGGTGATGTGCTTAGTGTCACCTTTACCGAGAGCGGGGAAACGGTAGACTATACCTACGGCAGTGACGCGCAAACCTACGAAGATCATTTCTATGATGCAGCCGGCAATATTTTGGAAAATGAGGATGAGTTGTATCACACGCGCTCCGGGCGGTGGAGTCTCGGGGATGAGAATTATTACAAGGTTGTATATTTTGAAAGAGAGAGCGCCTCGATTCCGGTCTCTATTGTTCAGAGCAATATCAAAAGCCTTGAATATATTCCGAATCAAAAACAGGTTATGTATTTTGAGCTTGACGGTGAATGGGATACCGATGCTTTCGGCAATCCCTTCTTCCGCTACAATCTTCCCGGCGTCGGAGAGTGGGATGCGCTGATTATCACTTACCTTGACGGAACAAAGAAAACTTACTATGCCTATTGGGACTACCAACCGGATTTGGGTTATTATGAGTATGAATTCAATTGTCATGATGATGGCAGCAGCTTTTTGGCAAGTGAGCTGGAATTCGGCAGCAATCAATATGCAGAGCATTTTGGCATAGGTGAAGAGAATGCTTACTATGTCACATATTTGGGGCAGACAGCCGCCGTTCCGCTCACAATCATAGCCGCTCCGCAAATCAAAGCGGTGGAATTGATTTGCGCGCAGCAGCAGCAATACATTGAGAATACAAACGGCTATTGGACCACCGATGAGGGCGGCAATGATTACTATTATTACGAGACACCGTCCATCGATTACGATTACAGCATCAAAATCACAAATGAGGATGATACGGTTACCCTCTATACCTACGACATAAACGATGATGGGTTTACGGTCTTTATGGATGAACAGGGCAATGAGCTCGACAGCAAAATGCTTTCTGTTGAGCGCGACAGCAGCATCCGCTGGACGGTAGGAGGCAGCAACGAATATTGGATAAGCTATTTTGGAGTCAACTCCAATAAGCTTTCGGTAGAGATTGTCAAAAACCCGGTTCAGGAGATTTTTTACACCCCTGTTGTTACACCGGTATATTTGGAACACAGCAACGGTTATTGGACCTCTGTGTGGGAAACGGACGAACCGTATTACCGGTACTTTTTGCCCCGCCAGCGCCTTGGCGATGTGCTGACCATTAAGGACGATAAAGGCGTGCTGACCGATTATACGCTCACTGAGTGCGAGGATGGAGAACGGTATTATCAAAGTGCCGCAGGCAAGCGCATCGATTCTTATAAGGTGGACTTTGAGGCCGATCAAGCGCAAACGCATTGGGTTCCGGGCAACCAAAATGCCTACACGATTTCGTATGGCGGCGCCACCGTCACCTTGTATGTGACAGTGGCGGAAAACAATGTGCAGGATATCTCTTTTGTGCCGGCAAAGCCGATTGTGCTGGAGGAAGGCACCGGAGGCAGGTATATCGAATACGAGCAATTGTATATTTATGATATGCCCGTGTATACCGGTGACAAGCTGGTGGTTACCTACCGCGATAACGAAGTGGTGGAATATGTGTTTGACCAAGAAAATGGTATCCTGAAATCGGCAGACGGCAGAATTATTGACGACGACAATGTCAACCTTTACAGCACACAAAACCTGGACCCGTGGGCACCCGGTACCAACTCTTTCTTTATCGAATACGCAGGGATTGAAAAGGAAGTGTCGCTGCAAATTACCCAAACCTTCACTGCGCGTGAGGTGGCACCCACCTGCACGGACTGGGGCTACACCCTCCACACAAGTCCCGATGGCAGTATCAGCTACCGCAGCGATTATGTCAGCGCACGCGGGCACGATTTTTCGCTGATGGTGATGAATGAGCAGACAAAGCGCACGGACGAAGGCAGCGAAGAAGGGCTGACTTATTACTACACCTGTTCGCGCTGCGGTGAATCCTGCAAGAATGAAGGTGGTGCTTATTTTACCCCGGGATGCGGTGCCATTCTCGGGCATGTCGATATGGAAAGGCGCGTAGGTGCGGCGAAAATTTCTCTATACCGAGGAGAGGAACTTGTTGACTGCATCGAGGTTCACGACAGTCTGGACTTTCGCTTGGAGAGAATAGACCCCGGCACCTATTCCATTAAAATTACCGCCAATAATGCACCTTCGATAACAATTGAAGGGTTGACGGTTGCGGCAAACGAGGCACTGGAATTAAGTAAGAGCGATAACCCCGCACTCTGCAACCTTTACCTTGCAGTCGGTGATGTAAATGACGATGAGCGCGTGGATATTGCCGATGTTTCCAAATTACTCTCCAACGGCATTTACGGGTTGAATGATGATTCTATGGATTTTGAGTCTCGCTGGGATTTGAAACCTGATGATGTGATTAATGTGTTGGACATCGGTGTTATGCTCAAAGAGGAAAATTACGGTACCTGCGCAAAAGTGTTGCAATACTAAAAGGTAAGCAGGTTCAACATGGCTTGAACCTGCTTGATAATTCTTCTTAATCATTGAAAAAAGAGAGCGTTGAGAGGACGCTCTCTTTTTTGCTATTTGTTTACTTTTAAAGTATGTTTTTATACAGCTTAATATATTCGCTTGCGGATTTTGCCCAAGTGTTGTCGCTTTCCATAGCGCGCTTGACCAGGATATCCCAACCGTCCGCATAGTAGCCCTGAATGCCTCTGCGAATGGTATGAAGCATTTCGTGGGCGTTGTAGTTGGCAAAGGTGAAGCCGTTACCCTTACCGTCACCGCTGTCTTGAACAGAGTCGCGCAGACCGCCGGTTTCTCTGACAATCGGCACTGTGCCGTAGCGCAGCGCAATCATCTGCGAAAGCCCGCAGGGTTCGCTCTTGCTGGGCATTAAGAACAGGTCACAGCCTGCATAAATGCGGCGGGAGAGCGGCGGGATAAAGCCGATGGTCACAGCACACTTGTCAGGATATTTGCTTTGGATATAGCGGAAGAAATCTTCATACTCCGCATCGCCGGAGCCAAGCACGGCAACCTGCACATCCTCGGTGCAAAGCAGTTCTTCAAGCACAGCCTTAACCAAATCAAGCCCCTTGTGGGAAACCAGCCTGGAAACAATACCGATGAGCGGCACGTCTTTTTCGGGCAAGCCCATTTCCTGCTGCAGTGCCTTTTTGCAAGCAGCTTTCCCTTCTTTGAAGGTCTCGGTATTATAGTTTTGAGGAATGGCAGTATCGGTTTCCGGGTTGTAGTTATCATAATCGATACCGTTTAAAATACCGCTGAGTTTATACGAGCGCTGCTTCAAAATGGTGTCTAAGCCGTGAGAATACCACGGGTCTAAGATTTCATTGGCATAGGAGTTGGATACGGTGGTGACTGCATTGGCGGTTTCAATAGCGCCCTTCATGAAGTTGACACAGCCGTCGTATTCGACAATGCTTTTATGGTATTCATCAATCCCGACAAGATCACCCAGGATTTCCATGCCGTATTGCCCCTGGTATTGGATATTGTGAATGGTGAATACGGTTTTGATGCCCCAGAACTTTTCGCGCTGTGCATAGTAAAGGCTGTAGTATACCGGCACCAAAGCACTCTGCCAGTCGTTACAGTGAATGATATCGGGCTTAAAGTCCAGGTGCTCTAACATTTCAAGCACAGCTCTGGAGAAGAACGCAAAGCGCTCTGCATCATCATAGTAACCATACAGGTTATCTCTCTTGAAATAGTATTCATTATCAATGAAATAGTAAATCACGCCGCCGATATGCGCCTCGAATATACCGCAGTATTGCATTCTCCACGAAACGGGTACCGGGAAATTGCAAAGGTATTTCATCTGCGCACGCATTTCATCGCTGATTTTGGCATATAAAGGCATCACGACGCGGGTGCCGACCAGCCTTTTGCGCAGGGCAAAGGGCAGGGAACCGGCTACATCTGCCAAGCCGCCGGAGGCGACAAACGGCAACGCTTCACTTGCTACATATAAAACTTTCATAGTCTTTCTCCCTTGTGAAATTAGGAATGTGGAATGGGTAATTGCGTTGGCGAGGCATAGCGCGCATATTGATGCGGGTGCGGGCGCCCCGCCCGCTTTTTAAAGAATGGTACTCTTAGCAATGTAAATCGGGTAGGTATCTGCCCCGCAGAGTTTCTTGCCGGGCTTGACCACCACGTGCTTATCTAAAATTGCATATTCTACTGTGGCGTCTTCACCGATAAAGGAATCCTGCATCAAAATGCAGTTTTTGACTTTAGCGCCTTTGGAAACGGTCACATTTCTGGAGATAATGCAGTTTTCCACTTCGCCTTCAATATTGCAGCCGTCTGCCATCAGCACATTCTTGGCGATATTTGCCAAGCCGTATCGGGTGGGCATTGTGTCTTTGGATTTGGTGTAAACCGGTCTTTCGGAATTGAATAAATCCTTGCGGTTGACATAAGACAGTAAATCCATATTCACATTAAAGTAAGTCGAAAGCCCGTCTATGACATGGCAGAAGCCCTGGTGCTTACAAGCGTAAATCTTGAGTTTGCCGACATTGTCCACAATACTCAAGCGCTTAAAGGAGGGTCTTTCCTTGGTCATGCCTTCATGAATCAGGCGAATGAGCAGGTAGCGCTCCATAATGTAGATGCCTAACGAGCACTCGGTTTTTTCACCGCCGCCGCTGATGATATTCGCTTCCTTCACTTTGCCGCTATCATCGGTAATCAGCTGCACCTGCTTGCCGACATTTGCCGGCGGCACGCAGTCTGCGGAGACAATCGTGATATCGGCACCGTTCTTTAAGTGCGTTTTAATCAGTGCATCGTAATCGACATTGGCAACCAAGTTGGAGTCTGCAATAATGACATACTTTTCATCGCTCTTGGTGATAAAATCCATCGCGCCGTTGAGCGCTTCGGTGCGGGAGCGATACATGCCTTGAGAGCCCAAACCGAAGGGCGGCAGCATAAAGATACCGTCATTTTTTCTGGAGAGGTCCCAGGGTTTGCCGCTGCCGATGTGGTCCATTAAGGATTGGTAGTTACTTTTGGTAATAATACCGACTTTGGTAATATTGGCGTTGACCATAGAGGAGAGTGGGAAGTCAATCATTCTGTACCTGGCGGCAACGGGAATGGAGCCCATCGTTCTCAGGTTGGTCATTTCGCTTAACGCTTCATCATTCGTATTGGAGAAGATAATTCCGAAAACATCATTTCCCTGCATCTTAGTTGTCCTCCTTATTGCCGTAAGATTCGCCCGCTTTTACCTTTTTGCCTTTGGCAACGGTGGTGTTGGGGCCGACCATAGCTACATCCCAAGCGCCGGGTTCCAGGTTTTCGGGCAGTTCGCCGATTTGTGCATCCTCTTCAATCACGGCGTTTTCCGCAACGATGGAGTAGAGCACCTTTGCACCCTTTTTGACAGTGGCGCCGGGCATAATGACACTGTCCACAATCTCTGCACCTTTTTCAATTTCCACATTGGAGGAAACCACGCTGGATTCCACACTGCCGCCGATATAGCAGCCTTCCGCGACTACGGAGTTTTGCACATAGGCGTTTTCATCCATAAAGTGGGGCGGCGCAATCGGGCTGTTGGAGTAAATTTTCCAAGAATCATCGCTCAAATCCAAATCGACATTCGGATTGATTAAATCGAGGTTTGCTTCCCACAGCGAAGAAATTGTGCCAACATCCTTCCAATAGCCCTCAAACGGGAATGCCATAAGCTTTCTGCCGTCATTAAGCATAGCGGGGATGATGTTTTGACCGAAGTCGTGTTTGGAGTTCGGGTCATTTTCATCGGCAATTAAGTATTCGCGCATCTCTTTCCAGGAGAAGATATACACACCCATGGAAGCCTTGTTGGATTTCGGCTCTGCGGGTTTCTCTTGGAATTCGTAGATGGACCAATCTTTATTCGTATTCATAATGCCAAAACGCGGCGCTTCTTCCCAGGGCACTTCCATTACGGCGATGGTGCAAACCGCCTCGTGGGCCTTGTGGAACTGCAGCATTTCGTTATAATCCATTTTGTAAATGTGGTCGCCGGAAAGCACGGCTACATAATCGGGATCATAGCGGTCGATAAAGTTGATATTTTGGTAAATGGCATTGGCGGTATTCTTGTACCATTCCGTGCCTTCAATTTGCTGGTAGGGAGAAAGAATGTGCAGACCGCCGTTGGCTCTGTCCAAATCCCAGGCGTTACCGTTGCCGAGGTATTCATTGAGTTCTAAGGGCTGGTATTGTGTCAAAACACCGACTGTTTCAATGCCGGAATTGACACAGTTGGAAAGCGGGAAGTCAATAATTCTGTACTTTCCGCCATAGGCTACTGCGGGCTTTGCGACTTTTTTTGTAAGCAAGCCGAGACGGCTGCCCTGCCCGCCTGCAAGGAGCATCGCAAGACACTCGATTTTTTTCATGTATATATTCCTCCTTTTTCTGGTTGAACCGAACCGACAGTTTGTTTGACTTGCCGGCACATTGTCTTTGCACTGCCTCTCGCCGAAAGAAGGCTTGGAAGACACGGAGTATACCGGCGCCTTTTTGACAACATCAGCACACATGCAGAGCACCTCAAGCAAAACGGATATCGGTCAGTTTCAACGGTGGTGAATGGTTCTTTCCATTATGTTTGTATTTTTTTTACAGATGCGGATGCATCTTATTTACTTTTCTTTTCCGGCGCTTTTTTGGCTGCCGGTTTTTTGCTTGCCGTTTTTTTGGCTGCGGGCTTTTTTGTCGCTGTGCTTTTTTTCGGCGCGGGGAGCTTCTTCTCTTTTTCCAGCTCAATGTAGAGCACCGAAAGCCCGGGAATGTCTACATCGATGGCGTAGGGGAAGCCGTTAGACTCCTGCACCCTGGCATCAAAGTGGTAATTGACATTGTTGCCCCAGCCGCCGAAGCGGGACTCATCGGAGTTGATTACAAGTTTATAGCTGCCGTATTTCTCGACACCGATGGTGTAATCCTTGCGCAGGACTGGTGTAAAGTTGACCATAACAATCGTTTGGTTGCCTGCTTTGTCTTTTCGGACATAGGAGAGCACGGATGAATTGTTGTCATCGGCATTAATCCAGCGGAAACCATCCCACGAATAGTCAATTTGCCACATTTGCGGGTGCTCTAAGTAATAGTGGTTCAGTTCTCTGACAAAGTTCTTGGTGCCCTGGTGAATCGGGTAATCCAGCAACAACCAATCCAAACCTTCTTTATATTTCCACTCAATGAACTGCCCGAATTCGGCACCCATGAACAGGAGCTTTTTGCCGGGGTGGCTCATCATGTAACCCAAAAAGGCTTTCAAACCGGAGAACTTATCTTCATAAAAGCCGGGTTGTTTATTGAGCAGCGACCCCTTGCCGTGGACAACCTCATCGTGCGAAATCGGGAGAATGAAGTTTTCGTTGAAGGCGTACATCAGCGAGAAGGTGACCTTGGAGTGGTTGTAGCTTCTGCCGAGCGGGTCCATTTTGATGTAGCTTAAGACATCGTTCATCCAGCCCATGTTCCATTTGAAATTGAAACCGAGACCGCCGTCGTCAATCGGCTTGGTCACCATCGGCCAGTCGGTGCTTTCTTCGGCAATCATCATAATGCCGCCGCCGAATTTTTCAAAGACTGCCCGGTTGAGGTTTTGAATAAAATCAACCGCTTCGAGGTTCTCTTTGCCGCCGTGAATATTCGGGCGCCACTCGCCGTCCTTGCGACAGTAGTCGAGGTAGAGCATGCTTGCCACAGCATCCATGCGAATGCCGTCGAAATGGTACATTTCAATCCAGAACATTGCCGAGGAAATCAAGAAGGAGCGCACTTGCGGCTTTGCGTAGTCGAACACGCGGGTGCCCCAATCCTTGTGTTCCATTTTGAGCGGGTCGGCGTATTCATATTGGCAGGTGCCGTCAAATTCATACAGACCGTGCTCATCCTTGGGGAAGTGCGCCGGTACCCAGTCGATAATCACACCGATGTCGTTTTGGTGGCATTTGTCGATGAAGTACATCAAATCCTTCGGGGTACCGTAGCGTGAAGTCGCGGCAAAGTAACCGGTTACCTGGTAGCCCCAGGAGCCGTCGTACGGAAATTCGAGCACGGGCATCATTTCAATGTAATTGTAGCCCATGTTTTTCACATAAGGAATGAGTTCATCCGCCAGCATGCGGTAAGAGAAATAGGAACCATCCTTATTTTGCTTCCAAGAGCCGGCGTTGATTTCGTAAATGTTAATCGGCTGCTCGTAGATGTTTATGCTGTTGCGCTTATCTATCCACTTTTGGTCGCTCCACTCGTAACCTTCTAAAGCATATACCTTAGAGGCATTTGCGGGCGCGGTTTCCGCGTGGAAAGCGAAGGGGTCCGCTTTCATGTGCGTTTCACCGTTTTGCCCGGTTACCGCATATTTGTAGGCATCCCAAATCTTGGCATTATCGACACGGCATTCCCAAATGCCGCTGTCGCCCAAGCGGGACATGATGTTTGCATAGCCGTTCCAACCGTTAAAATCTCCGCATACACTGACTGCCGCCGCATTGGGCGCCCACACGCGGAAAACCGCGCAGCCGCCTTCAAAGTGGCAGCCGAGAAAATCGAAGGAACGGTAGTTTTTGCCCTCGTTAAATAAATACTCGGGGATAGTGTCTCTTTGTTTGTTCGCCATAGAGAACTCCTTTTTTAGAAAAATTAATAAATTCTGTTTATTTAATATATGATACCATTATTAGAAACATTTTGCAAGGCAAATTTTGTGTATTTTGTTACAAACTTTTTGCTTTCTTAGTGTGTAATTTGTATAAAAAGTCAAAGCTACGTGAAAAAATTACGCGAAAAAAATTGACAAAAAATTCACAATTTCTATAGAAAAAGAATATATATTATGTTATAATAATTATAATTGTGCAAAGAAACGGAGGTGCAGCAATGATCTATTTGGATGCTTCGGCAACCACGCCGGTTTGCCCGAAAGCGGCGCAAGCCGTGCAAGAAGTTTTGCTGCACCAATTTGCCAACCCCTCCTCCCGCCATTTCCTCGGTGTTGAAGCCGCGGAGCAGCTGGAAAAACACAGAGCGGTCATCGCCGCAAAGCTCGGTTGCAAAACGGAAGAATTGTTCTTTACCTCGGGCGGAACGGAGGCAAACAATTTAGCGATATTCGGAGCAGTGGAAGCTGCCAAAAAATACCGCTCCAAGAAAAGAATTGTTGTCGGTGCCATTGAGCATGCCTCGGTTTATGAAAGCGCAAAGCAGTTAGAGGCGCGCGGTTATGAAGTGGTGTGGCTGGCGCCTGACCGCCATGGCAATATTGCACCCGCACAGCTGGCGGAAGCGATTGATGAAAACACGATTTTAGTGAGCATGATGTATGTCAATAATGAGCTCGGCTCGGTATTGCCGGCAGAGCTTGTCAAAGGCATTATTCAGGCAAAGCGTTCCCCGGCTCTGTTCCACTGTGACTGTGTACAGGCGTTTTGCAAAAAAGAGTTCCGTGCCGCTGCGCTCGGTGCCGACCTGATCAGCATCAGCGCCCACAAAATTTTCGGGCCCAAGGGCATCGGTGCGTTGTATGTCAAAAAAGGTTGCCGGGTTTTGCCGCGGCAGTTCGGCGGTGAGCAGGAGGCAAAAATGCGCCCCGGCACACAGGCTACGGCATTAATTGCCGGCTTTGCCGCCGCGGTAGAGGATTATCGCACAAAAGAGTATGGCGAAGCAGTGCGGCACATCAATGCATATGCAAGACAGGCGTTGAAAAGACTGGAACCGGTTGTTTTCAACAGCGGCGAGAATGCCAGCGAATATATTTTGAACTTTTCCGTCAAAGGTTTTCGCAGTGAAATTATCCTCAACTATCTGTCGGCGCAAAAAATCTGTGTTTCGGCAGGCAGCGCCTGCGCGAAGGGAAAGCCCAGCCATGTCATGCGCTCCGTCAGCAGCGACAAAGCGATTGCAGACAGCGCGATTCGCCTGAGCTTTTCGCATTTGAATACGGAAGAAGAAATTGATTGTTTGCTGCGGCATTTGGAAACCGCCGTTCAGACATTGGCACATGAATAAAGGCAAAAGTAACATGAGAGAAATTATACTAATTAAAAACGGTGAATTGGCGCTTAAAGGGCTCAACCGCAGTGTGTTTGAGGATAAAATGCTCAAAAACATTCGCCGCAGACTGGCAGATTTGGGCAAAGTAACTTTCTATAAAAGCCAGTCCACGGTCACGCTTTATCCCGAGAGTGAGGAGTTTGATTTTGAGCAGGCAATGGAGAGAATCGGCAAGATTTTCGGCATCGCCGGCTATTCGCGCGCTGCAGTGGCACCGAAGGATTTTGAGCAAATCAAAGCCCTTTGCGTCGCCTATTTTGCGCAATCCGTTTATCAGTACAAAACCTTCAAGGTGGAGGCAAAGCGCAGCGACAAGCAGTTTGAGCTCAAAAGCCCTGAAATCAGCCGCGAAATCGGCGCGGTTATGCTGCAGCACTATCCGTTTTTAAAGGTGGATGTGCACAACCCCGATTTGGTCATTACCGTCGAAATTCGCGACAAAGAGGCGTACATTCGCGGCAACCAGCTCAAAGGTGCGGGCGGTATGCCCGTGGGCACCTCCGGCAAGGGTGCGGTGCTGATGAGCGGAGGAATTGACAGCCCCGTTGCCGCCTATATGATGGCGCGGCGCGGTCTGGAGCTGTGTGCAGTGCATTTTGCGGCGCCGCCGTATACCAGTGAGTTGGCGGAGAGCAAGGTAAAAATGCTCACCGAAAAAGTGGCGGCTTATGCCGGCAGAATTGAGTTATACATTGTTCCGTTTACCAAAATTCAGGAAACGATTCGGGACAGGTGCCCCGAGGAATATTTCACGGTGATTATGCGGCGCCTGATGATGGAAATTGCCGGCGAAATCGCACAGCGCCGCGGTGCAAAAGCGCTGGTGACAGGGGAAAGCCTCGGGCAGGTGGCAAGCCAAACCCTCAGAGCGCTTGCCTGTACCGATGATGCCGCTGTGATGCCGGTGCTGCGCCCGCTAATCGGCATGGATAAAAATGACATTGTAGCCATTGCCAGAAAAATAGATACCTTCGAAACCTCCATCTTGCCGTATGAGGATTGCTGCACGGTGTTCACACCAAAGCATCCGAATACCAAGCCGCAGGTGGAGCAGGTGCGCAAAGCACAGCAACAGGTTGATTGGGCAGAGATGCTCGCCGAGGCTGTGGAAGGCACAAAGGTGGAAGTGATCGGATGAAACTGAACGAAGAAGTTGTTGCCCTTTTGGCACAAAAGGGCCTTAAAATAGCCACTGCGGAAAGCTGCACGGGAGGTTTGCTTGCCAAACTCATTACCGATGTATCCGGTGCAAGCGAGGTGTTTGATTACGGAATCGTTTCTTATGCCAACGCAATCAAGTGGGGGCAGCTGGGTGTGCAGCGGCAGACTGTCGAAACCTTCGGCGCGGTCAGCGAACAAACCGCAAGCGAAATGGCGCAATGTGCCGCAAAAAATGCGCAAGCGGATATCGGCTTGGCGACCACCGGCATTGCCGGACCGACCGGAGGCACGCCCGAAAAACCGAACGGTACCTGTTACATCGGGCTGTATTACCGCGAAAAAACGAAGGTTTACCGCATCAATACCGGGCTTTCCGAGCGCGCAAAAAATCGGCAGGCTTTTGCCGAAAAAGCATTGCAACTTGTAAAGGAAGAACTGAATGGCTGAACAAAAAAAACAAAATTTCATCCTGCGGTTTTTGAAGTTTCTCTTTCCGTGGAAAGGCGACAGCGCGGGAGAAGTGATTCGCAAAATCATCTTTCTCGTTTCCGTGGCGGCGCTCATTGTTTGCGGCATCTATTTTGCCAACCGCTTTACTCAGCGCAAGCAGTATAATGACGCCAAAAAGCTTTCCGATTTGGTCAGCGACAGCGATGAATTGACTGAGGAAGGCGAGTTGGAAAAATACAAAAATTTGCAGAGCATCAATAAAGAATTTGTCGGCTGGTTGCGCATTAAAGATACGGGCGTGGATGTGCCGATTGTGCAAACCGATAACAATGATGCCTACCTGAAAAAAGATTTTTACGGTAATTATTCGGTTTACGGCAATCCGTTTCTGGATTACAGAAACAAATTAAAGAACTTAGTCAATGCCAAGAAAGTAACGATTGTTTCCGCCGATAAAAACACGACCATTTACGGCCACAATATGTTGGACAATATGGTGTTTTCCGAGCTGTTAGAGTATCGAAATGTCGCCTTTTATCAAGAGCATCCGCTTGTGGAATTTCACACGATTTACGGCAATACCAAGTGGAAAGTCATTGCGGCATTTTTGGTCAACAGCACTGCCGATTTGGATAACGGATACACCTTGGAATACAATTTTGTAGACTGTTATCCGGAAAACTTTAAAACCTATTTGGAGGAACTGCATAAGCGCAGCTACATTCATACCGCGGTAGATGTAAATGAAAACGATGTGTTGCTTACCCTTTCCACCTGCGACAAGGAAATCATTGATGAAGGCAGGTTTGTTGTGGTAGCGCGCCTGGTGCGCGATGGGGAGAGTGACAAAGTGAATGTCTCTGCCGCGCAGGCAAATTCCGACATTAAATTCCCGCAAGGGTATTATGATAAAAATAATTTGGATAATCCGTATAAAGATGATGTAAAATGGGAGCCGTTTGCAAAAGAACAAGCGGATTAAGAAGCTGTTTTGCACCGCACAAAGCAGAAGCATTAGCGGAGTATCCGTTAAAATGATCAAGAAAAGGGAAAAGATGTTATGAAATTTATTCCGTTTATCGACAAAACAAAAGCAGTAGACTTTACTGCCGCTACCACCCTGGCAAGAAGACTGAATGATGATTTCAAGGTTAACCCGGCACCCCCGCAGTACACGGTGAAGAGTTTAATTGCCGCGCTTTCCGCAGCGCTGGATGAAGAAAATGTTGTCGTGATTGGTGTCACCAACAAGTATTACCTGAAACTCAAAAAGGCGCTGGCAATCGTGCTCAAGGGAGAGTTCTATGAGAACGAAGCGCTCAAAGAGATGATTTTGGAGCAGGACAAGGATGCCCATGAGCTCTATTACCAATTCATGAACGGTAATGTTGTGTTCCGCTCGGAGGACGGCTTCTATTCCGGTTATGCTATCAGCACCAGCCCGCACAAAATCATTGTGCTGCCGCTGGGGGATGAAAAATATGTTCCCATGCTCAAAAAAGTCAAAGACTTTGTGCTGGACACCGGTAATGAATATAATGAAGCAGAGGTGCTCAAGGCCTCCGAACTCGAGAGCAAAAAGTGGATTAGAGCTTATGCGATTTGCGCTTTGTTAAGTGTTATTGCTTCTCTGGGCGTGGCACTGTTTGAGGTGCTTCGATGAAAAGCTATAAAATACATTTGGTGCGCTGCGGTTTAACAGAGGCGAATTTGCAGGGCAGGTATTTGGGTAGAGACGATGTTCCGGTGTGCGAACAGGGCATCGAACAGCTCAAGCATTTCAAAAAAACATATACCTATCCGCAAGTGCAGGCGGTGTTTACGAGCCCTTTGCAGCGCTGCAAGCAGACAGCGGCGATGCTGTTTGAAGGTGCGCCGCTGGTGGAAATCCCGAATTTTACGGAATATGATTTTGGCGAATTTGAAGGCTTTACCGCCGAGGAACTTAAGGATAACGAGGCGTTTGGGCTTTGGCTGGGCGATAACGGCGATGCCGCACCGCCCTTCGGCGAGAGCAACAACCACTTTAAAGCGCGCGTGGCGATTGACTTTGAAAAGGTGGTAGACGGGTTGATTAAAACCGGCACCACCACATCCGCCATTGTGGCGCCCGGCGGCGTATTGATGTGGATTCTTTCCTATTTCGGGTTGCCCGAAGCCCCCATGCATGACTGGCTGTGTGAAAGCGGTTGCGGCTATACTTTGCTGGTTACCCCTTCGCTGTGGATGCGCGCCAGAAAAGTGGAAGTGCATGATACTTTTCCGGAAAGTATTCGCGACAGACAAAACGCAGATGAGCAAGAAGAACAGGAGTAAGAGATGAAAAAGATGATTATTACCGTTGTCGGCAAAGATACCGTCGGCATTATTGCAAAAGTTTGCACTTATTTAAGCGACAATAAAATTAATATTTTAGATATTTCTCAAACGATTGTAGACGGTTGGTTTAATATGATGATGGTTGTCGATGCAACCGCTACCGAGAAAACCGCCGGTGATGTGGGCGATGATTTAAAAGCCCTCGGCGAAGGCATCGGTGTGCAAATCAACTGCCAAAGTTCCGAGATATTCGAGCAGATGCATAGGATATGATTCACCTATTCTGCGCTGTATCTTGATGGTTAAATTCTCCTCATACTGCGCCAAAAGCACCTTGAAATACACAAAGTATGTCGGCGGTGCTTTTGGCTTGTCTGAGAAAAATTTACCACATCAATCTGACAGTGCTGAACAGGTGAATCATATCCCGGATAAGAAAGATATTTTGAAATACACAAAGTATGTCGGCGTATTTTGTTTTAAAACTTAAAAGGTCAGTTATGAAAAAAATTTTATTGGCAACTCTTTTAGGTGCTTTAATAGTGTTATGCAGCGCTTGTGCGAATCAATCAGATATTCCGCGCGGTTATGTGCAAAAAGAAGAACATTTTGATGAAGATGGTTTTCAAGATTATGTAGATTATTGCAAGTACACCTATGCCGATGCATCTAAAGTGCAAAACAGCCCGCAATTTCAAAAACTTACCCAAGAGCAGGTAGAAGATATAGAGGATTATTTTGAGAAATTCAAAGAGTTTATAGAGGCAGAAAAGCGGTCGGATGAATATGATTTTTCTCCTTTATGTATCAATGAGGGAGATTATGCCTATATCAAATCTAAAGACTTTGAAAATTTTACCGTGCTGTTTTTTGACACGCAGAGTAATGTCCTGTATTACATTCATGCCAATATTTAAAGAAACAGTAATGAGCAATAAAACAAAGGGTCTATGTTTGAAACAGTTACCCGGGGGAAACTATGATTAGCAGAAACGAAGTCATTGAAACCAATAAAATGATAGAGCACGAAAACCTCGATGTGCGCACCATTACCATGGGCATCAGCCTGCTGGATTGCTGCGACAGCGATGTGAATGTGCTTTGTGCCAATATTTACCGCAAAATTACGCGCTGTGCCGGCAAACTTGTTGAGACCGGCGAAGCGATTGAGCGCGATTTCGGGGTGCCGATTGTCAATAAGCGCATTTCCGTCACGCCCATTGCCCTTGTCGGCGGCGCGGCATGCCGCTGCCCGGAAGACTTTGTCAAGATCGCCAAAACGCTTGACAAAGCGGCAAAAGAAGTCGGTGTCAATTTCTTGGGCGGTTACAGTGCGCTGGTCTCCAAAGGCATGACCAAGGCGGATGAAAACTTAATCCTTTCCATCCCCGAAGCATTGGCAGGCACCGAGCGCATTTGCGCTTCCGTCAATGTCGGTTCCACCAAAACCGGTATGGATATGGATGCCATTCGCCTGATGGGGCAAGTCATTAAGCGCACGGCAGAGTTGACAAAAGAGCGCGACAGTATCGGCTGCGCCAAGTTGGTGGTGCTGTGTAACGCGCCGGATGATAACCCCTTTATGGCAGGCGCTTTTCACGGTGTCACCGAGGCGGATACGATAATTAATGTCGGTGTCAGCGGTCCCGGTGTGGTCAAAACCGCGGTGGAGAAAGTGCGCGGTGAAAGTTTTGAAGTGCTGTGCGAAACAATTAAGAAAACCGCGTTTAAGATTACAAGAGTCGGGCAGTTGGTGGCGCAGGAAGCGTCTCGGCGCTTGGGTGTGCCGTTCGGCATTATCGACCTTTCCTTAGCGCCCACGCCGGCAGTCGGCGACTCGGTTGCCGAGATACTCGAAGAAATCGGCTTGGAGCGTGTCGGCGCCCCCGGTACGACAGCGGCGCTTGCCATGCTCAATGACCAAGTCAAAAAAGGCGGCGTGATGGCGTCCAGCTAT
>JAFRLX010000006.1 GCA_017430965.1 Clostridia bacterium | reverse complement strand
AATAAATCCCTCCATCATATGCGCAGCATACTTCATAGCGCCGGCTACTTCATATTCCGCAGGAATACTTCATAAATCACGCAAGGGATTTATTTCATTGAAAAAACACCGTTTGTATCACAAACGGTGTTTTTTCTTGGCAGAGGTATAAGAACCCGACCCACTGCCCAAATCAAAGATTTGGCGTTGGTGCCCGGAACCTGGGCGGTCGGGCGTAAACGCCCTCGGCTAAAGGATTCGAGTCTGTGTCATTTAAGGTTCGAGCCAAACATATCTGCCAACAGAAAACACCGCTTTGTATCAAAAGCGGTGTTTTCTGTTGGCAGAGGTATAAGGATTCGAACCTTAAATGACGGAGTCAGAGTCCGGAGTGTTACCGTTACACTATACCTCTATGTTTTTTGCAAGAGATACTATACCATATCTTTAGGGAATTATCAAGTAAAAAATGTGAAAAAAGTGATTTTTCTCATTTTTGTGAAGAAAGATTGCGTTGAAAAGTGGCAAATCGGTGCTATAATAGGAGTGATAGAAATTGCTTTATTGCAAATCGTATGGAAAGGAATACTACTTTACAAATGCTTAAGCGCTTTATTGCCTACTACAAACCGCATAAGCTGATGTTTGCGCTGGATATGGCGGCATCGGTTATGATTTCCCTATTGGGCATGGTCTACCCGGTGATGACCAATAAATTACTCAATGATTACATTCCCAACAAAGCCTTTCGCGCGATTGTGATTGCGGGGGTGAGCGTGCTGGTGCTTTACTTTGTGCGCATGCTGCTGCGCTACTTTGTGCAGTACCGGGGGCACATGGTCGGCACCAAAATGCAGGAGCAGATGCGCCGCGAGCTGTTTTGCCACCTGCAGCGCCTGCCGTTTTCGTTTTTTGATGAGCACGAAACCGGTGCGATTATGACCCGCATGACCAACGACCTCTTTGAAGTCAGCGAGCTGGCGCACCACGGCCCCGAGATGCTGTTGACCTGCTCGGTGATGATTGTGCTCAGCTTCAGCTACCTGTGCACCATCAATGTGCCGCTGACACTGATTATCTTCACCTGCGTGCCGATACTGCTGGCAGTTTCCATTCACTACCGCCTGAAGATGCGCGATGCTTTCCAAAAGCGGCGCGAGAGCAACGCGGTGATTAATGCTTCTTTGGAAAGCTCGATTACGGGCATTCGCGTGACAAAGGCATTCACCAACTCCGAAAAGGAGCTGGAAAAATTCGAGGTCGGCAACAAAATGTTTGTCAAAGCCTCGGCGCTGTCCTACAAAGCGATGGGCAAATTCTTCTCCTCCACCTCGTTTATTACAGACATTTTCAATGTCTTTATCCTCATTGCCGGCGGCATTTTCCTCTACGCCGGAAAAATCAATTTCGGCGAGTACTCCACCTTTATTGTGGCGGTCAACCTCTTTATTGAACCCGTGCGCATGCTCGTGCAGTTTATGGAGCAGTGGCAAAACGGCGCAACCGGCTTTAAGCGCTTTGTTGAGATTATGGATGTTCCCGAGGAACAGGATGTTCCGGGCGCTGTCGACATCGGCGCGCTCAAAGGGGACATTACCCTGCAGGATATTTGCTTTTCCTACACGGAGGAAGAGGCGCAGGGGGTGCTTGACCACATTTCGCTGCACATTCCCGCCGGCACCAAAATGGCGCTGGTCGGTCCCTCCGGCGGCGGCAAAACCACCATTTGTCACTTAATTCCGCGCTTCTACCACATGGAAGAAGAAAACGGGAAGATACTCATTGACGGCAAGGACATCAACAGCGTTACCATGGATTCGCTGCGCCGACAAATCGGCATTGTGCAGCAGGATGTGTTCCTCTTTGCAGGAACAATTAAAGAGAATATCGCCTACGGCGACCTCGGCGCGAGTGAAGAAGAAATCATCCGCGCGGCAAAGCGCGCCAATCTCCACGACTTTGTCATGAGCCTGCCCGAGGGCTACGATACCCAAATCGGCGAGCGCGGCATGCGCCTCTCCGGCGGGCAGAAGCAGCGCATTTCCATTGCGCGCGTGTTTCTCAAAAACCCTGCCATATTGATTCTGGATGAAGCGACCAGTGCGCTCGACAACAGCACCGAAGTGCTCATTCAGCAGTCGCTCGATGCGCTGTGCAAGGGCAGAACAACCCTGGTGGTGGCGCACAGGCTCTCCACCATTCGCCACGCTGACCAAATCGCGGTCATTGAACAGGGCAAGCTCACCCAAACGGGCACGCACGAGGAACTTATGCAGCAGGGCGGCACCTACAAAGAGCTGTACGAACTGCAGTTTCGGGAGTAGCAGCCTTGCTGAATGAATAATGAATCATTGAGGTGGCGCGCTCTGCGCGCAATATATCATGTGAAGCTTTGCTTCGCCACCATTCCTTGCGCATGCATGCTGTCATTCTGAACGCAGTGAAGAATCTCCCTGTTCTTGCACTTACTTCTTGTTCACAGGTTCCTTCGGTGTTGCTTCGGGATGACAGAGAAAAGCGAGATGTTGCGCCATTGTTTGCCGACCGCCGACTGCCGACCGCTGACTGCCGACCGCCGACCGCCGATTGCTAAAAAAAGCAACCTAACGGGTTGCTTTTTTTCTATTGGTCTTAAGCGCAGATAAAAACCCCCGGTTCTACTGGGGGAATGAAAACGGCTTCAGCAACAACAGAACCGGCGAGCGAAACGCAAGCCGAAATGCATATTTTCTTTTCTTTGTGCTCATGCCGCACGGGCACTTACTTTTGTAGCGACACCAAAAGTAAGCAAAAAGTCGCTTAGAACCCTTTCGATTGGGTTCTAAGGACTCCTAAACGACCACGGGGTCTTAAATGCAACATAATTTGGTTT
>JAFRLX010000039.1 GCA_017430965.1 Clostridia bacterium | reverse complement strand
GTATTTACGGCGATTTCGTAATATTATGCTTTAAATTACTTATCTATAAAGAATGATTTAATACAATTTAAAAATAAAATGATATTATAAGAGTGATAAATAGTCGCGTGGTTTCAGCCACTTTTTCGACAGTCTGAAACGCTTCGGAAGGATATTTCTTCCGAAGCGTTTTTGCAGTCGGCAGTCAGTTTATCGTTATTTGCTGTCATGAGGCTTTTCTTTTAGCTTTTGTATAAGCGATTGACAAATGGCCTATACTATGGTAATCTATATACATAGATATTCGATGTATTGGAGGAAAGGCAATGAAAGTCAGTAAAGAATTGGCAAAGGGCAGTAATGCTGCTTTAATTCTATCTGTATTAGCCGAGGAGGATATGTACGGCTACCAAATTGTTAAAGAACTGTCGCGGCGCAGTGAAAATGTGTTCAATTTAAAAGAGGGGACTTTATACCCGATTTTGCATGCGCTCGAAGAGGGCGGCATGGTTGAAGCGTATTGGGTGGATACCGCTGCGCGCAAGCGCAAGTATTACCACCTCACCCGCAAGGGAAAAGCCTTGCTCAAAGAGAAAAAGGAAGAATTTAAAGTTTACAGCACGGCAGTCAACAAAGTGTTGGGAATTGCGACAGTATCATGAAGAAAAATGAAGGCTACATAAAAACCGTTGTCTCTCATATCGACGATGATGTGCGCAAGGCAGAGGTGCTCGCGGAGCTGGGCGACCACCTGCAGGAGAAGGCTGCCTATTTTGAGGATATCGGCTATGAAAACGAGCCTGCCGCGGAAAAAGCGGAGCAGGCTTTGGGTGATTTGGCGCAGGCGGAAATGGTCGGTGAGCAGCTCAATGAAATCAAGAGGAACCGGCGCCTGCTGCGCATCCTGTTGACAGTGCCGGCAGTGCTTTTGTTATTTGTTTCCACTGTTCTGTTTTACATGAATAATGGCGGTATAGAGTATTCTGATGTTCCCTTTATCGCCTCGCGCGTCTATATGTTAGATGTGCCGCGGGATTTTATCACTTTTTTAATGATAGAATTGTGCCGGTGCGCTTGCTTGTGGCTGCTGGTGCTTTGCGTGCGCTGCCGCGCTGTCGCGGGAATGTTTTTGTTTTTGCCGAGCATCGGTATGCTCTCCGGTATCGGTACGGTGTATCTGATTAGTATTTTTAAGGCACTGCTGGCACTTGAAAATATCGGCGTCCTGTTTTATTACCCTGATTTCGGCGGCTATCGTGCCGGAGAAACAGCAAGCTACTTTTGTTGGTTTTTGTTGGCGGGCGTGATTGGAACGGCGGCGCTTACCTGCGCAGTTTTGGCAATCAAGAAGAAACGCCTGACTTTCGGCAAACGGGATTTTAAACTGCAGCGCATTTTGCGCACCGGTTTGCTTTGCGCGGCAATTGCTTCCACCGTGTATCTTGTTGCTGTCAGCGCCGTAACCATACCGCAGCAGCAAGCGGTGAAAACGCGCGCAGCGCGCACCCTTGCGGCAATGGATACCTTTGTTCTCGAGCACACCGATGAAATTTTAGCTGAGGATAAAAGTGCAGCGTGCGCACAGCTGCAGGCACTCTTGGGAGAGGATGTGGCGGCAAAGGATTTAAACTGCCAAGCCAATGGTATTCGCTTTTATACCTATACCGACAAGGGCAAGACCTATTTCAGGCTTTTTAGTGAGTTACAGGGGCTAAAAGGCGAATGGATGAAGCTGTCAGATGAGGCTACATTTGAGCAGGCAAAGAACTGTGATATGACGGACCCGTACAACCTGCCGAAGCCCTATGCACTGGCTATCAGCCAAAGCAGCTACGGAAAGGGCGAAAAGGGACTCGTAGTGGATGTGTTTTACAGCGATTTGTCGGAATATGCCGATGAAATAGAGATGGAACTGAGCGATAAGGTGCAATACCGGCATACCGCTAACGGGCAGTGGAAATATATGAACAGCATGTTTCGCATGAGAGGTCAAGTGTATGATTATGATGATGTGCACGCAGAGTTGTTGCGCAGCGCTTTAAAGAATAACCTTTGTGATCCTCATCCGTATCCGTATGATGAATATATGGATTGCCATTGCGATTTGTATCAAAAAATTTATGCCATCAGTTTTGATGAAACGCTCGGGCAATATCAAGCCGATTTGCTGGTGGAAACCGAATATTGGGCTTGGATTGACGGCAAGCTGTATACCCTTGACAATGCTTACGACAGAACTATCAGTGTCACTTACAAAATTGAAAACGGCAAAGCGGTAATTTTAGAACTGTGGCAGCCGGAGGACGGCGAGCTTTATAAATCTTCCGTTTACAGCAGATTCAGCGTGGAAGGGTATGCTGCTTTGGAGGCGGATTATGAACCCGACCTTTACAGTATTTATGCCGCACATAATCGGCGCATTGCCAAAAAGTGCGGTGCAAAGGTTTACGGGTATATTTCGGGTATTGATGATGCAGGCGACTGCAGTTATTTTACCTTAAATGTATTGTATGAACCGGCAGAGGAAAAAACCATGCACTTGGAAAAGAAAAAGTGAAAAAAGGGCGAACTTGTTTCGCCCTTTCCTGTTCTCTGTCAACTGTATTCTGTTATCTGTCAATGAAACAAGCGAGGAATTATTCCTCGCTTGTTTCATTGACTTTTACTCTGATTTTTTCAATTTTATTTTCATCCATTTCCGTCACTGTAAAGGTGAGGTTTTTGTAATCAAATTTATCGCCGACATCGGGGATATCGCCCAACTGCTCGAGCACAAAGCCCGCGAGGGTGTCATAGTCCTCAATCGGCAGCTCAATGCCCAAGCTGTCCTCGGCGTCCTCGATATCGCAGTCGCCCTCGAAGTTGTAGATGCCTTCATCCACCTTTTCGACATCGGCTTCCTCATCATCATATTCATCCTGAATGTCGCCGACAATGCTTTCGACCAAATCTTCAAGCGTAATGATGCCTGCCGTGCCGCCGTATTCATCGACCACCACAGCGATTTGAATGCGGCTTTTGCACATATCCTCAAACAAATCATCCGCCTTTTTGCTTTCGGGCACAAAGAGTGCGGGGCGAATCATCTTTTTAATCGTGACACTCTTGGGAACCGCTTTGCCGACATAGGGGATAAGGTCTTTGACATAGATAACGCCTTTAATGGAGTCGATATCATCCTCATACACCGCGATTCTCGACCTGCCGCTCTCGGTGGCAAGGGTGAGCACCTCTTCGATGCTGTCTTGCATTTCCACTGCCACAATCTCGGTGCGGTGCACCATCAGTTCACCCGCGGTAACATCATCAAACTCAAAGATGTTGCTCACCATTTCGCTTTGGGCTTCTTCAATCACACCCTTTTCTTCACCCACATCCACCATCATCAGGATTTCTTCCTCGGTGACCGTTTCTTCATCGGCATTCGGGTTCATGCCGAGCAGGCGGACAACGCCATTTGCCGAAACGGAAAGAAGCTTGACAACAGGGGAGAACAGGGCGCCGAAAAAGCGCAGAATATCAATCACAAAGAAGGAAACCTTCTCGGCTTTTTGCATGCCGATTTTCTTGGGTACCAGCTCGCCGAGCACCAAAGTAAAGTAGCTCATTAAAATGGTGATGGCAATCAAAATCAGGTTGCTGATTAAGCGGTAGTGCGGGTGCGCCGGTGTCAGCTTCAGGGCAATGAGAATGTAGCCCACAAAGCTGTCCGCCGCAAAGGCGCTTGCCAAAAAGCCCGCCAGGGTGACACCGATTTGAATGGTCGATAAAAACTTGGCGGAATTGCCGGTAAAGTCGGCAATTTTTTGCGCTTTCCTGTTGCCTTCACCGGCGAGCTTGTCCACTTTATTATCGTTTAAAGTAATGAGTGCAATTTCGCTCATCGAGAAAAAGCCGTTGATGAAAATAAGAAGAAAAACGAGAAGAACTCTTAGAATGATTGTTCCCGCAGAAGGCAGGTCGTCCATAAAAAATAAAATATCCTTTCTACTGTATGAGGTTACTATACCAAATGTCATTATATATCAAATGTATTATTTTGTCAAAATTGCCGAAAAATACTTTTGTTTTATTATTTACATAATATTGAAAAAATGGTATAATCTATTTTGATCGGGCTTGTAGATTTTAATATTGATAAACTCGGTTAATAAAGTGTAAAATACTTAACGATAAATCTTTAGGAGGAAAAAGAATGTCCAGAAGAAAACTTTCTATGGATGGTAACACCGCTGCCGCTCATGTGAGCTATGCGTTTACGGAAGTTGCTGCGATTTACCCCATCACTCCCTCCAGCCCCATGGCTGAGGTGACCGACACTTGGTCCGCAACCGATAAAAACATTTTCGGTGATGGTCCGGCAAGAAACATTTTCGGCGATACCGTTAAAATCACCGAAATGCAGTCCGAAGGCGGCGCTGCAGGTGCTGTTCACGGCTCTTTGGCAGCCGGCGCACTCACCACTACTTATACCGCTTCTCAGGGTCTGTTGCTCATGATCCCGAATATGTATAAGATTGCCGGCGAATTATTGCCTTCCGTAATTCATGTTTCCGCGCGCTGCGTTGCCAGCCACGCGCTCAACATCTTTGGCGACCATTCCGATGTCTATGCCTGCCGCCAGACCGGTTACGCAATGCTTTGCGAATCCAACCAGCAGGAGATTATGGACCTCGGTGCCGTTGCTCACCTTGCAACCATCAAGGGCAGAGTACCGTTCATCAATTTCTTTGATGGCTTCCGCACCTCTCACGAAGTGCAAAAAATTGAAGTTTGGGATTATGATGACCTTAAAGAAATGGTCGACATGGATGCCGTGCAGGCATTCAGAGACCGTGCGCTCAATCCGGAGCACCCCGTATTGCGCGGTTCCGCTGAAAACGGCGACATCTTCTTCCAGCACAGAGAAGCTTGCAACAAGTATTACGAAGCACTTCCGGCAATTGTGGAAGAATACATGGGCAAAGTCAATGAGAAGCTCGGCACCGATTATCAGCTCTTTAACTACTATGGTGACCCCGATGCGGAAACCGTTATCGTGGCAATGGGCTCTATCTGTGATGTGACCGAAGAAGTGATTGATTACCTGCGCGCAGCAGGCGAAAAAGTCGGTCTTGTCAAGGTAAGACTCTACAGACCTTTTGTGCAGGAAAAGCTGGCAGCTGCTATTCCGGCATCCGTTAAGAAGATTGCCGTGCTCGACAGAACCAAGGAGCCCGGCGCTCTCGGCGAGCCCCTCTACCTGGATGTTGTGACAGCGCTCAACAATACCGGCAGAAGCGATATCAAGGTTGTCGGCGGCCGCTACGGTCTCGGCTCCAAGGATACCACTCCGGCTTCCGTGATTGCCGTTTATGACAATTTGAAGCTCGATGAACCGAAGAACTCCTTCACCATCGGCATTGTCGACGATGTGACCGGTCACTCTCTCGAAGAGAAGGTTTCTCCCGACACCGCACCTGCAGGCACTATCTCCTGTAAGTTCTGGGGTCTGGGCGGCGACGGTACTGTCGGTGCCAACAAGAACTCCATCAAAATCATCGGTGACCACACCGATAAATATATCCAGGCTTACTTCCAGTATGACTCCAAGAAGACCGGCGGCGTTACCGTTTCTCACCTCAGATTCGGCGATACCCCGATTAAGAGCCCCTACTACATCACCAAGGCTGATTTTGTTGCCTGCCACAATGTTTCTTACATTTTGAAGGGCTTCAAGATTGTGCAGGATGTGAAGCCCGGCGGCACCTTCCTGCTGGACTGTCAGTGGAACGCCGAGGAACTTGAAGCGCATCTTCCCGCTTCCGTCAAGAAGTACATCGCCAAGAATGACATCAAGTTCTACACCATCGATGCAACCACTCTTGCAACCGTGAAAATCGGTAATGCAAAGGTGAAGAACACCATTTTACAATCTGCTTTCTTCGCACTCGCCAACATCCTGCCGAAGGATGAAGCAATCGAGTACATGAAGAAGATGGCTTACAAGTCCTACTCCAAGAAGGGTGACGAAATTGTACAGCTCAACTACAATGCGATTGATGCCGGCGCCGACGCCGTGACCGCAATCGACGTTCCCGCTGCTTGGGCTGAGCTTGCCGACGAAGCACCGGCAGCTCCTGCTACCGGCGAGAGAGCTGAGCTTGTGAAGTTTGTCAATGAAATCGTGACACCTGTTAACAATATGGATGGTGACAGCCTTCCCGTTTCCGCTTTCGCCGACATGGCTGACGGTACTTTCCCGCAGGGTGCTGCTGCCTACGAAAAGAGAGGCGTGGCGGTTTATGTTCCCGAGTGGGATCCGACCAACTGTATCCAGTGTAACACCTGTGCATTTGTTTGCCCGCATGCGACTATCAGACCTTATGCATTAACCGCTGAGGAAGCAGCAAAGGCACCGGCACAGACCAAGTATACCGAGAAACCCGTTCTCAAGACCGATTACAAGTTCACCATGGCAATCAGCCCGATGGATTGTATGGGTTGTACACTTTGTGTGAAAGCTTGCCCGGTTTCCGCCCGCAGCGCGCAGACCGGTAAGGCAGCTCCGCTTACCATGAAAGCCCAGTCTTCTCAGCTCGAGCAACAGTCGGTATTTGATTACTGCGTTGCCAACATTTCCGAGAAGAAAGAGCTTGTCAATGCCACCGTTAAGGGCAGCCAGTTCAAGCAGCCCCTGCTTGAGTTCTCCGGCTCCTGCGCAGGTTGTGCCGAAACCTCTTATGCACGCCTGGTAACCCAGCTCTTCGGTGAGCAAATGTACATTTCCAATGCAACAGGTTGTTCCTCTATTTGGGGCGGTTCCGCACCATCCACTCCGTACACCGTTAACCGCGAGAGCGGCAAGGGTCCGGCTTGGGGCAACTCCCTGTTTGAGGATAACGCAGAGCACGGCCTCGGTATCTACCTCGGTCAGAAAGCACTGCGCGAGAGAATGATTGCCAAGATTGAAGCTCTCGAACCTTCCGAGGAAATGAAACCGATTGTGGATAAATTCCTTGCCACAAAGGATTCTTCTGCAGATAACGCAGAGCCTGCAAAGGCTTTGATTGAAGCTTTTGAAAAATGCAGCGAAAACGGCTGTGATAGTGCAAAAGAGATTCTCAAGTATAAAGATTACCTTGCCAAGAAGAGCGTTTGGATCTTTGGTGGTGACGGTTGGGCATACGACATCGGTTACGGCGGTCTTGACCATGTGCTCGCTTCCGGCGAAGATGTGAATGTGTTCGTATTCGATACCGAAGTGTACTCCAACACCGGCGGTCAGGCTTCCAAGGCTTCTCAGTTAGGTCAGGTGGCACAGTTTGCGGCGGCAGGTAAGCAAATCGGCAAGAAGAGCCTTTCCGAAATTGCCATGAGCTACGGCTATGTGTATGTGGCACAGGTAGCAATGGGCGCCGACAAGAATCAGCTGCTCAAAGCACTCAAAGAGGCTGAGGCTTACAAGGGTCCGTCCCTCATCATCGGTTACTCTCCCTGTGAGATGCACAGAATTAAGAAGGGCGGCATGCAGAACTGCCAGCTCGAGATGCAAAAGGCTGTGGATGCCGGTTACTGGAATCTGTTCAGATTTAACCCTGCACTCAAGGCAGAAGGCAAGAATCCCTTCTCCCTGGATTCCAAGGCTCCCAAGACCTCTTACCTCGACTTTATCGAGGGCGAAGTCAGATATGCTTCCTTGAAGGCAATGTTCCCCGAAAAGGCGGAGAAGCTGTTCAAGCAGGCTGCAGAGAATGCACAGGCTAAGTACGAGAGATTGGAAAGACTTGTGGATTACTACGAGCCCAAAGCTGAATAAATCTTAATTAGCCCCGCACCTCACGGTGCGGGCTTTTTGCATTTTATCGCCAAATCCTTATTTGAGTGTTCAGTGGCAAGGCTATGCCTTGCATTTATAAACCGCCCTATATAGGGCGGTGTGCGCATAGCGCACAGTGGGTGAAATTGAACTCTGAAAACTAAAAAATGAAAACGGAAGACTTTATAATACAATAGTCAAGTGTTTACGCACTTGACTATTGTATTTTTTTGGTATATATTATATTTATATAAATATGCTTATATTTATTACCATTATTATTAATATTGAAACGGAGTGCGTTTATGAAAGGCATTATTTTGGCAGGCGGGAGCGGCACCAGGCTTTACCCGCTGACAACCGTTACCTCAAAGCAACTTTTGCCGATTTATGATAAACCCATGATTTACTACCCGCTTTCCACCTTGATGCTGGCGGGCATTCGGGATATTTTGATTATCTCTACTCCCGAAGACACACCGAAGTTTATGGATTTGCTGCAGGACGGCTCGCAGTTCGGCTTAAACCTGCAGTATGCCATTCAAGAATCGCCGGACGGCTTGGCACAGGCATTTGTGATTGGTGAGGATTTCATCGGCAATGATGATGTCGCCATGATTTTGGGCGATAATATTTTCTACGGTTCCGGTCTCGGGCATATGTTGCGCGAAGCGGCACAGATGAAGCGCCCGGCGACCATTTTTGCCTACTATTTGGAAAACCCCACTGCCTTTGGTGTGGTGGAATTTGATGAAAAGGGAAAGGCTATTTCCATTGAAGAAAAGCCCAAGCATCCGAAGTCAAACTATGCGGTAACCGGTTTGTATTTTTATGACAATAAGGTCGTGGAAATTGCCAAAAACCTCAAACCGAGTGACAGAGGTGAGTATGAAATCACCGATGTAAACGCTGCCTACCTGGAAGCAGGAGAGCTGGATGTTAAGCAGCTCGGCAGAGGCTTCGCCTGGTTAGATACCGGAACGGTGGATGCCCTTTTGGATGCTGCAAACTTTATTAAAACCATTGAGTCTTTGCAGGGCATTCAGATTTCCGCTCCGGAAGAAATTGCCTACAACAACCGCTGGATTACCAAGGCACAGCTCTTAAAGAGTGCGGAGTCCTACGGTAAATCGATTTACGGCAGACATTTATTAAAGGTTGCAAAAGGGGAAATCCTTTACAATAATCCCAACCCGAACGGCAAGGCGCAGGTCAAGCGCCCGATTTGGGGAAAAGAACAATAAGCGGTGAGCGCTTATTGTTCTTAGCGCATAGTTTAAAGTTTTTAGTTTATAGTTGATTGCGGGCGCTGCCCGCCATGTCATTATGCTGACCTGTCATCCCGACCGAAGCGGAGGGATCCCGTGGTTGTATTAAAGATTTCTCGACTACGCTCGAAATGACAGGGAAGATGAATTATTCTTAACTTAATGACATTGGGCGCTGCCTGCAGCTGATTTTAAAAAATCGAGGCAAGGACAATGACCAAAGAAAAAACTTCATTAGAAGGTGTGTATCTTATCACCCCGCAGGTTTTCGGTGACCACAGAGGGTGGTTTTGCGAAACCTATACCGCTCAAAAATTCCACGATATCGGAATTGATACTGTCTTTGTGCAGGATAACCAGTCCTATTCCAAAGGAAAAGGGACTATTCGCGGCTTGCATTTTCAAAATGCGCCAATGGCGCAAACCAAACTTTTGCGCTGCACCCGCGGCAAAATTCTGGATGTGGCAGTGGATATCCGCAAAGGCAGCCCGCAGTTTGGTAAGTGGGTAGCAGTAGAGCTTTCTGCCGAAAACAAAAAGATGATTTATATTCCCAAGGGTTTTGCCCACGGCTTTTTAACCCTTTCGGAGGATGTTGAGGTGCAGTATAAGGTAGATAACTATTACAGCGCCGAACACGACCGTTCTATTCGCTTTAACGACCCGGCAATCGGCGTTGATTGGGAAATTGAAAACCCGATTTTATCCGATAAGGATTTGAATGCACCGCTGCTTGGCGAAAGCGATGTCAATTTTATTTTTGGAGAAAACTGCTAACGAATGGAAAAGATACTTGTCACGGGTGTCGGCGGGCAGTTAGGGCGCGATGTTGTGCTCGAGCTCGAGAGCAGGGGAATTCCCTGCAAGGGCGTTGACCTTGCCGATTTTGATTTAACCGATAAAGCGCAAACCGACCGCTATATCCGAACCTTTCAACCCACTGCGGTGATTCATTGCGCGGCATATACCAATGTCAATGCTGCCGAAGAGAATGAAGAGCTCTGCCGCAAGGTCAATGTGGAGGGGACACAAAATATTGCCGAGGCTTGTCGGTATTTAAAGTGCAAACTGATATATATTAGCTCCGATTATGTGTTTGACGGCAGCGGCGATGCGCCGCGCAATGTCGATGACCCGACCGGCCCTCTTAATGCATACGGGAAAAGCAAGTTAGATGGCGAAGCAGCGGCAAGAATTAACCCGCAAACCTTTGTGGTGCGCACCTCTTGGGTGTATGGCTACAACGGCAATAACTTTGTCAAAACGATGATGCAGCTGGGCAGGCAAAAAACCGAATTGACGGTGGTTGCCGACCAAATCGGTTCGCCTACTTACACAAAGGATTTGGCAAAGCTGCTGGCAGATATGGTGCAGACAACAAAATACGGCACCTACCACGCCACCAATGAGGGTTTTTGCTCCTGGGCAGAGTTTGCTGCGGCGATTATGAAAGAGGCGGGCATTGCCTGCCGCATTGTGCCGGTGTATTCGGCGGCATTTCCTTCTCCGGCAAAACGGCCGCTCAACTCGCGCCTTTCCAAAATCAGCTTGGATTTTGCCTCGTTTCAGCGCCTGCCGGATTGGCACAACGCGCTTTCGAGATATCTTATAGAGTTATCGCAGAGCGAATAAAAAGCAGCGGATGCCGCTGCTTTTTATTTGTAATGAATGATGAATGATGAATAATGAATAATTGAGGGAGGGACACCCTCACCCGATTATAAAAGAATGAGCAATTCTTTATTTCGACGATTTTTACTGACATCACAATGTTTTCTCCCCTTAGGGGAGATGTCGGCAAAGCCGACAGAGGGGAATATAATCAAGTGCGAATGTGTCGCCATTAACGAAAGTTGTCAAGTTTTTTGGACACATAGAAGAGTGAAAAATTCATTTGGAATCATATATCCGATACCTGAATGAAGTCTGTCGGAATTGTAGTAGAGTTCTATGTAGCTCGCTATCGTTCTTGATGCTTCTTCAAATGTGAGATGTCGGATATCCGACATCTCACATTTGAGCGTTTTCCAAAAACTCTCAATCGGTTGATTGTCGCTCGGTGTCCCCGGTCTTGACATACTCTTTCTAAAACCGGCTTCCTCCACTAATTCCTTTGTTTTCTTTGCAGTAAACTGACAACCTCTGTCACTATGATATACTGCACCTTCGGGTCTGTTTGGATTTCTACCAATCGCCATTTTGAAGGCATCTTGAACAAGCTGCTGTCTTTGACTTTTTGATATGCTCCAACCAACAACCCTTCTTGTCGCCACGTCAATAATGGCACAAACATACACCTTTGCTCTGTAGCAGATAAACTCATATAACTTTATAATCCTTTGCCATTAGTATAGCTGTTCCAGCTACCATAATATTTGCTCCTGCTTTTTTTACGTCGTTTGCAGTTGCCAAATTAATACCGCCATCTGCTTCTATATCAATTTCTAAAT
>JAFRLX010000005.1 GCA_017430965.1 Clostridia bacterium | reverse complement strand
TAAGTATTACAAAACGCGCTCGCACAAGCCGCATCAGTGGTACTATGAGCCGCTGACCGAAAAAATGGGCTTGAAGCACGGGGAAGTCGCTTTCTTGGGCGACCAGATGAAAACCGATATGGTGGGCGCCAATCGAGCGGACATTCTGTCGATGTATGTGATGCCCTATAAGTTTGAAACCAATCCTTTCTATAAGGATATTTTTAGAAAGCGCCGCGCAAAAGAAAGAAAGTTTTTTAAGATTTACAACGAATTGCACGGCACGCAATTTGATTTCCCGGAGCATATCAAAGCCGAAATGTATGAGGAAGATATTAAAGAATGCGTTTATTAATTCTTAACGGAGTCAATTTAAACTTAACCGGCACCCGCAGTCCCGAAATCTACGGCGGCGAAACCTTAGAGGATATCAACCGTCAGATTGCTGCGCACGCTGCCGCTTTGGGCGCGCAGTGCGACTTTTTGCAGACCAATTTCGAGGGCGAGCTGGTAGAGGCCATTCACAAGGCGGTCGGTGTTTACGATGGTATTGTGCTCAATGCCGGTGCGTGGACTCACTATTCCTATGCCATTCACGATGCGATTGAAGGCGTGGATGTGCCGGTAGTGGAAACGCACATGAGCGACATTACCAAGCGCGAACCGTTTCGTGCCCACTCGGTGCTCAGTGAAGTGTGCACCGCTACCGTGATGGGGCTGGGCAAAGGCTCCTATATAAAAGCAGTGGATATTTTGTGCAAATAAGGATTTGGCGATGCCAAATCCTTATTTACCGAGGAGATTTATGAATACCAAAATTAAAGCATTGCAGCAGTCCTTGCCTGCCGGCATCGATGCAGCGGTGATTACAAGTGAACCGAACCGCAACTACCTCTTGGGTTTTGCCTCTTCCAACGGCACGTTGGTGGTGGCGCGGGAGGAAGCGTTTTTCTTCACCGATTCGCGCTATATCACAGCGGCACAGCAGGCAGTGAAGGGCGCGCAGGTGCTGCTTGAAAAAGGCAGACCGCTTGCCAATTTAAAGGCGTTTTTAGCCGAAAAACCCTACAAGGTGCTTGCCATTGAAGCGCAGCATACCTCGGTGGAAGCCTACCGCATTTTGCAAAGCGAGCTTGCCGCCTGCACGCTCGATGCTTCGGGAGCGCTGGACCGGCTGCTGCTCAACACCCTGCGCCGCAAAAAATCGCCGCAGGAGGTGGAAAAAATCCGCGCCGCGCAGGCAATTACGGATGCCTGTTTTGAGCACATCCTCTCTTTTATCAAAGAGGGGATGACAGAAAAAGAAATTCAGCTCGAAATGGATTATTTCATGCTCTCTCACGGGGCGGATGCACTCTCGTTTGAAACGATTGTCGCCTCCGGTGAAAACAGCGCAAAGCCGCATGCCGTGCCCGGCAAAAGGAGGGTGCAAAAGGGCGATTTTATCACCATGGATTTCGGAGCAGTGGTCGATTTTTACCACTCGGATATGACCAGGACCGTGGCGCTCGGCGAGCCGGATGCCGCGATGGTGGAGGTCTATAACACCGTGCTTTTTGCTCAAAATGCCGCCATTGCGGCTGCCAAGAGCGGCGCCAAGTGTGTGGAGATTGATGCCACCGCGCGCAACATTATTAAAGCAGCGGGCTATGGCGACTATTTCGGCCACGGTCTCGGGCATGGTGTGGGCGTGGAAATCCACGAAGAGCCTTGCTTTAACACGGTGAGCAAAGAGGTTTTCCAAGAGGGGGATGTGGTCACCGTGGAGCCCGGCATTTACCTGCCCGGCAGGTTCGGGGTGCGCATTGAGGACATGATTTACCACAGCGCTTCCGGTATTTTGAATTTAACCGAAAGTGAGAAAAAATTGCTTGTTCTGTAATTTTTTCTTGATTTATTGCGCTTTTAATAATATAATAAGATAAATAATGGGGAAAACTACTTTCCGCATAGTAATGGATATTGGAGGAAAACAGCAATGATTTCAGCAGGTGATTTCAGAAACGGTATGACTTTTGAAATGGACGGTAAGGTCTATCAGGTTATCGAATTTCAGCATGTAAAGCCGGGCAAGGGCGCGGCATTCGTGCGCACCAAATATAAAGATGTGATTACAGGCAGCGTGGTGGAGCGCTCTTTTAACCCCACCGAGAAATTTGAGCAGGCTTATGTAGAAAGAAAGGATATGGAGTATCTCTATAACGATGGTGACATCTATTACTTCATGGACCCCGAAACCTATGAGCAGGCTCCGATTTCCGCTTCCGTTTTGGGCGACAACTTTAAGTTTGTCAAAGAGAACATGGTGTGCAAGCTCGTTTCCTTTAAGGGCGAGGTGTTCTCCGTGGAGCCGCCCACCTTTGTGGATTTGCTGATTACCGAAACCGAACCCGGTGTTAAGGGCAACACAGCAACCAACGTAACCAAGCCCGCTACCGTGGAAACCGGCGCAGTGGTCAAGGTTCCCGGCTTTATGAATGAAGGCGAGCTCATTAAGATTGATACCCGCACCGGTGAGTGCTTAGGCAGAGCCAATAAATAATCTTACAGATTGAAAGGTCGTGAGCAACATGACAACTCTCGAAAAAATTGCGTATTTAAAGGGCGTTATTGCAGCGAGCAATATTACCGATTCTCAAACTCAAAAGATTTATGATTCCATTCTCGATGTGCTGGACTCTCTGGCAGAGGATGTTGAGTTTAATGCGGATAATATCGATAACATTGATTCCCGCTTGAGTGAAGTGGATGAAGACCTGGATACCGTTGAAAACTTCATTTTTGATGATGAACTGTTTGGTGAAGAAGATTTTTCCGATGAAGACGATGTAGAGGATGACTTCGCGGAGGATGATTTTGCAGAGGACTTCGAAGAAGAGTATGAAGATGACGACGAGGACGATGAGGACGATGAAGTCGATTTCGCTCCGGCACTTTCCGAAACGCAAGAGGATGAATTAGATGCTCCCTTTGAAGAGGAAGAGACTGTGCTCGAGCAAGAGGATGCGCTTTTTGATGAAGAAGAGGGCGAAGAGATGTATGAAATCGAGTGCCCTGCTTGCCACGAAACCATTTATTTGCAAGAAAGTGTGATTTTAGAGGGCAGTGTGGACTGCCCGAACTGCGGCGAACCGCTGGAGTTCGACATTGAATTTGAAGAAGAATAAAAAAATACTGTTCGCATATTGCGAACAGTATTTTTTTAGCCAATCATCATTGGCATGTTTTAGTAGAGCGTAGCGGAACGGGCACGGGTATCCCGCCCACACTTCTTACTTCTTCACTATTACCTATTACTTACAACAAAGGGGCACCCTCAATAAGGAGAGTAGCGATAACGAAGTATTGGTTCATTTTTTGTTGTTCACCGCTTCCAAACGGAATATCGGTTGCCCGAGTGCCGTGAAGCGGCTTTCATACTCGGTCACAATGTTTTCTTGTGCCCACGCACTGTGGTGCAAATCGCGGGTGATGTTTTTCAGCTCCCAGCCGCATTTTTCAAACTCCTCTATCGAGAAGTCAAAAAACTCCTCTTTATCGGTTTTTAAGTGGATTTCTTTCCCCGGTGGCAAGATGACCTTGTAGCGGTTTAAAAATGCTTCATAGGTCAAGCGGTGCTTGGTGTGCCGCTTTTTCGGGAAGGGGCAGGAAAAGTTGAGGTAGATTCTCTCCACCGCGTTTTCTTCAAAAATTTCAAGCAGTTTGTCGGCATTCACTACCATAAAGCGCACATTGGGGAGTTTGGCGGCTTTGATTTTTTCCATTGCCATCACTGCCACATTGGCTTCCATTTCGATTGCCACAAAGTTTATGTCGGGATTTCTTCTTGCAATTTCTTCGGTAAAGGCGCCTTTGCCGCAGCCGATTTCCAGGTGCAGGGGGTTGCTGTTGCCGAAAACGGCTTGCCAATCGGGTTTTTGCTCGCCGAGCTCTATGGTAATATCCGCGCAGGCGGCAAGCCGCGGTTCTAAGTTTTTCTTCTTTCGCATTCTCATAATGCCTCTATGATAGCGAAAAAAACGAAAAAAAGCAATAGTTAACACAATATTCATAAATTTTTGGTTGATAAATGGATGTGAATTTACTATAATATTAAAGAAATAAATTAAGAGGTAGGAAAAATGAAAAAGATTTCCGCAGAAACAACTTCTGTTTTAAGTATCATTTTATTGGCGGCGGTTTGCCTGTTTGCTGTCGGGCAGCTGATTTTTTGCCTGATTGCAGCGCCTACTGTTTTGGGCTGGTTAAAGTCAGCGCATGTCGCTTACTATTCGGCTTCCACTGCGGTGGCGCCGAAAATGACAGCGTATATCATGAACCAGTCGTTTGAAAACCTGTTTAGCAACACCTACATCCGCGTGATGAGTATGTATGTGTTTGTGCTGTGTGTGCCGCTTGCGTATGCGCTGCTCAACATCTTCTTCATTTCACAAAACGGGCAGTCGGAAAAGCCTTTCCGCTCTTCCACCGGCGCTTGCCTGCGGGTGATTTCGATTTCCTTTATCGGTGAGTTTTTGGTGGCAACGGTTCTGTTTATCATTCTGCGCATCATTATGAGAGCCTTGCCTTTCTACTTTATGTATACTATGATAGCGGTAGCGCTGTATTCTTTAACCATGTTGGTGTTCTCTCTTACCATCAGCGGCTTAATTAACCGCATGGGCGATTTGCGCAATGAGCATGCCAAAAAGGTTAAGCGCGAAAAGTACAAAAAAGCGGCGGTAGCGGCGCATGAGCCGATTAGTGTCAAAGAAAGGCCGGAACCCGAAGAAGAAAAGCCGATTGAGCGCGCCAAACCCTCTGCAAGTTTTGATGATGTTTTAAATTCCATCGAGGAGCAATAAGAATAGTCTATCCAAAGCCCTGCGCACCACGCGCAGGGCTTTTTTTGATAAGGAGCCTATTGGCATATTGGCGAGTGGGCGGAACACCCGCACCCTTGTCCAAACAAACTCCATAACGCCAAAGGATTTGCCGGCAATCCTTAATTTGTATATTTCATTGATTTCGTAAAACCCTAACAACAGGTGATGGTATGGATAAATACTGGTTGGATGCCGAGCAGAGCATTCGCTACCGCGAGGAAATTGAAAACACCGCGGTCAATGCGGCGCAAATTAAAGCCTATTTGGGTGAAAGTGATGATTTTGTCGCTTCCACACTTTCCTTCGGCGCAGTGCACGCCTATGTTTTTTGTATTGACGGTTTGGTGAAAGACAGCGTTGTGGATGAAAACATTTTGTCTGCCTTTCATGAGATGGTAGTATTTCAAAACTGCAAGAGCGAAGCAAAAGCGGTCAAACTTCTCGAACAGGGGTACCTTCAGCACGCATCTGTCAAAAAAGTCGGGAGCCTCTGTGCGGCAATCGAAGCGATTCTCAGCGCCAATTTTGTGATTGTGTTTGATGCTTGCCGCTGCGCGTTTGTGTTCGACATCAAGGGCTTTAGCACCAGAAGCATTGAGCAACCGGAAAGCGAGAGCGTTATCAAGGGCTCAAAAGACGGTTTTATTGAGCCGATTCGGATGAACACTGCGATTGTCAGGCGCCATTTGCGCTCACACCATTTGGTCATAAAGCAGTTCGAACTCGGCAGTGTGAGCAAGACCACCGTTGCCGTGCTCTATATGAAAAACATTGCGGCGCCTGCGCTTGTGCAGGCAGTCAGCCAAAGGCTCGAACAGGTCGATTTTTCCGCTTTGGTCAGCTTGGGGCAAGTGGAAAAAGCTATCAGTGCCAAGCAGTTCGGCATGCTCCCCACTGTCATGCATACGGAGCGGGCAGATAAGCTCTGCGCCAACATTTTGAACGGCAAAGTTGCGGTATTGGCAGATGGTTACCCTGTCGGCTTTGTGGTGCCGGCAAACCTCGCTATGTTTATGCAGGCGCCGGAGGATTATGCCGCTGCGCCTGCGTATGCCTCTTTTGTGCGCATCATTCGCTACATTTGCCTGGCAGTGAATGTGCTGCTGCCGGCTCTGTATATCGCGGTGGCAAACTTCTCTTGTGAAATTTTGCCGGATAAGCTGGCACAATCAATTATGCAGGCAAAATTCGGCATGCCGTTTTCCACCTTTACCGAGGTGGTGCTGATGTTGATTGCTTTTGAAATTTTAATAGAATCCGGGCTGCGCCTGCCCAACGGCGTGGGGCAGGCGGTCTCGATTGTTTCGGGGTTGATTGTGGGCGATGCCGCTGTCAGTGCCAAGCTGGCATCCCCCGCTGTGGTGATGCTCACGGCAATTGCCGGCATTACCAGCTTTGTGCTGCCGTACCAAAGCCTTGCCAATGCGCTGCGCGTGATGCGCTTTGCGCTGGTGCTGGCGGCAGCGGCGGGCGGCTTGTTTGCCCTCGCCATCGGCGTAACGGTAATGATTTTTTACTTCAACACCATTGAGAATTTTTCTCTGCCGTTTTTAACACCGTTTTCCACCGGCGGTTTTTCCTCTTGGTGGAAGGATACGATTGTCAGGAGGCAACGCAGTGGAGCGAAACATTAGGCTTGTGTTATCGCTGCTGTTGGCGGCATTGTTTGTCTTTCTTCCGTTTTCGGGGCTTCAAGAAAGCTTTGCAGTGCAAAACATCGCCAAGAGCGCGATGGTCAAAAGCGTGGGCTTTGATGTGCAGGAGCAGGCACAAATCAGCTATGTCAGCAGTGTGATTGATGACAGCTCCGCCTTTCATAAGCAAAGCGTAATCAGCGCTTCTGCCGGCAGCTTTGCCGAAGCGGAGAAGCAAGCGCAGATTTTGTCTGACAAGTATTTAACCTTGTCATATGCCAAGCACTTCTTAATCGGGATGCCTTCCGCACAAAAAGGCATCAAGAGCGTTTTGGATTACCTGCTCGGCAGCAATGTGCTGCAGCTTTCTTCTTATGTTTACCTGTGCGAAGGGTCGGCGCTGGCGATGCTCAAAAGAATCAGCGCAGACAGCATCTCTACCAATGAAGTGTTGACCAACCTCAACCTGGCAGGTAAGGAGGAGGGCTATTATCACCCTACCACCGTGCTGGAGTGTGCGCAGGCGCTTGCGGAGAATCAGTGCCTGGCATTGCCGCTGATTGGTGAAAAAGAGGAGGGTGTCAATTCCGCCAAAAAAGCGGTGCTGGTGTTTAAAGGTTATGCACTCTTACAGGGCGGCAGTGTGAAAGCGGTGCTCACCCGCGCTCAGTCCAGAGCCCTCAACTTCCTGGGAGAGAGGCGCATCAAAACCGTTGTCGGTGTCAAAGGGGGCGACCTTGTTACCAAAAAGCTAAGCTGTACCAAGCACTTTGAGCGGCAGGGGGATTCTGTCGGCACGGTCACCTTCCGCCTGCGGTTGCAGAGCCGCTTTGTCCGCTTTGCGGGGCAAAGCCTGCAGGAAGAGAGCCGCACCGAGGAGTGTTTGCGCGAGCAAAAGCAGCGCTTTTTAGAGGAAATGCAATCTCTTTTGACTCTTTTGCAGCAAAAGCAGTTGGATGCTTTGGATGTGCAGGGTGCTTTAGAGCGGCAAAGCTTTGGCAGCATTGCCGACCCGCGCGCAGCGCTGCAAAACACCGTGTATCGCGTGGATATTGTGCAAAAAACCGATTTGAATTTCACATTAAGGTAGTCAAACCCCTGAAAGGAGCGCCTATGCCAAAAGCCACATTTCGCCAAACCGCCTTTATGTATTGCATCGGCACCGCTTGTTTTGCGGTGTTTTTGCTGCCGGGTGCGGTCAGCCGCTATGCGGGAAAAGTAGCGGTAGTTATTCCGCTGTTGAGCATTGTGTTCACAGCGGGTATTGCCTATGTGCTGTTTCGCGCAGTCGCGCAATTTGGCTCACTGCGCCGGCTGGTGTGCGCGCGGTTGGGGGAAGGAGCGGCGCGCGCGGGTGCTGTTTTGCTGTGGCTGTGGCTGAGTGCGATTGCCGTGTTCTATTTGTGCGCGTTTTATGAGCGCCTTTCTTCCACCGCTTTCGGCTATTTGCCGCGTTTTGTGTGCATCAGTGCCGCTGCGTTGTGTGCGGCGCTGTTTACACTCGCACCGCCTCGGGCTGCCGGAAGAAGCGCCGCCATCATTTTCATTTTGATGCTCATTTGCTTAGCTTTACTGCTGCTTTTTTGTGCGGAAGGGGTTTCGCTGAAGCGTTTGTTGCCTGTAAAGGCAGAAAGCTTTACCGGTGTGCTGCGCGCATTTTTGTTTCCTGTCGGCTCCACCGGGCTGCTGTGTTTTCTGCTCTATGACTTTGAAGGGAAAAACGGCAGTTTGCGGGCATATGAAGCGTGCGCGGTCGGCAGCAATGTGTTTATGAGCGCTGTGCTGTTAATGGTGCAAAGCGTGTTCGGTACGGCGCTGAGCGAAAAGCTGTCTTATCCGTTCTTTGCCTTGATTCGCAGCACGGATTCTCTGGTAAAATTAGAACACTTTGAAAGCTTAATCTCCGGTGTTTGGATTGTTATGAGCCTCGGCTTTTTTGTGCTGTTGGTCCGTGTGCTCACTGCCGCTTTTTGCGGGAGCCTGCCGCAGCGCGGCTTTGTGAAGCGGGCAAAACCCCTGCTCTCCCTGCTGCCGATAGCGGCGGTTTTGCTCTTTGCGCTCTTTCTGCCGGTCAACCGCTACGGCAGTGAATGGGTGCTGGGTACACTCATGCCTGCCGGCAACCTGCTTCTCGGTGTGGTGCCGGTTTGCATTTTAACATTGACTAATAGAAGATAATATTATATAATACTAATAATTGTGTAAAATAATAATTAATCTAATTGGGAGATGAAGAAATGTTTAAAGAAAGAATTTACAACTTTTCGGCAGGTCCGTCTATGTTACCTGTGGAGGTGCTCAAGAAAGCACAGGAGGAAATCCTCAACTACGGTGGTACCGGTACTTCGGTTATGGAAATGTCTCACCGTTCCAAGGCATTTGAGGCAATTATTGCTCAAACAGAGGCTGATTTCAGAGAAGTGATGCAAATTCCGGATAACTATAAGGTATTGTTCCTGCAGGGCGGTGCAACGCTCGAGTTTGCCGCAATTCCGATGAACCTGCTCAAAACAGGGGTTGCCGATTATGTGCGCACCGGTCAGTTTTCCACCAAGTGCTATAAAGAAGCGCTGCGCTTTAGCGACAAAATTCACCTTGCCGCTTCTTCGGATGATAAAACCTATTCCTACATTCCGCAGCAGGAGCAGCTCGATTTGAGCGAGGGTGCGGATTACCTGCACATTTGCTATAACAACACCGTGTTCGGCACCAAGTGGAACTACATACCCGAGACCGATGCACCGATTGTGGCAGATATGTCCTCCTGCATCCTTTCCGAGCCGATTGATGTTTCCAAGTTCGGTGTCATTTATGCCGGCGTGCAAAAGAACATTGCGCCTGCCGGCATGGCAGTTGTGATTGTCAGAGAAGATTTGCTCACAGGTCTTGAGGGCAAATATCCTACCTATATGGATTGGAAAGCCCAGGCAGAAGCCGGCAGCATGATGAATACACCGCCTTGCTGGTGCATCTATATGTGCGGGCTTGTGCTGCAGTGGATTAAAGAAAACGGCGGTTTGGAAGCCAGAAAAGCATACAACGAGAAAAAATGTGCTCTGTTGTATGATTTCTTAGACCAATCGAAGCTGTTTAAGAGTGCTGTGGAGCCTGCTTACCGCTCCATGATGAATGTTACTTTTGTGACCGGTAATGAAGAACTCGACAAGAAGTTTGTGGCTGAGGCTACCGAAGCGGGCTTTATTAACCTGAAAGGTCACCGCTCTGTCGGCGGTATGAGAGCATCTATCTACAATGCTATGCCGATGGAAGGCGTTGAGAAATTGGTCGCCTTTATGAAGGCGTTTGAAGAGGCAAACAGCTAATGGCAACGATGTGCCCTTTTAAAGCAGTGCGCCCTGTTCCCGCTATGGCGAAGGAGGTAGCGGCACTGCCTTACGATGTGATGAACAGTGCGGAAGCCAAAGTAATGGTAGAGGGGAAACCCTACAGCTTTTTGCATGTGGATAAAGCGGAAATCGATTTGCCGGAAGGCACCGACTTGTATGACCCCAAGGTGTATGCCAAAGCCAAAGAGAATTTGGATAAGCTTGTCAGCAGCGGTGTTTGCGCGCAAGACAAGTGGCCGTGCTACTACATATATCGGCAGGTAATGACCGGCAGAGTGCAAACCGGCATTGTGTGCTGCGCTGCGGCAGATGATTACTTAAATAATGTTATTAAAAAGCATGAGCACACGCGCGCGGACAAAGAGCAGGACCGCATCAACCATGTGGATACCTGCGATGCCAACACCGGCCCCATTTTCTTGACCTATCGCGACCATGAGGGCATCAACCGCATTGTCAAAGAAGTCACCGCCACACAAAAACCGGTGTATGATTTTGCAAGTGAAGGCGTTATCAACACCGTGTGGGTGGTTAGCGATGCGCAGCGTGTTCAGGCGCTCAGCGCCTTGTTTGAGGAAGTGCCTGCGCTCTATATTGCAGATGGTCACCACCGCGCTGCAAGCGCTGTCAGGGTGGCGCAAATGCGCCGCGAACAGCACCCGGGCTATACCGGAGAAGAGGAATTTAATTATTTCCTGGCTGTGGCATTTCCGCAAAGCGAGCTGGCGATTATGGACTACAACCGCGTGGTGAAGGATTTGAACGGATTAAGCGAAGAAGCATTTTTTGTCGCGCTTTCCGAAAAGTTTATCCTGACCCCGCAGGCGGGAAAATACAGACCGAAAAAAAGGCATGAATTCGGCTTGTATTTGGCAGGCAAATGGTATAAAATGGAGTTAAAGAGCGGGCTTTGCGATGAAGGCAATCCGCTTGCGCGTTTAGATGTAGCCGTGTTGCAAAACGAGGTGCTTTCTCCCATTTTGGGAATTGGAGACCCGAGAGCGGATAAGCGCATTGATTTTGTAGGGGGTATCCGGGGGTTAGAAGAGTTAGAAAAGCGTTGCCGCGAGGATATGTGCCTGGCGTTTGCCATGTACCCGACCGGCATTGAGGATTTAATGGCGATTGCGGATGCGGGAGAAGTTATGCCTCCCAAGTCCACCTGGTTTGAACCAAAGCTGTTTTCCGGGCTTTTCATTCACCAATTATCATAAGTTTTGCGAACAAAAGAGGTAGATGGTATGAACAAAAGAATAGTAGCAATTTGTTTGTGTTTTATCATCGCTTGCGGCATTTTTGCAGGCTGTAAGAAAAAAGAAGGCGCAGCGAAATCCGTGGCGGTTATTGTGACCGATAAAAACGGCGCAGCTGTGACAAATGAAAATGGCGAAGTCGTTACCGAAATCGGCGTGCCCGTGACAGATGAGGACGGCAAAAATGTCACCGAAAAAGCGACCAATGCCGCCGGTGAAGTGATTACCGATTCCGAGGGCAACCCGAAAACCGTTGTTGTGACCGAGGCAGGGAGCAGTAAAACCACTACCGCCACTGCCGCAAAAACCGATAAGGCAACCAAAAAAGGCGACAAGACCACAAAAAAATCAAGCGGCGACAATTCAGGCGAAGTTCCGTATTCCACCACAACACCGGAAAACAACAAAACCCTTGACCAGTGGACCTTCGGTGACCTCACCAAGGTGGGCTGCATTGCCCCCAACGGCTGGAGCAATGAGGCAGTCAACCAGGTTGTCAAGAACGGCACCGATATCCGCGCCATTATGTGCCCGGTCAATTATCTCAAAGAGGCAGGCTATAAGAATGCGGATGATTATTTAAAGTTCTATGAAGAAATGGCAGAAAAAGAGAATAGTAAGCCGAAAAGGATTTCTTATTCCAAAGATGTCTATTCCGATGGTGTCGGCATAGAGCTGCTGGAAAAAGTTAATAAGGCAGAGAAGGATGAAAACGGTTATGTCTTCGGCAAGTACCACATGACCTACATTTTCCAAACCGGCGACAGAGTCAGAGTCTATTTTGTTTACGGCAGTTCCGAAGAAGAGGCAAAAACAAGCATTGCAGATGTCATTGCCAACACATATTACAGAGGTTAGTTATGATGAAGAAAGTATTACCGGTTCTTTTTATCGCGATACTTGTGCTCTTTGCGTTTACCGCCTGTAAGTCAACAGAGGAAAAGTCCTCATCGGCGCAGGCAAAAAGCGGTGTTTCTCAAAACAGTGAGGAAGATGCCGCAAAAGCAAAAGAGGGCGAGAAAGCCGGTGGTAAGACCTCTGCTGCAGATAAAAAGAACAATAATGCGGCTGATTCCTCCGAGGCGGGCAAAGATGCGGGCGAGAGCAAGCAAACGACTGCCGCCGGCGGAAAAGAAGGCTCGGGCAAGCAAACCACTACCGCCAAAGGCGATAGTGCGCAGCAAAAAACGACCGCTGCTAAAGACAATACCGATGGCTGGAAAAAGCAGAAAGACGGTTCCTATGTCAAAGGCAAGGTCAGCGCCGATGTTGTCAGGTACGGCAGCGCCGATGTGGACGAAGGTGAGGAACTGATTAAGCAGCTTGCCAAAGGCGGCTTGGAAGGGGAAAAGAAACTTTCCAGCGAAAAAGGCGATTCCACCGTCACCTACTGCTACAGCGGAAAGCGCGCCGGTCACGACAATACCGAATTTATTAAGTTCGAGTTCATTGTCGAGAAAGGTACCGGCTATCTTGTCACGGTTATTGCCGAAAAAGAGGCGGATATGGGCACCGATATCGGCTACCTGACTTCGCACCTTGCCGCAGTGGCAAAATAGTCAGCCGAACAGTCAAAAAAGAAAAAGCGAGAGATAATAGCTTTTTAAAATTTTCTCTCGCTTTTTTTATAAGAGTGTGCTATACTATTTAAGCTTTACAAATTCTATACTCGGAAGCGTATCGAAGTGGTCATAACGAGCCGCACTCGAAATGCGGTAGTCCGCAAGGGCTCGTGGGTTCGAATCCCACCGCTTCCGCCAAGAAAAAACACCGTTTGTGATACAAACGGTGTTTTTTCAATGAAATAAATCCCTTGCGTGATTTATGAAGTATTCCTGCGGAATATGAAGTAGCCGGCGCTATGAAGTATGCTGCGCATATGATGGAGGGATTTATT